>JAFXQI010000060.1 GCA_017527155.1 Kiritimatiellia bacterium
CAGCAGGCGGCGGTCCTCCAAACCACCGCCACGCTCCAGCGCCACCGCGATGACCGCGAATCGGTCCGCCGTCTCTTCAAGAACGAAAAGGTCCGGTATGCGGCCGAATAAACATCCGATTATCTATGGCCAGCACAATAAGGGGACAGACCCCTTAAAAGAATCTTCGTTCCCGTAAAAAACTTTCCCAATCGCTGGAAAACGCGCGAAAGATTTTTCCAATCATTGGAAAAACCGGCCAAAATTTTCCAACAATCAGCATTCGGGTCTGGCCCCTTTTCTGCGAGATTGCAGGAAACATTGGCGATTTCTCTTGTTTCCCGCTTTTCTGCCGCTTGGATTTGACTTCCCGCCCGGCTCCTGCCAGACTTGCGCTCGCCATGTTGCCCTCCCCGTACCAGCTGCCCGTCCGCCGCGACGGCATCCGCCCCGGCGCCCTCGTCTCGGGCATCGTTGGCCTGGCCGCCGTCAACATCTTCTTCGTCCTGTTCTTGTTCAGCCTCTTCGCCTCGGCCTCCTCCTCCGCCCCCTCCACCCGCGGCTGGGCCGAAGTTCCCTGCCGCATCGAATCCTCCTCCGTCGAGCGCCGCCGGGTGGATGACTTCGCCTTCACCGCCGAATACTCCTACTACTGGAACGGCCTCATGCACCGCGCCGCCGCCCTGGACCGCCCCGGCGGCACCCACCACACCTTCCAGCGCCTCGAAACCCGCATCCCCCTCCTCGAAAAATACGCCCGCGGCACCGACCACGTCTGCCTTGTCGATCCCGAGAACGACGACAACGCCGTCCTCCCCGTCGGGGATCCCTTCGGCGGCCGCGCCAATAGGTCCTGGGGCCTCGGGTTGCTGCTTCCGGCCTTCTTCCTGATTGCGGAGCTGATGGGCGCCCTGGGACTCGTCGAGGCCTTTCCGAAAACCCGCCGTCTCTGGGGCGGCCGCCTCAGAAGGGGCATCTTGCCCCTGTGCATGACGCTATTCGGCTCGCTGTTCGCGATGGAGGGAGCCGGAATGCTCTCCGATGCCCTGTCCGCGGACCATCCCTCCGGCAGGGACTTGGTCCCGGTCACCGGGAAAGTCCTGTATACCGGCGTCGCGAGCCACCCGGGCGGCGGCGGGAGCGGGCATTCCAGGACCCTTTACTCCGCCCGCATCGGCTACGAATACGATTACCGGGGCAAAACCTACGAAAGCGACCGCGTGGACGGCCTCGCGGGCGAGTACGCGAGCTCCGGCAGCGCCCGCGCCCGCCGGCTGGCCCACTCCGTCCGGCCCGGCAGCACCGTCAAAGTCTGGGTCCTCCCCTCCAATCCGCGGCGCAGCACCCTGCACCGCTCCGGCGGACCGGACCTCGACCTGCTCGGTTTCCCCCTCTTCCTGTCCATCGGCCTTGTCATCGCCGGAGCCGGCATCTTCCTGCTGGTCCGGGCGTTGCGGCCGGGCCAGGGCACCGAAACGGGACGCTGGCCCCTCCGACGCTCGCGCGGGAACACCCTTTCGTTCGGCGCCTTCGCCCTCTTCTGGAACCTCCTCGCGTGGCCGACCGCCATCGTGTTCATGTCCGCGCCCGGCCCGCACGACCCCATGATGCGGCTCGTGTGGGCATTCCCCCTCATCGGCGCAGCCGTGGCCGCCGCGTTCGCCGTCGCCCTGCGGCGCGACCTCCACGCCCCCAAGCTCGCCATGACCCTTTCCCGCTCCGGCGGCACCACCCCGACCCTCGACTGGAGCCTCGACGCCCCGTCCGCCTTCCATTCCCTATCCATCCAGCTCGAAGGCCTCGCCCCCGCCGGCAGGAAACAATGCCTCGTCGTCTCCATACCCGTCTGCAAACACGCCGCCCCCGTCCCCGGCACCCGGCGCGAAACCGTCCACATCCCGCCCCCGTTCGGCGAGGACGAACGATGGCGCCTCGCCGCCACCCTCGAACCCGCCTCCTCCCCCGGCCGCCCCATCCGCCTCGAATACCCTATCCCCGACGAAGCCCTCCCCCTCCTTTGAACCCGCCGCCCACTCTAAAGAGGGCGCAATGCCTGCGCGAGATTATGGAAAATGTTGGCTTTTTCGCTGGTTGTCTGCTTTCCTGCCCCCCCCCCCGGGCGGGACGCCCGCGCCCCCAACGTGCCACCCGCTTTCCCCTGTCCGCAAAGCGGTTTTCATGGTTTTCAATGTTGGAAATGATCCCGCCCTCCATCCGCCGGGACGACGATGGGGGATGCGGCTTCCAGGCGCGTTGCGGCTTCAGGCTTCGTGCACGCGCTTGCCGGTGACGTGTTCGGGGACGAGGGCTCTGGCGGGGTCTGGCCCCTTTTCTGCATTCACTCCCCGCCCGCAGACCGCCCCGGCGACCGCAGTGGATGCCTCGCCTTCCTGCACGGCGGCGCGTTGGGCCGTCCACCCTTCCTCCTGACGCAGGCCAACCGCCTCCCCCCGCGGTGCAACCGCCGCCCGGAGGGCCGCCTCGACCACTGCCGCGGGCTGGACCTGATGCCTCTCTGGGGTGCCCGCGAAGCCTCCTGACCCCCTCCGCCATGCCGCTCCGAAAACTGTGTCCTTCCCCCCATCCGATTCATTTCCAGCTCCCAAAAGAGTTGACGCAACTTCCCGCCTCCTGTAACTTCACCCCTTGAGATGAACAACCCATTCCAACCCCGAAATGCTCATTCTTCTTCCCACCAAGGGGTCTGGCCCCGAGTTTCCACGCCTTGCCCCTGCCTGGCAAGAGGGGTATGATGCCGCCATGAAGACCGAAAATGCATCATCGGTCCCCCTCTCTCCCGACGAAAGGAGCTTGGCCCGCGCGGCGGCGTGGATGGGGTGGGGGACGCTGGCGTGGTACGCGGGGACGCTCTTGGGGTCATGGGTGCTACCGTGGTCGTGGAGGTGCGCGCTGGGCGATGCGGGGGACTCGGCCGTCGGGCGGTGGTTGCTGCTGCTCGTCCAGATGGGGGTCGTTTTCGCCGGGCCTTGCCTGGTGGGGTACGCCGCGAGGCGGTGGCGGCGCGAGGGCGGCGGCCCGTTCCGCGGGCGGGGACGTCTGGCCTTGGTGTCGCTGGCGATTGGCGCGGCCGCCATTGTGCTGGGGCACTGGTCGGGATGGGTAGGGGATTGGTGCTTCTGGTTGGGCGCGGTCCTTGCCTGGATGGACTTCGGTGGGGCGGTCCGCAAGGCCCATCCCCGCGCGGTGGCCCGGTGCGTGGCGGGCGGCATCCTCCTGATGCTGGCCGCCATCCCGGACATCATCCGCCACCGCCGGGCGATGGGGTGTATGGACGGCGCCGTGTTGCTGCTGTCGGCTGCCGGAACATGGGTGGCCCTCTCGGGGTTCGCGTGGATTCCGGGACCGGGGCGGCGGCGCTGGGCGTCTTGGGCGGCCGCCGTGCTGGTGTTGGCCGTGGTGGTGGAAGCGGTGGCGGAGTGGGGGCCGACGGCCCTCCTGCGTCGGATCAACGACGGGTTGCGCGACCGCCTGCTGGCCCGCTGCGAGTCGGCACCCGAAGGGGAGGCGCCCGCCGCCTGGTGCGTGCTGGCGGCCGGGGAAATCCGCCAGGAACGGAGGGTTTGGCACACGGAAGGGCCGTCCGGCCTCCTGGCGGCGTTTGCCGGCGACATGCTGTGCCTTTGGCCGTCTGCGGACGCCGCGACGCCTCCCGCGCGCTATTGGTACCAGTACGACCGTATGGCGCATCTGCTCCGGTGGAAGCATGACCTCCGCGTCCTGCACGACCTGTCGGCGATGCCGCCCGGACCCGACCGCGATGCGGCCTGGGCCGCCGGCATGGATGCGGCCAACCGGCATTTCCCTTTGGCATCCGGGTTCTTCCAACCCCCAGGCGCCACCCGCGAAGTCTGGATCCTCTGGAAAGAGGAAGCCGACGCCGCGGCCGCAGCGTCCGGGACGTGAGTCCCAGCGGCGTCAGTTTTTCCAACCATTGGAGTTGTCAGGCGAAGGGAAAAAAGGAAAAAAGGGGCAGACCCCAAATTACGAAGAGGCTCATCGTGTTCACCTCTAATTTTTGGACATGCCCTGCAAGGCAAATGGATGGATTTGCTGGATTCCGCTGGAATGATATGCGCGCTGTTTGTGGATGGATTTGTCACAAATGAGCGTTCCTGTCCGCGAAGCGGTTTTCTTGGTTTTCAATGTAGACATCCCTCCCGGCTCCCAGCCATCCGAGCCCGCGCGGCGACATTCGAGACATGCTTGTAGTTTTTCTTCTCCCGTTTCCTCCCGCTCTCCATCCGCTTGGGCGCAGCAGGATGCCGTGGCGCCCTTCGGGCGCAGTAACAAGTGAAAAGCGAAAAGTGACAAGATGCGGTGCGGCCTTTCGGCCGCGCATTCTCCCCTTGGTTGGGCGCGGCAAGATGCCGCATCGCAATGCTACCTCATTATGGGTTTGCCTGATCTGCGATAAATACGCCGATTGTGCGCAATGATGCCGCAGGCGCGAATGCTGGTTGTCTTTTGTTCTATTTCAATTTGAGTTGAAATGCCAAACATTTGACAATGCCATGGGTGGTGGGTAAGGGGGAGGCATGACACAGCCGGTCATCGAGGACCGAGGACGATGACGACATTCTATCGAGCAGACCACGGACAGGGCGAGGACCTCATTTCGCACGGAAGTGTGATTTACCGGGATGGCAAGTCATACATGGACATGTCGTCGCAGGAGCTGCAGTCGCTCTACAATCGCTTGTCCGGGGGATGGGGGCAAGTGCCGGGAAGCAAGGGGGATGTCGCACGGGCCTTCATGGAGCAGATCAAGACCCGAAAAGGCGAGGTCGACGCCCTCGACCAGCAGGCCTTGTTCCAGCGGCAGATGGCGGAGTACATGGCGGCGATGTCGGAGGCGATGAACCGGGAGGAGCCGGCGGCGGAGCCGCTGAAGGCGGCGGCGGAGGTGCAGTCGGCGGCAAGGGCGGACACGAGCCGGAAGCAGCTGCTGCGGCGTGGGCTGATGTCCACCATGACGCGCTACGGGGGAAACGGTCAGCAGCAGAAGCTGGGGGCGTAAGGGATGCGTGACCCGGCGACAAGCGCGGCGCTGCTGACGTGGGCGCGGACGGTCAAGGGGAGCCTGGAACGGGCGCGCCTGCCGTTCGAGGGGCTGTGGCGGGACGTCCGCAAGAACTTCGAGCCGACGCTGGGCAAGGCGCTCGAGGACGGCCGGGACAACAACGAAGAGGCCGCGAAACGCGACGACGAGAAGATCATCAACAGCAAGCCGCGCGATGTCGTGGGGCGGCTGGCGAGCGGCCTGCAATCGGGGATCACGAACCAGGCGCGTCAATGGTTCCGGCTGGTCGAGAAGGGGGCGTCGGAGGAGCGGAAGATGCCGGCGGCCGTCCGGCGGACCATCGACGACGCGACGGAGGTGCTGCAGACGACCATCGCCGGGAGCAACATCTACACGTCGCTCATTTCGATGTACATGCGGCTGGGGCAGTTCGGGACGGCCTGCGCGCTGCTGCTCCCGGACGAGGACACGGTGGTGCGGCTGGACGTCCTCGACGAGGGCGCCTACTGGATCGGCCAGGACCGGCGCGGCCGGGTCTGCACGCTGTTGCGGCGGGCGGAGTACACGGTGCGGCAGCTGGCGGACGAGTTCGGGGTGGACGCGCTGCCGGACGCGGTGCGCAAGGATTTCGAGGAGGGGCGGACGGAGGAGTTCCGGCGGGTCTGGAATCTCGTCGTGCCGATGGGGGAGGTGCCGCGGGAGCGCCGCCGGCGGTTCGGCCAGCACTACTTCGCGTCGATGTACTGGCTGGACGGGGAAGCGGAAGCGGATGCGCTGCTGGCGACGCGCGGCTTTGATTACAATCCAATCATCGCGCCGCGGTGGAGCCAGCCGACGGCCAGCGCCTACGGTCTGGGACTGGGGCAGATCGCGCTGCCGGACGCCAAGGAGCTGCAATCGCTGGAGCAGGCAAAGATGTGCCTGGTGGCGAACGAGGTCGACCCGCCGATGGCGGTACCAGAATCGATGCGGGGGACCGGGGTCAACATGAATCCTGGGGCGGTAAACTACTTTGCGGCCGGAATTGGCGGGACGAGCGCGGGGCACATCCCGATCCAGCCCATCGACCAGCGGCCGAAGCGGCTTGATTATGTCAACGCGACCATCGCGGAGCAGGAACAGCGGATGGGGCGCCTCTTCTACGAGGACCTTTTCGCAATGCTCCTCCAAATCCAGATGGGCGAGGGCAAGCGCCAGATGACGGCGACGGAGGTGGCGGAGCTGGCGAGCGAGAAAATCGCGCTGCTCGGGCCGATCCTCACGCGGCTGAACCACGACCTGCTCGACCCGCTGGTCGGCGGTGTGTACCAGATCTGCTTCATGCACGCGGTCGAGCAGCTCGACCAGCTGTACGGCGACGAGCTGCTGGGGTGGGAATGGAACGGCGAGGCGCGGGCAGCCGCGGCGGAGCGCTACCGGACGCTGCTGGAGATCGACGAGATGGACATCACGGTCGAGTACCAGTCCACCCTCCACGCGGAGCAGCAGAGCAGCACGCGGATGACGGGCATCCTGCACACGCTCGAGTTCTGCGGCCTCGTCTCCAACTACGACCCGCAGGCGCTCGACAACATCGACCTCGACCGGGCGGTCCAGCTGGCGGCCCGCAGCTACATGGAGTTCGGCATCATCCGGGACACGAAGGACGTGGAGACCATGCGCGAGGGCCGCGCGCGGGTGCAGGAGCAGCAGATGCAGCTCCAGCAACGGCAGGTTGACGCCAACGTGCAGGCGCAGCAGGCGAAGATGCTCAAGGACATCTCCGAGGCCCAGGCGGCGGCCGGCGGGGACGCCTTCCAGCCGCCGCAGGCAGGAGGCATGGTGGCATGACGCACTACCGGGAAGCCAGGGAACGAATCCAGCGCGAGGACCGCGAACAGCTCCGCACCGACCTGGGCGCGCTCATGCTGACGCCGCAGGGGCGGCGGGTGTTCAGCTGGCTCAAGGCCATCAGTGGCGTCTTCATCGAGGCGCCTGCGGAGGAGCCGGGACGCACGGCGTGGATTGGCCACCGGGCGCTCGGGCTGGCCATCCTCAAGGCATTCCAGGACGCGGCGCCGAACCAGTGCCACGTCGCCGACCAGGAGCTGTCCTCCAAACAGGCGCTCGACCAGGCCATCCTCGATGAAGCCGCGCGGCTCGACGAGGAAGAGGCCGCCAAGGCATCCATCTTTGAACAAATCAACCCACAACCAAAGGACACACCATGAAATACATCAGAACCCACATCGTAGAAGCCGAACTCATGACGCGCGGCCAGTATCACAACGGCCCTGATATGCTTTCGGTGGAGGCGGCGGCCGAAGAGGGTTATTTCATCCAGTACCCCGACGGATACAAGTCGTGGTGCCCCAAGGCCAGCTTCGAAGCATCCGGGCGCCCCATCGACGGCATGACGTTCGGGCAGGCCATCGAGGCGCTGAAGCAGGACAAAAAGGTAGCCCGCAAGGGCTGGAACGGAAAGGGAATGTATCTCTTCCTCGCCGATGCCGTCAGGTTGCAGACCAATGCGGTGGAGGAGAAGGAGCATGAAGTCATGCCCTGCATCGTCATGAAGACGGCGCAGGACAACCTCCAGCCCGGCTGGCTCGCCAGCCAGAACGACATGCTGTCCGACGACTGGACGCTGGTTGACTGAGAGAGGAGCACGACATGAGCGGCGAAACCCCCAACCCGACCCCTCCCGCGAACACGCCTGCGGCCACTCCGCCCCCGGCGAACAATCCACCCGCGCCCCCGGCCAACCCGGCGCCCGCGAACCCGCCCGCGGAATCCACTCCTCCGGCGCCGGCGACGCCACCGGCCGCCCCCGGCACTCCGCCCGCGAACCCGCCGGCGGAGACGCCGCCCGCGCAGCCGGATCAGCCGAAACCGGACCTTCCCGACATCCTCGACCTCGCCAAGACCGACGAGGAGCAGGAACAAGCCGCCGCCGAGGCGGACAAGGCCGCCGCGCAAGCGTGGCTCAAGGAAGCCGGCATCGACGACAGCAAGGACTTCGAGTTCAAGGCGCCGGACGGCTCCGACGTGTCGTTCGCGGCCAAGGATGCGGCGGCGATGCTGGCGGCGATGCGCCACAGCGGCATCCCGGCCGACAAGGCCAAGGACATGCTGATCGCCACGGCGGCCCTCGAGAAGGTCCGCGAGCAGCACCAGGAAGCCGAGGAGCGGAAGATCCTGCAGCAGCTCCGCGAGGAGGCCGTGCAGGAGTTCGGAAGCGGCATCCGGGCGGCCGCGCGCGACATGCAGGCTGGCGGCCTGCAGCTGTTCGGCAAGGAGCTGTGGGAGGACATCTGCACGATTCAGGCCCTGGTCAACGACCGGCGGTTCATCCGGGCGATGGCGGGGCTGGGTCGCGTCCAGCGCAACGACACCGGCGGCCCTGCCCCGGCCCCGGCGACGGGCGCGGCGGGCGGGGAGCTGCAATTCGACCTGGCGACTTTCTCGAAGGGGATGAAGTAGACGATGTGCCGATGCTCCCGGCGGGTGCCGGGCGGTCGGCGGTGAAACAAACAGAAAGGAAAAAACATGGCAACCTTGGGTTCCCAAGCACTGACGCTCCGCGACACCGCCGAGGCCGCCCGCAATAAAGACGGCAGCCTCAAGGCGAACATCCTCGATCTCGTGTCCGAGGACAACGGAGTCCTCGACGACACGACGTTCATGCGGGCCGACGACGGCGACAAGCTGTCGACCGACTTCCGCAACCTCAATCCCCACGGCACGTGGGTGGCGCTCAACGAAGGCGTCCCCGCATCCAAGACCGGCTTCTCGACCGCATGGGACACCTGCGGGCGCATCAAGGCGCGCATCGAGATTCCGATGGACACGTGGAACAAGACCAAGGACAAGGAAGCGCTCTGGCAGATGCACGTCAGGGCCCACCGCGAAGGGCTGCGAGAGGACGTTGCGACGGCCCTCTTCTACGCCAACATCGCCAACGAGCCGCGGAAGTTCAACGGCCTCTGCGACTTCTACGACAAGTACGGCTATGCCGGCGCTACCCGCAAGCAGTTCTTCTACAACGTCATCAACGGCGGCGAGAGCGACGTCGGGACCGCCGGCGGCACCGCGGGCACCCTGCTCAACTATGTCAACGCCTCGAAGCCTCTCCGCTCCATCTGGCTTGTCGGCTGGGGCGAATTGGCCACGACGTGCTTCTACCCCGAGGTCAGCAAGTATGCCGGCCTGACGTTGGAGCCGATGAAGGAAATGCAGCTCCAGGACGCCAACGGGAATCCCATCTGGGCTCAGACGCAGGAAATCATCTGGGAGGTGGGACTTGCCGTCCGCAACTTCCAGAAGACCGGGCGCATCTGCAACGTCCAGCTCGAGACCGCGCAGTCCACGGCGGACTACGCGAAGAGCCTGATCAAGCACATGCGCCATCTCCGCGGCCGCGTGAAGGACGGCGGCGTGCGCAAGGCCTGGTACATGACGCAGGACCTCTGGGAGACCGTCGAAGATGCGCTCTTCGCGATGACCCAGGGGAACGCCATCAAGTACGGCGACCTGCAGCAGTCCAAGCCGGACGCGCTGTGGGGCATCCCCATCCACATCTGCGACTGCCTCGACACCGACGAACCCCTCGTCACCAAGGCCGCCTGAGCCAGGAAAGGAGCAAACACACCATGATCACCGAAACCAACCGCCTCTGCAGCGACAAGCAGTCCCTGGGCACCACCGCCGGGACCACCGCCTCGACGAACGTCCTGGACAACGGGACGAACACCCGCGTCTACGACGGCAACCTCCACTTCGTCGTGAAGCTGGACAACGCCGCCTCCATCGCGGGCGGGGACTCCATCCGCGTCAAGGTCCAGACGTGCGCCGCCGAGGGCTTCTCGTCCGGCGTGGTCGACCTCGTGGACACCGGCGTGGTCGCCATCGCGACCGCGAAGGCCAAGCCCTACGGGGTCCTCGTGGACGTCACTCTCAACGACATGCCGGGCATCCTGCGCTACGTGCGCGTCCAGTACATCACCGCCGGCTCCACGGCCGCCTACACGGTCGGCCCCGTGGTGACCGCGGGCGAGTTCACCGAGTCCGCCCCGACGCACCTGAAGGACTTCAGCTCCGCGCCGCCGGCGAACGTTTGACCGACGGGCCGGCCCTCGCCGGGGAACTGGTTGTGTCAACGCGATCGGTTGTGTCGGACCCGGCGGGGGCGGCCCCTTTCCCAGAGGAGACAACGATGAAATACATCTGCAAGCACGCCTGCATCTACAAGGGCGTCCACACCCTCCCGGACACCGTGATCGACGTGGACGAGGAGACGGCCCGGAAGAACCCGATCATCGGGTGTTCCTTCGTGCCGCTCGAACCCGCCGCCGCCGCGCCCGCGGAGGACAAGCCGGACGAGCTGGGCTTCACGATGGCGCAGTACCGCGAGAAGCTGGCCGCCTACGGCGTACAGGCCAGCCCGACGGCAACCCACGACGAACTGCGCAAGCTGCTCAACCAGCACCTCTCGACCAAGAGTCGCAAGAGCGTCAAGTAGCCGTACCCCCCCACCCCGCGCGAGGAACCGCCATGAACCTGCCCATCACCGTGACCGTGGACGTCGCGAAGGCGACGGCCAAGCTGAGCGGCCCGCTCGTCCTCGGGAACACCTACCAGGTGACCTTCCAGGGGCTGACGGAGGCGCAGGCGGCGCGGCACCCCACGCTGGTGATCCTGGGGCGGCCCCAGCTGACCAACCAGCTGGACGAGGGCGGGCGCGGCGTGGCGGTGCCGACGGTCGCGGCGATGTCCACGGTGGCCGGCGTCCTGGCGCTCAACACTCAGGAGATGGCCGACGTGTTCTCGATGGCGGGCCTCCCGCCCCAGGCGGTGGCGGAGCGGGCGTGCGACGCTCGCAAGCCGCACGCCGTCCTGCCCGGCGAGGTCCTGCACGGGGCCGTCCGGCCGCACGCGGCGCTTGCGCTGCACTTCTACGTGACGACGCAGGGCGTGGAGGAGGCGGGCGTGGACACGTCGGCGGAGTCCAACGGCGCGACGCTCGCGCAGGGCGACTGCACGGTCCACTGGGCACCCTTCGAGTTCGACGGCAACGGCAACCCGATGATTCTCCGCGGTCCGGCGGGGCCGGTCGGTCCGATGGGGCCGGCGGGCATCGTGGCGTGGCCGGGCTGCATCACCTTCCAGCTAGACGCCGACCCTGCGTCCCCGCTCTACGGACACCTCGTCGCGTGGGCGGAGAGCCGCTACCAGCTCTACCACGACGGCAACGACGGCCGGGAGGGGCGGCCCCTGGAACCGCACTTCCTCGTCTGCGAAACCGAAGACCTGCCGCTCTCCGGGATGCAGCCGGGGCACATCTACCAGATCTACTACCCCGAGGTCCACGACCCGGACCAGGAGGAACACCGGCAGTACCTCGACCTCGGCGACGTGGGGGCCTCCTCCCTGTTCGCCCAAGCCCTGAAAGGAACCATGGAAGCAAGCCAACACAACAACACCTCCGCCCGGACCCTCAACGAGACCAGTGGAAAGACAAACTCCCTGTGGGCGATTCTCAAGAACGTCTGCAACAACATCCTCGGAATCACCACGGCCTTCGCCATCGCCGCCGGAGCCTGCCTGTTCGCGGGTTCGCCGACTGGCGCGCGTGCGGAGGAAGAGAACGGCATCTGGCGTCCAAAGGGGATGCCGAAATCGGTCACGCCGGACGCCGGATGGAGCCTCCTGCAGAGCGACAGTCTGGCGGCCGCGTGGACCTTCACGAATGTCGTCGGAAACGCGAGTGCCACGCCAAACAGCGGGAACGACGCGCACGCGCCGGACGGGCACCTGCAGATAGCCGATGGGGCATTCCTGTCCGAGAACGTGCCGACGTGCAACGGCGGACAGGGTTACAGCCTGTCCTTGGGGACACTTGGCGGGTCGGCAGCCGGAACGGATGCCGCCGGCAAATCGGCCACGGACTACGATCCGCTGGCCGGTGCGGAAAAGTTCACCGTCTGCGCCTGGGTTTACCGCGAATGGACCGCGGATGATGTCAACCGGACCCGGACCAACACGGCCGCACGGATTTTCTCCGACATAGACGCTGTTGACGGTACCGGCCACGGGGTGGATTTCCGGTTCGGAGGACTCGGCAAGCTGGTGCTCCAGGTGAACTCGGCAACGCCGGCGTATTCCGACACCGAACTCGTGCCGCCCTTCAGCCAGACCTGGACACACGTGGCGGTGGCCTACGACAGCACGGCCGACGACGGACGCTACTGGTTCTACGTCAACGGGTATCAGGTCCAGACCGCCCGCAGCATGAAGCAGGGGGCCGTCCTGGCGAACGAAAACGCCGTCTACATCGGGAACGGCAGCAGCCAGAACACACACCACGACCAGGGGCGGTTCATCGGCGAAATCGACGACGTCTACGTCTTCAAGGACTGGGTTCCGGACGCTCCGGGGGAAAACAACCTGTCCGCAGAGCTGAAGCGCATCATGGAGACCCACGACGGCAACTTCACGACGGACTACCAAGGCATCGGTGCGGAGCCTTTGGGCGACATCGATCCGGACACGCTGATGTACACTGCGGAGCAGGTCGAAAACATGCTTGGCGGAGTCATCCCGACGAGATGGCTCGATCATGCGACCCTGGAAGGACTGGAGATCACGGGAAGCCTCATCTTGGGCAACGATGGCATATCCTCGTGGTCGGATCTCTCCAATCGATTTCTCCCGGCAACGTATGTGCCGAGGAATTTTGATCCACAATTTGACAGACCACGATACGATGTCGGCGGAACGGTCAACTTTACTGGCAAGCTGGGGGTTGGCGGCACCTACATCAGCAGCTGGGACGACCTCGACTTCCTGCCTGTCTTTTGGAACGACCGTATAGAGGAATACGAGCTCCATGCGAACCTTGGAGTTGAGGGCCTGAACATCAGTCCTGGCAACTTGAATGCCTATGGCGATGTCGATATCGAGGGAAATCTTTTCGTCGCTCACACTGCGGAGTTCCGCGAAATCGCCATTGGAAACCGTTCGTGGAATTCCCTGCCCGACGTGGACGGCAAAATCACCGCCGCCACCAACACCCTCGCCGCCGACATCTCCAACACCTATGCGACGGTCTCGGCAGTGGCCGCCGTCAGCGGACAGGCCACCACCAACGCGGGCAACATCGCCACCAACTCCAACCGCCTTGACACGATCGAAGCGGACTACCTCCAATCCACCGACATCGCTGACCTCGCGACAATCGCCTCCGTCGAGGACGTGGAGGAGCGGGTGTCGGAGCTGGAAACCAGCATCTCATCCTGGACCACCGAGACTTGGACCTTCGTACTGGCGGATGGCACTTCCGTGACCCGATCGGTCATCATTGCAGAGGAGGACTGACCATGCGCAAGCTCCTCCCATCCCTGGTGCCCATCCTTTTCCTGTTGTCTCTCCCGTCCCGTGCCGCCGACCTCGCCGGCTGCCTCGCCTGGGAAATTCCCGAAGGCCCTGTCGCCCGCGTGGAGGTAGCCGGGGAGACGGTGTGGCCGAGCATCCCGTATGCCACCAACGGGCTTGTCGCATATTGGGATGGCATCTGGAATGCTGGGCTTGGCGTCCATGACTCCACGACCACGACTTGGGAGGACCTCTCCACCAACCACTTCGACGCCACGCAACGGGTTGCAACCGGTTGGTCATGGGCCAATGATGCCTATGTAGCCGAGGGCGCCAATTGGCAGGGCTTTCTCGTCCCCAGTGACTTTACCGCTCTGTTCGACGCAGCTCGCGGTGGCCATACGATCGAAATCATCTCGTCCATGAGCGCCACGCGGCGCATGACCATTTTTGGCGCCTATGCTTATTATTCTGTCAACTTCGAGTATTTCCCCCTAAATGGGCAGACATCATTCCGCTGGTATTACAACGGGACACCAAGCCAAACGTTCACCGTCCCGACCAATAGGCAGAGCTTTGCAGTTGTCTCATCTTCTACAGGCACCTACGGATACATGCATGGCGCTCTCATGGCACGGAATACCACAAATTCGTATGTGTCAACTAATAGGCATACATTCGTCATCGGTGGGGAACTAGCGCGCAACGTCATGAGCATGGCTGGTGAAATCTGCGCTATCCGGGTTTACGACCGCCCCCTGTCCTCCGCCGAAATCGCCCACAACGCGGAAATCGACGCGATTCGTTTCGGCATCGTCTCCGAGGCTCCATCCGCCGAAATGCTGTCCGCCTCCTCGCCTCGCTCCCTCTCAATCTTGCCCCGGCTGGAACAAAGCATCCCTGTCGAAGCAACCATTCTCGTCCCCGTCCATCCATGTCCAACGCCATATTGACCCCAAGGAACACCTCATGACTTTCCATACGCCATCTTCCGCCTCCTTCTCACACCCTCGTGTCCGTCGCCGCCAAGCATGGAGTCCGGTACCAACCATCACCATCCCCGCCGACGCCTTGGAGGACCGGGCCTGGAATCCAGACGAGCCTGAAGACAGCTCAGTTACCTAGAGTGACCACGATGCAACGAGTGATGATCTAGAAAACACCAAAGAAGAGGAAAACGAATGAAAACACTTACGATCATCTTGTGCCTCGCCCTCGCACAGTGCGGGCTATCGCCCGCGTGGGCGCAGACCGTCGAGGTGCCTGAAGTCGCGCCCGCATACGAAGCGGGAGGCCCGGACGCCTCCGACCTCGCCGGGGCCACGGCGATTGGCACCGACCTCGCCATGCTCTCCCACGTCCCCACTTCGCCCGCAGACGGGCTGGGGACGGCGACACCTGCCACGCCCTTGCCCTTGACCGTGCAGGCGGCCAGCGGCGGCGAGACGCGGCTTGGCGTGGACGTGGCTGGCATCAACGAGACGGCCGAACGGGAGGGGTGGCCGACGTGGGCGAAGGTCACATGCATCGTCGGCGGGGTTGCGGTCGTGGCGCTGGCGTCGTGGGCGATTGTCGAAGCGACGCAGAGCGGCTCGCACACGTCCGGCGACGACAGCAGCACCCGCTACAACATCGGAGTCGGGGGCGAAGGGAACACCGTCACCGTCCGGATCGACTCGCCGAGCCACGCACAATGAGGACTATCATGCGCATCATATCGAACATCTGCCGCGCCGTCGGGGCGATGGCCGACCTGCTGAACTTCAAGTTCAAACGAGACGAGCGCCGCGCGCCGGAAAAGGCGGCTCAATCGATTCGAGAGGCCATCGCCGCCGGCAACGAGGAAGCCGTCAACACCCAGCTGGAACAGGCCCGCCTGAAGCGCAAGCACGGGAGCGTGCTGTTTTGCGTCCTGGCGGCGCTCTTCCTCGTTGCAGTCGCAACGCTGCTCGGATGCCAGCGCACCAAGCTCTACGTGGTTCCGGAGTCGCGCCACGCGGACAGGATGGAGGTGGACGGGCAGGCGGGCTGGTTGGTGCCCGAGGCGATGTTCCTGGACCTCTCCGAGGCATACGTCAGGGAATCACACCGGGCACAAGTGCTGGAAAGCGTGGAGGAGTGATCGATGGACTGGCATCCTTCCAAACCGGCTTCGTCGGCGTCCTCGCCGGCGTGGCCGTCTTCGCGGTTGGCTTCGCCATCGGCTAGTGCTTCGGGCGTGCGGAGGGGATGATATGAGCCGCCCCGTCCACCGTCCGTGCCCATGGCGGCAGCGCCGCAAATTCGGCAACGCCACGCGCGACTACTGCACCGTCAATGCCGGCGACCATCCGCCGGACGCCCCATTCTGCGAGTACTGCGCCGACCGGCGGCAGCCCGTGAGAAAGCAAAACAACCCGAACCGAAAGGCCAAACGATGAAAACGCTCTGGAACAAACTCATCAACGCGATCCACAAGCTCTTTTCGCCCAAGCAGGTTTTCCTGCTGGTGTGGCCGGGCATGAAGGCGGAGATCGACAAGACGGTCAACGACGGGATTCTCCAGGACCTCGCCTTCGATGCCGTCCGGACCGCCGCGGAACTGGGTCTCAAGGGCGACGACGCCTGGAAACACGCCTTCGCCAAGTTCAGCTCCAGAGTCCTGGAACTCGGCCTCGAGCTGGGGAAGCGTTTCCTGGACACCATCCTCCAGGTGGCCTACCTGCGATTCCGTGGCGAGGATTGAGCCATGTGTGATGTCGCGCTCATCCAGGAGATCGAGGAGGGCACGGGCGGAGATTCCAAGACCCTCCGCCGGGCCATCGGCCAAATCATGCGGACCGTCAACGCGATCCGCGACAACATGCAGAAACTGCCGACCGTCGAACAGGTCAACAAAATCGTGGAGACAGGCCTGTCGATCCACATCAAAAGTTGCGACGCGGCCCGCGACGACAAGCAGGAGAAAACGCAGGAACACAACCGCCTGAAGCTCCTGGGCGGGAAGTTCGGTCTGGAAGCGGAGGGCAAGCCCGGCGTGCTCGTCGGCCTCTTCGTCGGCCTGGGCGTCGGCGTCGGCGGACTCCTGCTCCTGCTGATGGCCAAGGCCCATGTCTGGGCGTGGATCAAGTCGCTGGTGGCACAGTAAGCGGAGGTATGCGGCATGACGACAGCACTGCAGAAGTACGACATCGGGAGGGTGTTCCCGACTCCGGACGCCCTGGTTCTCCTGCTCGGGGATGGATTCGCTTCGTGGATTGCGCGGCACACGGACGCACGCCCGACAAACGGCAGCACGAACCTTGCGCTGTCCGGCGGCATCCATGACGAAATCCACTCGCTGTCCAATTCGCTGAACATTCTGGATCGAAGCATCGCCGACCGCATAGCCGCCGCAATAGGGGCGGAGTTGGCCCCCGGAGGGAGCGTCGCGGGGGCGATCACGAGTGCCATCCAAACCCTTCTCGATGGACCGCTCGCCACCATCCAGACGACGTTGACAAACCAGGGCGTGGACATCGCCGGTTTTCTGACGGACCTCGCGACAACGGTCGATGCCGAGGTGACGGATCGGATGTCGAGGTTCCCCGATCTCGGAATCATGCAGACCACGCTGGAGTCCATCCAGAACCTCGACCTGATCAAGCACCTCCTGGCGCACGACGACGACGGAGAAGTCGTCTTGGACAAGATCGTCATTCGGGAGGTCAAGACCAACCCGGACCAGCACCGCGTCCTCAACCTCTGCGAGGACGGAGCCCTGAACAAGGAATACTACTGCATCACGGGCGACAAAAGCTCCATGACCATCGTCCTGCCCGACTCCGGCCTCACGGCCGACGGACACAACAAGGTGAGCGACGGCGACAGCGTCTACATCGAGTACCGCTCGATCGGAAACGAGCCGGCGCCCGTGGCGGCGATCCTGAGCGAGTCGCAGTACAATGCCGCCGGCGGAGACGCCGCCACAAGCATCCTCTTCGGCGTCCTCACGTCGGACACGGATGGGGATGCCACGGACAACGGGCTGGACATGGGCGCCATGTACACGCGCATCCGCGCCACCTACTGCTACGGCAAGTGGATGGCCGAAGTCGTGCAGTTCACGGACGCCGACCAGGAAGAGGCGGCCAAACACACCGTGAGCTACAGGTCCGGGTATGCGGGGAGTCCGTTCACCGACTTCGATGTCCAAGATATCCTCGAGGGATCCTACCAACTCGCCGGCGGACAGGCGTCCTATTGCGGGATGAGTCACTCGGGTTGGAAGTTCGACCGGAACAGCTCACGGGCGGACTTTGCGCTCGGACAAACCATCGTTCTCGATGCCGACAAGACGTTGTACGCCCATTACACGCCGCACACACAAACACTTGTGGTCAGTTCGGCCACCGCAAACGAGCTGCGCCACAGTGCATACCGGGCCGGTGAATCCGGCATCTACGGTCCCGCGCCGTTTGCGATTTGCAACGAATCGGCATTCCACTCTGCCATTGCCGGATGGAGAGAGAACATCATCCGGCTGCTAATCTCCTTCTGGTGGTACACCGTTGGAGGCCGCCCTAACGATACGACGGCTTGGGTCTGGGCAAGGATTGGAGAATCCGTACACAGGCTGGACAACCTCGCCGCAAGTTGGCCGATGACCAACGAGCCGAACGCTTTCACCGTCACCCTGCAACGCGATGATCCACAGAGCGCGTTCGTGCTGCCGACCGTCACCACGGCGGCCAGCGAGAGGGCCGTCATCCCCTACATCAGCGGCATCATCTTCGAATAGGGAGCTTCGACCATGACGAAACTGGACATCTGGAACCGGGCACTGGCGATGCTGCCGCACGACATTCCGGTGGGGACGGAGGAGGAAGATTCGACGGAGGCGCGCCGGTGCCGACAGAACTACGACTCGGCGCGGAAGGCGGTCCTGACGGCGCGGGAGTGGGGCTGGCTGGCGCGGGAGACGCCGGCGTGCTGCGGGGCGGCGCTCGGCGGCGGCGTATGGCTGCACGAGGCGCCGCCGGACGCGCTGCTGGTGCTGGGGCTGGTGGCGACCGACGGCCGGCGGATCAAGGCGCAGGCGGTCAACGGCGGGCTCCGCGCGCTGGAACCGTTCGCGGCCTGCCGGTATCTGCCGGACGAGGAGGACCCGGGTGCATGGCCGTTCGCGGTCCAGGAGGCCGTCGTGGCGGAGCTGGCGGCGCGAATCTGCCCGGTCCTGACGGACAACCCGCAGCGGACGCAGCAGCTCCGGTTGGACGCGCTGGCGCGCCTGGAGGAGGCCGGACGGCAGGATGCGCAGCGGACGGCCTACGGCGGCGGCGACCCGCTGGTTTTCGCTCACGCGAGGAGGTAGGGAATGGCCCAGCGGATGGTCTACAACGATTTCGTGGCCGGCGAGATCTCGCCGGAGCTTTGGGGTCGGCACGACGTGGACATGTACCACCACGCGGCGGCGAGGATCGAGAACTTCATCCCGCGCCGGACCAGTGGCCTCCGCAAGCGGGCGGGAACGGAGCTTCTGTGGCATCTGGCGCCGGAGACGGAGGGCGAGGAGCGGGAGTACCGGGTGGTGCCGTACTTCTACGACAAGGATGCATTCGGGCTGCTGGCGCTCTGGCGTGCAGCGGGCTCGCAAAAGGTCCACGCCGTGTTCCTGGCACACCGGGCGGACGGGACGAAGGTGGAGATTCCGGCCAACGGGACCGAGAACGGGGCGCAGAAGGAGAAGATCGACGTCTTCGAGATCGGCGTGGGCGAGCGGCTGGCGGACCTGCACGCCATCCAGATCGGCGACACGCTGTTTTTCACGTTCCACGGGCATTCGGCCTTCAAGTGCGCGGTGACGTTCGACCTCCCGGAGCCGGCGGTGGAATGGTCCCAGGTCCAGCCGACGGCGAAGCCGGCCGACGCGCCGGCGCTTTCCGCTTCGGCCCACAACTTCCAGACCGGCAACGCCTACAAGGCGGGGACGCGCACGTACCGCCTGTGGGGCGTCAAGGACGGGGTGCTGAGCAAGGCCAGCGAGGTGACGGTCGGCATCACGCTGGCGTGGATTTCCGGGGCGTACATCGACGTCAAGTTCACGCCGGACTGGGGTGCCCACGACTACTACATCCTCGGCAAGCTGCAGGGCGGCCAGTACGGCGAGGTGACGCGCTACTACCCCGGTCTGGACACGGGCGAGCGCCAGGACACGTCCTGGGCCCTCACGACGCACCAGGAGGAACTGATCGGCGGTACCCTCTACCATGCCGCCACCATCAATCCCCAGGCGACCTGGAAGGACCCGAACAGCAGCGAGGACGAGGAAACCGCGGACGGCCTGCACGCCAACGGAACGTTCGCCAGCCGCCTCGAAGGCACTCATACGCCGGCGGACGCGAAGGTCCTGTCGGTGCTGCTCTGGACGGGGGCGATCATGGCGGCCGGCGCCGCGGACGGGACCCCGACGCGGGTGGGGCTGGCGCAGCAGGTGACGGCCAAGCTCTGGGCCGGGGAGGACACGTCTGGAACCCCCGTCGAGACGTGGACGTTCACGCCGCAGTACGGCGAATCCGCGAGAAAGCTGACGGTCGGGCATCCAGCGGCGGCGACGGGCGGGGTCTACACCCTCACCTTCGAGGACGCCGAAGGGATCGAGGTCTACGTCCCCCTCCGCGGGTGCATCCTGTGCAGCGACAGCGGGACCCGGACCTTCCACGACGACAACATCCAGCCTGGGACGCTCGCCGGGGAGCAGGACGCGCTCGACGTCGGCGATGCGGGAATGGACGTCGACTGCATCGCGACGTGGCAGCAGCGCTTGATCGCGGCGGGGTCCAATAATCTGCCGTTCACGCTTTGGTTTTCCAGCGTGGGCGACCTCTACAACTTCTACACCTCGCGGCCGCAGAACGCCGACGACGCCTTCGAGGCGACGATGGCGGCGACGCGGGCGATGCGCATCCGGCACATCGTCGCGGAAAAGTGGCTGCTGGTGTTCACGGACACCGGGGAATACATGGTGGACGCGAACGGCGGCGCGCTGGCGTTCAACACCATCGACATCCGCAAGATCGCGGGCGTGGGAAGCCATGCCGGAATCCAGCCGGCGGCCACCGAGAGCGAGGTGCTGTTCGTGGCGTCCGACGCCCGGAGCGTCTATAAGATGGACTACACGCTCGAACGGGACAGCGTGGTCCCGACAAACCTCTCCGTCCGTGCGGGACATATCGCCGAGGCCAGCGCCATCCGGGCTATCGCCTACCAGCGGTATCCGGACAGCATCCTGTGGTGCCTGCTGGAGGACGGTACGCTCGCCAGCCTAACGTTTTTCCCCGACGAAAACGTCTGCGCCTGGGCGCGGCACACGCTCGCCGGCGGCGACGGGCTCAAGGCGGTGGACATCTTCGCGACGGATTCCATCCGGTCGGACGACGGGACGGCCAGCACCACCGACACCTTCCTCGTCCTCACCCACCCGGACCATCCGGGCGACGTCTGGGTGGAGCGGATGCGGCCGAACGTGGTGGTGGACAATCCCTCCGCCGCCGCCGCCATGTGTGCCGACCACATGGGCTACATCACGGACAACGCGGAGGATGCGCAGGGGCTTGCGGACCCGCAGGCCAACGTCGAAGCCTGCCTGGAAACCCTGCGGATCGAGCCGCAGCAGGCTGACACCATCGGCACCACCACCGCCCAGTTCGGGGCCATCCTGCGCATCCTGCGGTCCGGGGAGGTGGCGGTCCGCCCCGTCGGCGGTACGGAGTGGCGCAAGGCTGTCGACAAACCAGTCGAGAGATTTCAACCTGGAAAACCATCAAGACCAGTCGTCAAACTCGTCCGCACCGACGCCCGCATCGCCCCGCAGGTGGTCTGGAACCGGGAGGGCCGGTTCGAAATCCGGTCCGCCGACGAGTGGCCCTGCGACATCCTCTCGCTGTGCATCCTGGGACAGTTCGGAACCATGAGAAACGGAGGCTGACCATGCTTCAAGCCATCGCAGCAGGAATCGGAATCGCGGCCCCCATTGCCCAGGGATTCCTCGCGGACTACGCCCAGAACCGGGCCAACAAGGCCAGCGCCAGCGCGCTCAAACAACAGGCCGGCATCTACGGGGTCCAGGCCGAAGCCAGCCTCCGCACGGCCGCCATGTACGCCAAGCAGGCCGGAATGAACGTCGCCCTCGGCAAGGGCAACGCCCGGAACCTGCGGCTCGCGGCCGCCAACCTCGACCCGTACGAGCAGTACGCCATGCGGAACGCACGCGTGGAGGCACGGCGCCGCGTGGGCGAAGGCCGTACGCAGTTCGCCGCCAACGGGGTCATGGTGGACACCGGAGCCGCCGCCCTCTGGGAGCAGGACGAGGCCGCCGACGCCGCCCTCGAGCGCCTCGACATCATGCAGCAGTTCGAGGACCAGTCCTGGGAGTACCGCACGCAGGCCAACAAGGCCCTTGCCGAAGGCTATGCCGCCGCCGCCGCAAACGCCGGTGCCGCCATGGGGGCCGCCGGTGACGCCTACGCCACCCGCCTGCAGCAGTCCGCCGCCTTGGCCCAGGCGAAGCAGAAGAAGAAAAAAAGCTGGTACAACACCATCGGCGCCGTTATCGGCACCATCGGAGGGGCGGCATTGGGAATCGCAGGCAGCAAATTCGGGGCCGGAAGCCAAGCCGGTGCCGTACACTGAAAGGAGACGCCATGCCAGCCGTGAACCTCAACCGCATCTACATGCTCCGCGCCCGCGAGCGCCGCCCCATCCTCAACGGGGTCAACGTCCCCGACGCAGCCGGCGCCTACCAGCGCGCCACCATGCCCGCCATCCGGGCCCGGCTCGCCATCAGCGAGAACGACGCCCGCATCAAGCAGGACGACATCCACCGCAAGTACCAGGGCATCGCCACCGGCATCCGGGCGTTCGGCAACGCCCTCGACACGACTTCGCGCTACATGGAACAACGGGAACGGGAAATGGAGCGGGCCCAGGCACGGCAATCGGCATCGACGAGGATGGAGGTCGAAAACCGCTACGGCAGTACATGCTGGACCACGCGCAGGAAATCTACGAAACGCCATACGGCCGGGAAACGGACGGGGCCGGCAACCTGAAAATCACGGGGCCGTTTTCCAAGGCCCTCGAGGTCCACAATGGCTTCTGGGACAACGACACGAAGGCGGCCGAACTTCGGGAAACGCTCGGCGAGGATGACCGGGCGAGGCTGGAACAGGAGTACACGAACTGGGGATTCGCTCTCCAATCGGACTCCGCAAAGAAGCAGTCGGAACTCAACCAGCAGTACATGCTGAAAAACTGGAAGGACCGGGGCAACACGCTGAAGGGGGAGATCTCCAACAGTCTCGAACGTGGTGACGTCGATGCATGGAAGCGCTCGATGATGGAATACGTCGAGTTCGCCGGCGAGGGGGCCAAAATCGAGCTGGGCATCCGTGACCTCGGAGGTGGTCTGAAACGTCAACCGACGGAGCAAGAGGCCGCCACCATCTCGGACGTGAAACGGGCGACCGCCGAAACGCTCGCCATGGAACGCATCGAGTTCCTCCACCGCGCCTACATCATGGACGGCGACGCGGACACCCTCGCCGAAATCCAGGCATGGGGCGCCGAACAGGCCCTGTCGGATGCCGGCCGCCTGCACGCGCGGGAGCTGGCCGCGGACGCGGAGACAAAACGGAAGCAGGTCGTGGCAAACCAGATGGCGGAGGCGGACAATACCGCCTGGAATGCGGCCAACCAGCGGCTCGAGGAAGTCATGGGGCTTGACAACCCGATGGAACAACGGGAGGCGTTCTGGGAGTTGCGCGAAACCCGATTCCACGACCCGCAGAAGAAACGCGAGCTGAACGAGAAAATCGACGTGCGGCTGGACGCCGTGAACACCGAGGAGGCGTACGGGGCACTGGCGCTGATTGCCAAGGATGCCGGGAATCCGAACATCATCCACATGGCGGACAAATGCCGACGAAAGGTAGAGAACATCGCGGATCCAAAGAAGCGCGAGGCGGCGCTGACCCTCCTTGACGGGCTCGTCGGGGATGCGGAATTCGTGTCGTGGAGGGAGAAGTACGACAAGGCAATCGGCGAGATCGAACAGATGGACTTCGACCCGGAAGCGCTGGACGAAGTCCATGGAAGGGTCCGCCAGCTTATCGGAGAAATCGCAGGGTTCAGGAGTGCGCGTGGCAAACAGCTGGCCGCCGAACACACGGTCGCCGTGCGGAACGAAATCCAGGCGCAATACACCCAGAAGACGGTGGACGTGTTGAAACACAGGTGGTACCGCGACCCCGCAACGGGGAGGCTCGTCAACCAGGACAAGCTGGATGCGCTCGACACGTTCGACAAATGGATCCCGTTCATGGACCGCAAACAGCTGGATGAGGTGGCGGAGGCCTTCTCGAAGATGCCCGTCCCGCTGCAAGAAGAGGACTTCGCCGGACTTGGGGGACTGGCTTGGCGGCAACGGCGTGGCTGACTTGTTCGACTGGAACAAGATCGACGAAAAAGGGGAAATGGCCCTCGCCAAGAGTTGGGGAGACGCGAGGACACGCGACATCAAGCGCGGACGGGGGCGCGTCGATGTCGATCGCCGCCTGGCCGGAGAGATTTACAGGGCCGTGGAGAGCTATGTCCGACTCCGGGACATGGACATGCTCCAGAAGGGAAACAAGGCGAACATGTCCATCGCCGAGTTCATGGAGGACTACTACAGGCAACACCCCGACAATCTGGCGGCATACCGATCCGCGAGCCTTGCCGAAAGGGTCGCGATGACCCAAGTGGCCCTCGAAAACGCGACCGCCGCTTCGGTTTACGGCCCGTTCGCCGATGACGAAGAAGAAGGAGACTGAAGATGCCCTATTCCGCAACCTACAGGAGCCAGCTCCGCAGCGACATCACACGCGCACGGCGGCTCGGTCCGGACGCCACCGACAGCGAAGTCGAATGGGGTCTGGCGACGTTGTACGGCGGGATTTCCGGCCGCGACTTCCGCCTCCCGGAGGACATGCGCGCAGACCCGCGAGGTTCGCTGGCCAAGCTGCAGGAGGTGTACGACACGGGCTCGTTCGAGGCCATGCAGACGGACTCGCTCAAGCAGGTCAACGAGCTGTTGAAGAACAAGGACTGGCGGGCCCTCGCCGACATGGGAAAGAAGTCGGACACGATCTTCGACGATGGCTTCGACGCGAACCTGCTGGATGAAAGCGACCGATCCGAATGGCAGCGTCTGAACGACAAGGATGTCAAGTGGAAGCAGGAACGGGCCAGCGCGGCATACGTCGGGGCGAAGCCCCCGGACGGGCTATCCACGGAAGAGCAGCGCCGCCTTGGCGAACTCGTCGACGAGGCCAAGACCCGGACCGCCGCCATGCGGCAGGTTGAACGCGTGCGCCGGGAGAATGCGGCGGTCATGCTGCTCTCGATTTCTCCGGAGCTTACCGACCGGAGCCATGCCATCATCGAACGCGCCATCGCGAACAACTTCAGGATCACGGCCGAGGACCAGGATGCATTCCTGCCGGAGGAGATGGGCGGCCTGGACAGCGGGCAGAAGGAATTGCTTGCGGCCTACATGAATTACGTCCGGCCGACGGAAGGCAAGGGTGCCTGGGCAAAGTTCACGGGACGGATGCTGGACCAGACAGGGCAGGTCCTCGGAAGCACGGCGGACGACATCGCGGACCTCTGGAAGTTCGCAACGGATTCGTCGTACCGCAATGGCGGATACGATGCCGAGATTGAACGGCGGGCGTGGTTGGTGCAGGCAAACGCGAAGAAGTTCGCCGATCTCGGAGTCTGGGGCAACACCTTCGCGGAGGCCGGCGGAGTGATCGGGTACTGGGCCCCCATGCTGTTCGAGACGGTGGCAACCGCCGGAATCGGGGACATCGGTGCCGCAGCCGGTGCCGCCAGGTTGGCCGCCAAGGCCGGAGCGGCCGGCCGGTTCGCTGGACGCCTTGCCACGTTGCCTGTGCGCAAGCTCTCCCATGTCATGTTCATGGCGGATTTCCGACAGCAGTTCCTGCAGCGCATAGCACTCGATGGAGGAGACCCGGCAAGCGCCGAGTCGCAGATTGCGGCCTCGGTCGGCGCGCTTGCCTCCGATCTCGTGGAACACATCCAATGGGGCAAGGCCTTCGGAAAAACCGCGATGCCCGAGGTCGTGTCCCAGGCTTACTCCAAGCTGACGCACGGCATCTTCGCAAAACTCGGCATCAAGGTCGGGAAAGAATTCGGCCAGATGACCCTCGGGAAGGCCGCCGCACAGGTGGTTGGAGAGCGCCTGGTTTCCATACCGACGGAGGCCATCGAGGAAGCGATCCAGCAGGCCATCGAGGAGGTCGTCGTGGACATTGGCGACGGACGCGGCATCCGCGGCATCCGCCTCGCCAACCTCATGGATCAGAGCGCAGAAGCCTTCGTCAAGACCATCGGCCCCATGGCATGGGTGTCACTGTCCGGTTTCCCGATGCGGGCGCGGAGCGCCTACACGATGCACAACCTCGACAAGGGAGCCATCGACCGCCTGCTTACGGCCGGGGAACGACTCAAGCGGGCTGCGGCTACCGGCCAGCTCGAGCTCAAGGGAGAAGACATGGGTGTGCTTGGACGCCTGATGCACATGACGGCACGGGCGGTAACGCCGGCCGAGGCGTACTGGTCGCTGCGGGAGCGCGGGTTCACGAAGGACCAGGCCGATTCCATGCTGAAGACGTTCGCGGCAATCCGGCGCTCGGCAATCGAACAGGGGCAGACGGGGGAACTGGGGGCGGCCATCCTGCAAGCGGGCGAGGAACTGGAACAGGGTGGATTCGAGTTGAAGAGGAATGCCGACGGCTCGAGCTCGTGGACGCGGGTCCAGACAGACGAGAACGGACATAAACGGCGGCAGACGTTGAAAATCGTGTGGGAGCCTTTCCAGGAACTGGACATGGATTCCCCGGCGCAGGTTGGGTCTGCGCTGGAGTACATTCGAGAGAATGAATCCGAACAAGGCAAGGAGGCATTGAAACTTCTGGGTCTGGACATCGCCCGCCCCAACGCCAAAATCATGGCCGACGCGGCCGCGATGAACGCCCTCGGGATGTACGTCGCGGAGAACGAACTGGGCGACGTCGCGAATTCGCTGGCGACCGGGACGACGAAGTCGAAGGAGGCGGACGGGACGGAAATCGACGAGGACACGTACACGATCACGCTGACCGAGAAGGCGACGCGCGAGAGCATCTGGCACGAGGTCGGGCACGCGGCGGGATACGCGCTGCGGCGGATGGGGCTGTCGGAGGAGGAGATCGACGCCATCCAGAACTGGCGGAGCGGGGAGGACGGAAAGGCCCCAAGCGAGGCCGACATGGCGCTCCCGGAACACGCCGGCGCGGGAGGAACGGAACTCTACGGGGAGGAGCGGGTCAACTACGAGCTCGCCGGCGAAATCGCCCGGAAGAATGAACCCAAGAGTGCGTTCGCCAGGGGGCTGGAATACGTGGGCGACCTCGTCCGGAACGTCCTGCGGATCCGGAAGAAGGCGGAGGAGGTCGGCAACGCGGCCGCCATCATGACGGAACTCATCTGGCACGGGCACCTCGGGAAGCTCGACACCCTGAACGACGCCCAGAAGCGCGTCCTGCTCGAGGCCCGCCGCCGGCGGCAGGCCGCGGAAACCGGTGGCGAGGCCCCTCCGTCCCCGGAGGGACCAAGCTCTGCCGGAGAGGGACCAAGCTCCGCCGCGGAAGGGACCAAGCCCGCCACGTCCGTCAGGCCGCCCGACGAGCGCACCGTCGCCAATTTCTGCTTCGACCGCCCCATCCTCCGCGACGACATGGCCAGGCTCTCCGCCAGCGGGGAACTCTCCGAGGACGACATCTTCGAGACCGGCTACCGGTGGAGTCCGTTCCTCCGCGCCTGGGTCGTGCAACCGGAGTTGAAGGGGCAGACGTTCACACCCAACGGCCGGTACATGGGGCTGGACGGGGAGTGGAAGGGGGAGGACGCGCGGGCGATGGTAGGGACATTTGCGGACGGAACGCATTTTGTCGAAGTCGATGACGTCCCGGATGAAATCCGAAATGAAACAGACCCAGACAAGCTGCGCACCAGCGTCAGGAATCTGATCCGAGAAAAATGGATGAACCGCATCATCGACCCGAATGGGGTGCGCGTGTTTGTCAACGGGGCGACGGCACAAGAATACGTCCAGCCGGCAAAGGAGCTGGATGACAATGCCTTCCGGGCCAAGATGGATGCGGCTGGAAAACTTGACGAAGTAGTATCAACTTCCACCAATCCACAAAACGCACCAGATGGAAGGGATGGCCATGTCCACAAAAACGTCAAGGAGTGGGAATACCGGGATGCCATCTTCCACGTCAACGGGCGCTATTACGGAACTCTCGTAAACATTGCCGTCATAGAGACGGTCGGTGGTCGAAAGGGGAATTTCCGGAAGCTCCATGACATTACCCAAATAAAAGACATCACCGACGAAGTTCGGAATCTCCATGGAGACCCTGTTGGGGAACTCCAATCGTACCCATCTACCGTCGGTGACAACGCGAATGAACCTCCAAACGCGCCCGGCGTCAACTCCGAAAATCAGGGGCGGTCGGAAGTCGGCTCCCGCCGCATGTATGCGGCGGCGCAGAACCTCCCGTCCCCGGAGTTCGCGATGGACGGGACCATCGTGGATGCGCTGCCGGCGCACCTGCGGGAGGACGCGCGCGCCATCGTCGCCGAGCGCGGCGGGACGGCCGCGTGGATGGTCGAGGCGGACGGGACGCCGACGGAACTCAACGAGAGGGAGTGGCTGCGGAGGGAGGCGGAGAGGCGGCACGTGGCGGGGCGGCGGTTCGCAATCGGAGGGCTGTACACCGGCAGCGCCGCCGACTACGCCCCGCGCGATGAGAACGGGAACATCGTGAACGGGCCGAGTCTGCTCAAGATTGGGAGCGGCGAGGGTAGCCAGGTCTATGGATGGGGACTGTACGCCAGCAACATGAGAGGAGTGGCGGAACAATATGCGCAATACGCTTCAGGGAAACACCCGGAAGGAGAACTCCTGGTTGACGGGAAACCCGTGAGAGGGAAGCTGTCCAAGGTTGTTGACGGGGTGCTGGTTGGGACCGTCAAGGGGGCCATACTGAACGCCGCCTCCTGGGTCGGGACACGGAACACAGACGGCATCGTGGAGTTTCTTGAAAATATACTTGCCGAATATGAATCCGTCGCCTCGACCGAAGGACGTCCGGAAGAGCACAGGGCACAAGCTCGGCTGAATGCAAGTTGCTACAGAGAGGCCATTGAACTAGTCAAGAGCGGCCGGGCGGTAGTCGGGGAGAATTGGCGTCCCCACGTCTACGAGCAAACCTTCTTCACCGACCGTGCGACGCCGGAAGAGACGGAGCGGCACCTGCTCAAGTGGTACGAGGCGGTGCCAGACGAGCAGAAACAGTGGATTGCCGGACAACTGGAAAAGGAGAATCCAGGGAACAAGTTCCTTCTGGCGGCCGTGGAAGAGGCAAAGACGGGAGCGGAGCTTTACGAATTGCTTGCCGAGGAGTTGATTCCCGCCGAGCGATTCGTCCAAGAGAGGACGCAGCATGGGCGCGGAGCAAAATCCGGCGAGCAGGCCGCCAGCGAGTTCCTGGCCCGCGCGGGAATCGACGGCATCAAGTACCCCGTGAACAGCTACGGCAAGACGGTCAAGGACGGCGACGCCGCCGGCTGGAACTACGTCAGCTTCAGGGACGACAACATCAAGGTTGACCACAAATGGGTAGACGGGGAACAGCGCTACCAGATTGCCGGAACGGAGGGGGCGGCGCGCCTCGGCATCCGGGGCCTGGGGGATGCAGAGGCCATGGAACGAAGCGGGGCCACGCGGGAGGAAATCTGGAGGGAAACAGGCTGGTGGAGGGGGGCGGATGAAAAGTGGCGGATAGACGCCCCGGTCAAGATGACGCAAGAGGAACGCACTGCAACGCCGCCATGGGAGACGGAGAACGTGGAGGAGGGGCGGCAGATTGTGCGGTTCCAGATCGGCGGGAAGGCAGAAGACGGAAAAACCACCGCCCAAGGGCCGCTATCGGAATCGGATCAAACTCCGCCGGTGCAGTTTAGCGGTGGTGCAACTTCAATCCCCTTGACACGCGAAAGTGCCGATCCGGTGATGAAATTCGCGGAAACCATAGTCATGGACGGCGCGAAAAGTCCAGAAGATTTTCTGGTCGGCATCTTCGGTGCGCTCGGTTCGCAGGAAACCAACCCCAACAAGACGCAATACTTCGACATCACCCAGCCCGACGGCCGGACCTTGTCCCTGCGGACGGCCAACCACCGCGCCACCGCCCACCAGTACACGGAACACGGCAACACGGCGGACGAAAAGCTGTCCGTCGTCGTGAAGATGAGCGAGAAGCCCTTCAAGAGCGACAAGGACGTGCAACTCACGGAATTCGTCTATTTCCCCGACAAGCTGACCGCCGAAACGGAGGCGGGCATTGCAAAGGGACTTGCGGAGTGGATTCGCACCGGCAAGTACACGGGGCCGAATGCCGACCAGGTGAATGTTTCCCCCAAACAGCGCGCCGGACAGGCGCGGCAGCAAGTCGGCGGGCGCATCCGGGAATACGACCATGAGCCGGTTTACAGCCCGCGGGGACAGCTGGCGGCGCTGGCGACGATGTACCTCATCCAGGGGAAGGAGCCGGACCGGGGGAACCTGCAGCAGATCAAGGAGCGGCTCGGGGAGCAGGGGGACCTGGACGCCATCATCGCGGAGGCGAAGGCGAAGCACGGGAGAATCCTCGAAGACCTGAAGGCGAAGGGCCGGAGGGCGAGCGCTGGCGAAATCGCGCGGGAAGCGGCGCGCCGGACGAAGGCGGCGCACCCGGAGGACCTGCTGGAGGAGGCGTACAAGCGCGGCGCGGCGGCCGGTACGTGGGCGCAGGGGGCACGCGGGGCGGTGCTGTCGACGCTGATCGGGGAGGCGAGGAGCGACAGCTACCACGACTTCGCGCTGGAGATGGGGCTGGACATCGCGGGCATCTACCACCGGTTCGCGCTGCAGCAGGCGCGGAAGGAGGAGGCGGCCGGTCACGGGAAGGGCACGGAGTCGGAGGAGGAGGGGGCGGACCAGGCGCTCGAGAACGCGGTGGGCTTCGCGGAGGGCGCGCAGGGGCCGCTCGACCCGAACAGCGAGGCGGGACGGGCGCTCTCGGAGCTGGAAACGCGCCAGCAGGAGAACATCGAACGGGCGCTCCGGGAGGCCGACATGGACTGGGAGGAGCGGAACCGCCTTCGGGAAGAGCGTCGGCAGCGGCGCCTGGAACGGGAGCGGGAGGCGGAAGCGGCCGGCGAAGGCTCCGGGGAGGGCGAAGGCGGCGGCGGGGAAGCGGTCGAGGACGTCCCGGAGGGGATGGACGAGAACGACCTGGCGGTGGACATCCTGGAGCGGAACCGGGTGGACATCCGGGATCCGTGGAAGTTCGCGCTCTTCCTGCGCAAGGCGATCCGGAACCGCATCCTGAAGGCGAACGGGCTGCCCGTGGACTTCGCCACGCTGGACGAGGCGCTGGCGGCCGAGGAACGGCTGTGGCAGAACCCGACGAACGTGGCGCAGTTCGCCAAGTCGATGGCCGCCATCCTCAAGGACATGGCGGGCCGCCTGATGGACCACGCGGGGGAGACATACCCGGCGGTGCTGGTGAAGCTGGAACAGCTGGCCCGGATGCAGAACGTTGGGGCCATTGAGACACAGGCGGCATTCGAGATCGCGACCATCGCGCGGCGGAGTATCCGGGAAACGAGCGCCAAGATGGTGAACGCCACGATCAAACGGCTGGACAAGAGCTACATCGGCAAGCACCGGTTCGGGGAACACGACGAGCTGGAAGAGGACCTCAAGCGGAAGATCACGGGGCATGTCCGGCGGATGGCCATGTGGTGCAACACGGTGCTGGGACTGTCGGAGGGGGGTGTCGAGCGGGAACGGGAGAATCTGCTGAATGCACGAAACGAACGAAGCCGGGCACTGAAAGAGGCAGAGGCCAATGGCGCAATCGGCACCAAGGCCGAGGATGACGCTGTGTACGCGGAGACGCTCTGGAAGCTCAAGGTGTTGGAAACCTATGGCGGGACGCGCTACCTGCTGCCGGGGGAGGCCCGGGAGAAGCTGATGGAACTGGAACGCTGGATGGCCACCGAGAGCCTCAAGCAGGCCGCCAAGATCGAAATGACGAGCCGCCAGTACAAAAAGGACCGGGAAACCATCATCGAAGGATGTGCGGTCATCGATCCGAAGACGGGCCAGAAACGCGTCTGGGGAAAAGACACATGGGCCGACAAGGCTTGGCGGGCCATGGTCAACACCATCAACCAACGTCTTCGGTATCTGTTTGCCAGGGCAAGCGGAAAGTGGCGGACTTCCACGGACGAGCTCCTTTCGCGCGTCAGCCTCCTGATTTCGCAAGGGACGACGCAATCCATCATCGAAGAACAGGAATTGCGGCGCGCCCTTGTGTGTACGGTGCGGGAGGTCGTCGGGCCGCGCGGGGTCCGAAAATGGCTCAAGAGGATGCTCAAGGAAATACCGGAAGAACACTCCGTGGCGATTTCGAAACAGGGCCACCGGGACTTGCGATACGGCCAGGTGATGCACCTGTACGGGTACCTGCGGCAGACGGCGACCTACGGGGACAATATCGCGAGGTACGGGCGCGTGGGCCAGCGGCAGTACATCGAAAAAAACATTCTCGCGGCGGAGGACATCAAAATCCTCAATGGAATGATGCGCATCTACGCGGAACAGCGGCCAAAGATTGACGCGGCAAGCCGGGACATCACGGGGTTCGAGATGAAGTCGCCGGACCCGTGGTACATGCCGGTCAAGATCAAGACGCCGACGCGGAGCGGGCTGGAGACGGTGGTCTCGACGGTGGAGGCAATGCCGGCCGTGTTCAGCGAACGCCGAAAGCACCAGATGGACGTGGACGAGACGGCCGACATCATGGAGGTTTACCACGACCGCATGAAGAAGACGGCACAAGTGTTGGGGCGGGGGCGCACCGGGCTGGACATCATCCACACGTTCGGCAACGCGGCGGTCAAGGATGCCATCACGGAAGCACGGGGTGAGGAGTTCACGAATGCGCTCATCGCGCACTTCACCGACTGGATGCACGGAGGACGGCCAAGGCTGGTCAATTCTTCGGGGGGAGATGCCGCATTCCTCAACGGGCTACGTACCGCGGCGGTCTACCAGGCGCTGTGGGGAAACTCCCTTTCGGCGTTCAAACAGACGCTTTCCGCGCCGGTGCTCAAGCTGGCGCGGAAAATCGGGGACCGTGGCATCTTCCAGGACATCGCGGGGCGATTCACCAAGGGCTGGAAACAGGCAAAGGTGGAGTTGACCCAGAGCGATGCATGGAAGGCGCGCTACGGCGACGTGGGCGTCATGCAGGAGACGCGCGAGGCCATGCTGGGGGCCGGTGAGGGGAGCATCTGGCAAGCGTTGCTCAGGGCCGGGATGGCACCGCTGCAATGGGGCGACCAACGGCCGGCAATCATGTGCCAGGTGACGGAATACATGATCAAGCGCGACGAACTGATCGAGGGCGGCATGGAGCCGGAGGCGGCAAAGCGGCTCGCCGCCGACATCGCCATGCAGGATGTCGAATGGACGCAGCAGAGCAGCCGTCCCGAAAACCTCCCCCAATACATGAGACGGGGCGACAGCCTGGTCCGGATGCTGATGATGTTCGCCAGTTCCCCCATGCTTCAGGCTGGTTGGGAGATTCAACACTACATCGAGAAGCGCGAGAAACGGGAGGCTTTCGGCGAGAACTCCAAGGAGGCACGGGATGCCAACAAGAGCTTCTGGACCGCCATCATGATAAACCACGTCGTCATGCCCCTGGCGTTCCAGGTGGCCGGAATGATCTTCTACGGGGTCCTGGGCAAACGGGAGCCGGACAAGGACGACCTGAAGGAGTTGTTCTGGTCCATGTTCATCGGCCCGTTCGCGCGGCTGGCGTTCTGGGGAGGGACGCTCAAGGCCATCTATGACATATACACGGGGCGCGATCCGTTTGGGCGGCGTACAGATGCCGCCCCGTCCATGCTGGTCAACAACTCCCGCAACATCATGGACATCCTGGGAACCATTCCTTTTGATGCCATGACCGGCGACATGGACAAGGTGCTGGAGGATATCGACCGGTTCATGAAACGCAACGTTGCCCCGTACCGGCACGTCCGCATGATTCAGGACGCGTGGATGAAGTAACGCAGGACAACGCAGGAGAAAATGACATGACGAAGATTTCGGATAAAAGAATCGCCGCGGCGTTGAAGGAGGCGCAGGGAGTGGTGGCGGATGCGGCCGACAAGCTCGGGGTTCCCCGGCACACCGTGGAAAGGCGCATCAAGGCCGGTGGCATCGTTGGCAGGACCTTCGACGAGGCCCGGGAAACCATCCTGGACACGGCGGAAGCGGAACTCGGAAAGGCGGTCTCCAAAGGGGAGCCGTGGGCCATCCGGTACTTTCTCGACAACCGGGGTGCCGACCGTGGATACGGGAAGCGCGAAACGCTCACGGTCAAGGCGGGCATCGACCTCCATGCCAAGATCGACGAGAGCGTGGGAGAAGAAATCCTGGAACGCCTGAAGCGCGGGGTGGCAGATGCATAGCCGCCCCCCCCGCATCGCCGAAACATTGAATGCCGTGTGTTGAGACTCCTGACACCGTGTAAAACGTTTTGCGGCGGGAGCACGGTTCCCCTTGCCAGCGGTGGCGTGTTTGAGGTAGCGTGCATGTATCAGGCGTGGTATGAGCATACAGGTGGAAAAGATTCGGGCAGGAGAGCGCAAGTGCATTGCTCGGTGCGACTTGGCCAAACATGGCATCACATGGGGAGTCATTTGTTTTTTGGGATGGCAAGCCATAAAGGTGTTGCAATTGGCCTTGCAGGCCAAACCGGCAACCTTGAGCGTTTTTGCGCAATGCCTCAAGGCGTGGAACATTCCTGCCTGGCTGATGGCGATTACATCAGGGATATGTGCAACCGGATGGCGTATCGAATATCGGCGAAACGTCAGGTTGACCACAACAAATGGAGATTTGCGGCACCAACTCGAAAAGGACGACGCTGTTCATACAAGAAGCGGACTTGATGAAACCGGAGCCACACCAAAAGGTGACAAGGAATGAGTGCGACGATTGGAACATTTTTTGCATTTATCGCCCTTTTGATTGCGTGGAACCGCTTGAAGAAGGTCGCCAGGGCCGTTGTTCGAGACAAGCTCTTCGCCCTCAGAGACACCTTGCGCCAGCATTACGTGGCGAACGGTCTCGACATGACGGATGGGACGTATGGTCAAATTCGTGGATTGCTGAACAATCTGCTCCGCTATACGAAAGACATGCGGATGGTGGGCTATCTCTATTTCGCCGCTCATGTAGATCAGTCCGATGTAGATGCTGCCGCCACTAAGTTCGACGAATCCCTTCGAAAATGCGATGAGGCGACGGCCAAACTGATAAGAGGAATCCGCAAGAAGGCTTGTGATATCATCCTCCTGTACATGGCTGCGACATCCCTTAGTTTCATTTCGGCAATGGTGGCAATACTCATATATTTGTTGCCCAAAAAGCTTCTTGCCAGCATCAAGAGATGCATGAACAATCTCTTCGTGTTCAAACCCTCCACTCTCGTATATGCCGCCACATTGTAGTGTGTTGGCAGGAGAGACGGGGGCTACGGGATGATGGCGAGAACTTCGCCCCATCGCCGGGGGGCGGAGATGCGCTAACTCTTTGCGACAGCGCGGTGTCGCTTGCGGGAGGTGGGGGCGGGGTTACTCGCAGGAAGCGAGAGCGAACCGGCGTTCCTGCATGGTCAGACGGTCGGAACCGCCAAAGCGGCGGGGGTTGCCGCACATCCAGCATGAACAGGGGACGCGGGTGCGGGCGCGGCGGCCAATGGCTGCGGGGTCTTCGGCGAGGAGGTCGCCGTAGGGGACGGTGCGCAGATAACGGCGGGCCTTGAGCTTTTCGAGTTCGAGGCGGATGCGTCTGTCGAGGCGGGTTTTCACGGGGAGGGAACCAGGGCCGGTTCGGCCGTGGTGGAAGCCGTCTGGAGTTCAGGGGCGGGTTCGCGAGCGGGAGGGGCGATGGTGATCTGGGGGCGGGTTTCGGCGTAGCGGAGCATGAAGTTGAAAAGGACTTCGCCACGGAAGCGGTTGATGCCATCGACCAACGGGCGGTCCTCCGGGTCCTTCTCGGCAAGGTTGGCGAGACTGGCGAGGAGGAAACCGATTTCGATGACCTTCTGCTTGATGCGGTAGGCGGCGGGCTTGGATTCGTCCTCGAAGGTCATGTGCATGGACATGCCGAGGGCGGCGAGGTACTGGCGGACGTCGCCGAGCTTGAGGTCGTCGTCCTGGCCGGACTCCATGCGGGAGGCCTTGGCGGGGCTGAAGCCGGCGGCCTTGGCGAGTTCGCGCTGGGAGTAGCCGGCATCGAGGCGGGCGCGCTGGAGGGCGCGGACAACGGCGTTGGAGAGGCGGGCGCGCGCGAGGGCGGCCTTGACCTCCCCGGGGTTGTCGGCGAGTTCTTCGAGCATGGCATCGACTTGTTGTTCAAAGTTCATTGGCGGTCTCCTTGCAGGGTTGAAACATGTTGGTGGCAGAGGCGGATGTCGGCCTGCTGGGTGCTCTTGTCGCCCAGGCAGAGGACGCGCAGGACCTTGGCCTGTTCGTCGGGAAAGACGTACAGGCGCAGTTCGTGGGCGCTGCGGACCCTGGTCTGGCCGATGCGGTACACGCCGCGGCCTTCCGGGCGGAAGAAGCCGAAGTTAAATGACCCCAGCCGCTTCCCGGCTTCCAGATCGGCACGCACCAAATCGAGATTGGCCGCGCACGAGGCCACCTCGTCCGGGTAGTGCTTGAGCAGGCGCTTGAACTGCGAGCGGTTCAGGATGCCCTGCCAGTCGAGATTCCACGTTCCTTCCATGCCACAATCATTCGTTCCGTTTCATTCCTGAAACAAAAGCGGGCTTTCGTTTCAGTTTCGTTGTTTGCGTTCATTCCTACCACGGGACTGGAACTCTTGCAAGAAGATTGCGCCCACAGGGAACGCAACCGGGTGGCGTGGGGATTCATCCCGAAAAAAGCAGGGGCCGCCCTTTCGGACGGCCCCGCGCCCTTTCGCCGAAGCTACCGGGGTGGTTGACGGTCGAAACCATACCACATCCGCGAGGGCGTGCAACTCCCAAACCAACAAAACAATATAACATCGTTCCTTGTCTACGGGACGGGCGGGGAATGGTCCGGACCGGTGCCAGATGCAACAAAGGCGCGGGCGACTTCGGTCAGGGTGACGCCGGGAGGGAGAAGGGCAAGGGCCGTCTGGGCGCTGGCATACTGGGCGGCCGTCAGCGGCGGATAGGGGCCATCGGCACGGCGATGTTCCAGCCATTCCCGGGCTTCCTGCTCGGTCGGAAAGCAACGGCGTTCGCGTGGCTGGCCTTTCTTGTTCCAGACCGCCATGAAAGTGCCGAATGGTGTCAGCTGGATGCGCTCGCCTTTGGCGAGGACGGCAATGGCACGGCGGCGGCGCGTCTTTTGAGGGTGTTGTTTTGCCATAAGATGAGTTACCAGTTCTGGGGCCGCCATGTGCCCGGCTTCAGTGGCTCATACGGAGGCTGGTCGGCGGGCGGATTCTTGTCGGTGGCGCTTGGCGTGCCGGACGCCGCCGGAGGAGGCGTTGGGGAGCCTTTCACCGCCTCTTGCAAAGCTTTTGTTCCATCAATTATTTTTCCAAGCGCCTCGTTTACCTTGTCAAGTTTGAGGCGTGCAACAAGCGCAGTTTGTTTCCAGGTGTCGGAATTGCCGTCTTCTCCATTCGGATTATCGGAAAGACCCAACAGCCAATCTGAACTTACACCGAACTGTGTTGCAATGGTGTATATGGCCTCGGCATTTGGCGCATGAATTCCCTTTACATATCTGTCAACAGAAGCCTGTTTTAACCCAGCTTTACGCGCAAAAGCGCTTACAGATTCTTTTCCAATAAGAGTTTTCAAACGAGAAGAGAATACCCTGGAAATATCTTCTCCTTTTCGTGTTGACATTTCTACTCCTTTTCGTATAGTCGGCATCGTTGTTAGCCCTAACGGGGCGCATTCATAACAAGAAAACCTAACGGAGGCGAGAATCAAATGGAGACGAAGAAGAAAGCGGCGGCACAGATACGGGTGCAGGCATCGATGCGATGCAGCGGGGTGGCGGTGGTGGCGAGGCGGATCGGATGCCACCCGTCGCAACTGAGCTACATCCTGCACGGGAAGCGGAAGCCGAGCAAAACCATCCGCCGCCGCCTCGAGCGAATGGGGATCACCACCACCATCGACGGGGAGATGTTGTGATGGACACCTGCAGCAACGAGCGGGTGCTCCGCGAGATTTGCGGGCTGCACGAGCGCGCCTGCGGGTTGTTCGACCAGGTCCAAGCAGAAGTCGACGCCATCAAGGGCCTCCAGAAAGAAATCGAGGAGCGGAAAGCCAGACGCGATTCGTTGTGGGACCAGGCCATCGAGATCACCGGCCGGGCCAACACCGCCACACGGATTTTCCTCGGCAGCATACCGACGGGGACGGCGACGCAGGCGGGGGAAAAGGACAAGTAGGCGGAAAGCGCAAGGGAGAAGAGAAATGAAAAACCTCGAAGAAAACGGGCGCGGTGCGGAAACGGAACCGAGAGCAAACGAAACAGGGCCATGCGAACGGAAGAAGCGGCTTCCGCCGATGGCCGAGGAGATGGCGGCGCTGGCCGTGGCGAAGTACCTGACGGTGGCGGAGGCGGGGCGGTACGCGAGGACGAGCGTCTGGAACGTTTACGACTGGATCAAGAAGGGGCTGATCGTGGCCTTTGCCCCGCCCGGCGGACGCCGCCTGGTGCGGCGCACGGACATCGACGGGATGCTCAAGCAGCACCGCGTGACGGACGACATGCCGTGTGCGCGTGCGAAAGGCCGAGAGGGCGTGCTGCGCTGGCACGCACAGCGCCGGGCGGAAAAGGCGGCGAAGAAGGCACAGGCGGAAGTGCAGGAGGTGGCGTCATGATGCGGACGATCGGACAAGCAGAGCTGGCGGGGATGGACCTGCGGCGGAGGGTGGTGAAGGAGGCGTCGGAGGGGCTGGAGCTGGACTGGCTGGAACGCCATCCGGCGCTTTGCGCGGTGGTGGGGCCGATTGTTCTTTTCGGAGCGCCGGCGGTGATGATCGCCGTGTTGTACGCGATAGCGAAGGCGCGTGGGATGTGATGGTTTCCCGCCGTCCAGGTCAGGCGACCCTTCAGCCGGGCAATCCGTGCGCCAGTGGACGGGAACGCACGGGCACGGGCATCGGCGGCCACGTCCTCCGCCGGATGCCCACCTTTTACGATTTCCGGCAAGGTGCCGGAGACCGCGCCGGGCGGTTCCCGGTTGGGGGATGGCGTGGACACTTCCTTGCTTGCCCTTGGCGTCCGCGTGGTCCCCTGTTTCCCTTTCCGGCGGGTGCCGGAAGGCCCGTCCTGCGTGTGTTTGGCAATTTCCGTGCGCAGGGCGGGCGAACTTTTTCCGCGGGACGGCGGCGCGCCGGCTCTTCTCCCCGGCGCAGCCAAGCCCAACCGGCCGCCGTCCCGCCTTATCCCTTTCCCGGCACGGTGCCGGGGAAAACGACACAACCACAACAAGAGGACACAACCATGATGGAACAAGGATGCCTGCATCTGCCCGGCCGGGCGACGATCAAGGCCACGGAATACCGGGAACTGATCGAGGATCGGCTTTCGGCCCTGAACCTGCTGGCGGAGAAGAACCGCGAGCTGGAAGAGGCCAAGAACCGGCTGGAGGCCAAGGAGGAGCAGATCGAGATGCTCCAGGAGCGCCTGCAGAAGGCGAGTGGGAAGCTGGGCGAGTACGAGCGGTTCTTCGCCGGCCCCAACACCGACTCCTGGCGGGATGATTTCGTGAAGTGGCAGAAGGCTCAGGCCGAGAAGAAGGCTCTCCAGCCGGAAGGGGGTGCCCAGTGACGACGGACGCCATCCAACTGAGGATCACGACGGACATGGGGGCGCTGCCGGCGGCCATCGAGTTCAATTACCAGGAGCTGAAGGGGGCGCTGGAACAGTACCTGGCGAAGTTCGACGGGCTGATGGTGACGGAGGACGACATCCGCAGCGCGGCGCTGGACCGGGCGGAAATCAACCGGGTGGCGCGGACCATCGCCAGGGCGAGGATCGACACGAAGAAGCGGTATCTGGAGCCGTTCGAGGTGTTCGAGATGCGGGCAAAGGAGCTGGAGGGGCTGTGCAAGGCGGCGGAGGGGAAGATCGCCGAGCAGCTGGAAGCCTTCGAGCGCCAGCGGATGGAGCGGAAACTGGCGCGCCTGGAGGAGATGTGGGCGGGGAAGGTGGCAGCCACCGGCATCGCGAGCCGCCACTGGGACCTCTGGTTCGACGAGCAGGTTTCGACGAAGATCAAGGGGTGCTGGCTGAACAAGGGGGTCAGCGAGGAGCAGGCGGGCGCGGCGATGGACGCGGAGGTTTCGCGCTGCGTCGAGCTGGTCGGGGCCGTGGAGCAGATGTACGCGGCGGCCGACGACGAGACGCGCGAGAAGGCGCGCCGGGAAATCGCCGCGACGATGGACCTGCAGGCGACGCTCCGGCAGGTCAAGGCCTTCCAGGCCGAACGGGATGCGCTGGCCAAGGCCGCCGCCGAGGCCGCCGCCCGCCGGGAGGCCGAAAAGGCCCGCCAGGCCGTCGAGGCGGCCGCCCGCGCCGAAGCCGCGGCCGCGGCCCATGCCGCGCGCCTGAACGCCCCCGCGGCGCCCGCAGCGCCCGCTCCGCAGCCGGCTGCGTCCCAGCCGACGCCCGAGGAGGCTCCGGAGGATGACGCCGGGGACGTGATGGTGGCGCCGGTGGCGCCGGCGAAGCCGCCGAAAATCCTCTCGTTCACGGCACGGATCACCGGAACGTCGGAGCAGTTCCAGCAGCTGAGGGAGGCGGCCGACCGGATCGGGGTCGCCATCCAACGAATCTGAAAAAACAACCAACACAACCGAAAGGACACAACCATGAGCAACCCGAAAGAAGAACTGACGCAGCAGGCCATCGAGGATGCTGTTTCGACCGCGAAGGACCAGTCGTGGATCCTCATCGAGAGGATGCTGCGCAAGACCATCACGGAGTGGGACCGGAGCAACAGCGAGAACTTCAAGCTGGCGCTCACCATCGAGGGAGAACGCAAGCGCGGGGGCGGGACCTTCACGCTGCAGACGAAGGCGCAGTCGGCGGTGGAGCTGAAGGAGAAGGACCAGACGGAGGCCCGGATCATCGACTACGGGCCGACGCTCTTCGACCCGCCGGCCGGGGACACCGGCGCGGGCGACGTCGGCAAGGCCGCCGACATGCCGGGCGACGTCATCGACGCGGAGGAGGTCGGCAAGCCCGTCCGGCTGCTGCCCTCCGGACGCAAGCGCCTGCCTGGTCGCAGGACGGAGGCCATGCCCGCCGCCAAACAGACGCTCCTGCTTCCGGAACGGACCGGCGGGAACGACGGGAAAGCCGGGGACGCGGCCGAGACGGCCGCGAAGGTCAAGACCATCACCATTTCCTCCACGTCCATCTTCAGCTCGAACAGCGATCCGGCACAATGGCCGCGCCTGATCAGCGTGCGGAAGGAGGGCGCCGTCCGCGAGGGAGAGATCGTCCGCATCTTCATGAAGAACCCCGACGGCGGCCGCAGGTTCGACATGGGACTCTACAAGTGCGTTTCCGCCGGCCCGCGCGACGAGTACGACCGGGGCGCAGGGCGGAGTGAATACGTGTTCGAAACGCTCGCAAACGTCGACAAACAACCCAACGAGTAAGCAACCCACCAACCAGGAAAGGAGATTCACCATGGCCATTTTGCAGAAACCGAAAGAGGACGAATTCGGATTCTTTGAAATCAACGACTACGAGAAGCTACCGGAACAATACCGAGCCGACGGCGCGAGGTATCCGGCCAAAATTCTCGATATCGTGGACAAGCACAACGTCAAGCGGGCGAAATACATGAAGCCCAACGAAACGGAGGTGGTCAGCCTGACGGCGTTCCTGTTCGCCGTCAAGACGCCGGACGGGAAGACGTGGAAATTTGCCACCCTGCCCATGCGCATCTCCGGGCATCCACGGGCAACCTTGTTCAAGCTGCTTGCCGGCATCTTGGGCAAGCGGCCGGAATACGGCTGGGATTACGTCGCGCTCAAGGGAACCAAGTGCGACATCGGCTGGGAAAAGGACTTCAACGAGAATACCGGGGAGGAGTTTCTGAAGCTGAAATGCTGGCCGAGGTCGCCGATGCCCGCCGCCGCCCCGCAACCGGCCCGTCCGCCGGAGATTCCCATCGCCGACGACGAGAACGACCCGAACGAGGACATCCCGTTTTGAGGAGGCGAGCGATGACGACTGTTGAACGCCAAGTCCGCGAGAAGATCCGCGAGGAATCCAGCCTGCCCCCGAGAGACAGGACACAGCCCGTCCCGTGCGCATTCTGCGCGCGGGGCGGAAACGGGGACCGTACCTGTTCCGGCGGATGGGAGGAGCGGAAGTACTCGAAGTACAAGGGGTGCTTCGCCGGGACGCTGATTGAGGAGGAGACCGCCCATGGCTGAACTGAGCGCACCGAAGGTCCGCGAGGGGACCGCCGGCCACTGGTACACCATCGACGGGGCGCCCGCCTACGAGGTGTGCAAGAAGGACGGGACGGGCAAACGCCCGACGACGCTGCGGGACGCAAGGGCGCTGGGGTTGCTCCCCAGCGTCACCGGCGTCCTCGGCATCCTGGACAAGCCGCAGTTGGTGATGTGGAAGCAGAAGCAGGCGATCCTGGCCGCCCGCGAGGTGGCGATGGCCGAGGGGGAGGACCTGGACTCCTGGACGGACCGGGTCCTCGCCAAGGCCGCGGAGCCGGTCGCCGAAGCCGCCGACCTCGGCAGCCGCATCCACGGCGCCATCGAGACGGCCTGCGCCGGTGGGCGGTGGGACCAGAAGGCACTCGGGCCGTACGTGCAGCCCATCCTCAACTGGATTCTCGGCAAGCTGGCGGCAGGCGGGAAGATCGTCGCCCAGGAGGACATCGTGGTCAACCGGACGGACGGCTATGCCGGACGCCTGGACATCGCCATCAAGACGTCAGACCGCCTGGTCTGGTTCATCGACTGGAAGAGCCGGAAGACCCGCCCGAGCGCCAGCGACCGGGAGGCCTTCGCCCCGTACCCCACCCAGCGGCTCCAGCTGGCGGCCTACGCCGCCATCTGGGCAAACGAGATGGGCCTGGGCTGGCAAGCCGTCCGCTGCGCCAACGTCATGACCTCCAGCACCGAGCCGGGCCGCTGGTGCGTGGCCGAACACAAAGACCCGGAGGGCGCCTACGGGGCCTTCCGGGCCGTCCTCGACATCTGGCGCTGGAACAAGGCCTACGACCCCCGCGGCCGCACCCACTGACACGAAAGGAGACACCATGCGACTGAAGACCAAAACCACCTACCGCATCGAGGAAATCGACGCACTGGCCAAGAAAGTCAACCGCAGCCCCTACCACATCCGGGCCGTCCTCAACGGGCGACGCGCCCCCGGACCGGAGCTGGCCGCCGAACTCAAACGGCTGGGCATCAAAACCCGTAGGCTCCGCCCGGCTCGCGAAAGGTGGGTGTGAGATGGGCGTGCTGCTGACGCCGGAACGGGTTCTGGCCGAAATCGGCGAGGATGAGGAGAACGGGGCGGACGCCGAGACGATCCTCAAGCGGATCAAGCGTGTGTGCCGGTCGGTCCTCCGCAAGCGGATGGGGGAGGACGAATGGGCGGACGAGATGCTCGCGGAGTCCGAAGACTACAAGCGGGTGGCCGCCGGGAGGAAGGCCGCAAACGCCCGCTGGAAGAAGAACGAATGCGATTCGCAATCGCATGATGCGCCCGCACAATCGCATGATGCGATTCCACAATCGCATGATGCGACGCGCAAATCGCATGATGCGCCGCATGATGCGCCCGCACAATCGCATGATGCGACCGCCATGCCTCGCGCGCGCGCGCGCCGACCTACCGACCTACCGACCTACAGACCTATATCACCGACCGACCCGATCGCGCGCGGGCGCGCGCGAGAGGACGGTCCGTCGGGGTCGGTGGTCGGTGATGTTCCATCCGAGGTCGGAGTCGGGTCGGAGTCGGACGGAGCCGCGGGGGCCCCGGCGCCGACCGACGACGCCTACTCCGAAATCGGGGGCACGCCGGACGAGCGGCTGCCGGACCTGGCCGTGGTGTTCTGCCGGGAATCCGATCCGACGAGGGCGCTGAACGAGTACCGCAAGGCCATGAAGGAGATGGAGCCGTGGCGCTTCCGGATTATCCTGGACAAGTTCGTTGGGGACTGCAAGGAGGACGAGCCGAGGAGCCGGGGGAAGGTCTTCATGAGCCGGATCATGGAAACCCTCAAGGAGCTGAGGGACCGGAGGAGGCAGGAGAATGCCCTGGCCGTTCCCAAGTAGCCGCACGGGAGCCGCCCGATGACCACGCCATGGCACGACACGAGCGCATGCCGCCTCTGCGGCCGCCCCATCGGGTGGGTCCGGAAGCTGGACGGGCGGCGCAAGCCCTTCGACCTCGAGCCGGACGGGAGCCTCTCGAATACCAGCCACTTCCTCACCTGCACGGTCTACCGCCAGCGCTGCGCCGACCGCGACGCCGCCGCCAGGCGCAAGCGCGAGGCCGAGGAAGAGCGCCGCCAGGGGAGGCTGTTCTGATGGCCACAACCGAACGCCAGCCGGACCTGACCTTCCGCATCCGCGGGATCCCGCCGCGCAGGACGGCGCAGCAGAAGGGGTACGTCCGCGACCCGAGCGCTCCCGGCGGGGTGCGGGTCTTCACCCGCGCCGCCAACCGCCGGGAGGCCGCCGAGATGCTCCTCGAGTTCCGCCGGCAGCTCCCCGAGGGGTGGAAGCCCCGCGGCGGCGCCGCACGGGTGCGCGTGGATTTGTCCTACCCGGCCCGCAAGACCGACCGCCTCTCCCCCGAGGACTACCTCCCCCACACCGAGCGCCCCGACGCCGACAACCTCGTCAAACCGATCCTCGACGCCATGACCCGCGCCGGCGTCTGGCAGGACGACGCCCAGGTCTGGGTCGTCACCGTCTCCAAGGTCCGCAGGCTCGTCCCCAGGTGGACCGTCCGCGTCTGGTTCGACGGCAGGCCAGAGGCCCGCAACCCGGAGGTGCGGCAGGGGACGCTCGCGCTCGGAGGGGAGGGAACGTGAAACTGACCTACGCCAGCGTGTTCGCGGGGATCGAGGCGTTCAGCGTCGCGGCGGGGAGGATTGCGGGGGTGGAATGGGAACCCGTGTTCTTCAGCGAGATCGAGCCGTTTCCGTGCGCGGTGCTGGCGCAGCGCTACCCGGCCGTCCCCAACCTCGGCGACATCGCCCGAATCCGCGCCAACCCCAAGGAAGGAACCATCACCAATGGAGACACAACTATCGCTTTTCCCGCTTGCGGAATCGACATCCTCGCGGGCGGATCGCCCTGCCAGGACGTCTCGGTCGCGGGCCGCCGCGCGGGGATGCGGGCGGACAGCGGAACCCGGTCCGCCCTCGCCTTCGAGTACGCCCGGCTGGTTGGCGAGATTCGCCCCCGCGTCCTCCTCTGGGAGAACGTTCCGGGGGTGCTTTCGAGCAATCGAGGACTGGACTTCCGAGCCTTCCTCCGTTCGCTGGTCGAACTCGGGTACGGCCTCGCGTGGCGGGTGCTGGACGCTCAGTACGCGCGAGTGGACGGCTTTCCGCGCGCCATCCCCCAGCGAAGACGCCGTGTGTGGCTTGTCGGATGTGCTCACGGAGACGAGCGGGCGTCTGCGCAGGTACTTTTTGAGGCCCAAGGCCTGCTTGGGGATTCTCCGCCGCGCAGAGAGGTGGGGAAAGGATTTGCCGCCGCTCCTGGATTCGGCCCTGCGGGACACGCTGGCGGGGACGCCTACGCCTGCGGAAACGGCCAGCTGAACCAGACGGAGCCGGAGACCGTGGCAAAAACGCTGGACACCATGCACGACGCGAAGGCGGTCTGCGTCTCCGGCGACCACAAGGCATCCTGCGACGGGGAAAACGTCGGTCTGACGCTGCCAAGCACGTCCGGCGGATTCAAGCCGGGAGCGGTTGCTGTCGCCGACATGACCCACGCCGACGAGGCCCTGCGTGAGGTCAAGGGCGGCGCCGCCCCGACGTTGCAGCAGCGGATGGGGACGGGGGGAAACCAGGTGCCGGTGGTGTCCATCGGCGTTTCACTCGACGGGCGACGGGATGCCCCTGTAATCAAAGAAGTTTCGCACACAGAGACAAACGGCACGAATCCCGGATTCAAGATTGGGGTGGCTACCCGCCACATCGTGCGCCGCCTCACGCCGACGGAGTGCGAACGGCTGCAAGGCTTCCCGGACGGCTACACGGCCATCCCGTGGAGGGGGAAGCCCGCGGAGGCGTGCCCGGACAGTCCGCGCTACCGGGCGCTCGGCAACAGCTGGGCCACCAACTGCGCGGAGTGGGTTTTGAGACGCATCATCGCCGCGATGGTGCTGGGTTTGACATGAACGAGAGGAGAAAAACATGAGAGAGAAAGAACAGGAAAGCAGGGAGGCCGTCCTCGCCGATGTGCGCGCCCACTGCAAACTGCTCAAAGACGCCGGTTTTGATGGCGCTGCCTACGACATCCGCGTGCTCGTCGAACGCCTCGATGCGGCGTGGAAGCGGGAGCTCGAAAGCGTGACAAAGCGTAACGGGTTGGGCAACGCCAAGAAGTGGCGGGATGCGCTGGAAGCGTGGGTGGAATACTGGATGTGGGGCGGGTATGACGGACTCCGCGAACATCGCCTCAAGGCGCAAACCAAAGCCGCCCTCGCCGCCCCGCCGCGCAACTGCGACAGGTTCGCTACGGCGGAGGAGGCCATTGCGGCGCACAAACAGGCTGAAACGAATTGCCCGCCCGCAGATTGTCCTGAGTGCCCTTACATACACGGGCGCAAATCTGGCGTTGATTGCCTCACGGCTTGGATTTTTGCGCCCGCTGCGCAGGAAGGGGGAGGCACCCATGAAAGCAAGTAGCATCAAAGCGGTATGGGCCGCGATTGGATGCGGGAGCCCGGAGCCGGAACCGTGCCCGACGTGCTATCTCCGTCCAATAGTCACAATAATCTGCGACGAAGACGGCTACGTCGGACACATCGAATGCTCGCCGGATTCGCGGAAGATTCGCGGACTGCTCGACCCCGGCACGCACAAGCATTTCGACTTCTCGGCGGCGTGCAAGACGCCAGAGGAAGCGTATGACGCGGCTGTCGAGACATGGAACGCGCATCTTTCCGCCCTTCTTCCTCGCGGTGAGAGGTTCCCGGCGGCGCAGGAAGGAGGCCGGCCGTGACCAAGAAGAAGACCAGACACCGCCCCGGCAAGGCCGCCAAGGCATGGTTCGCCAAGTGCAACTCCTACACCGACCGCAGTGCCGAATGGGCCTACATGGATCGAGTGTCGCGCATTGCCAGGTGGGTTATCGGCGGGTTCGGGAGGAGGATGCCGTGACCGCGCCCGCCCCATCAATGCCGCCCCCATCCGCCCTTCGGGAGTGGGCGTCGCGGCTGCGCGCGTGGAATGCCTGGCGCCGCGGGACCGGCGGCGCCAGGCCCGAGAGCCAGAGGGAGTACGGGGCGCTGCTGGACGTCGTCGCCGACGCGCTGATCGCCATCGCGGACGCGCTCAAGGCGATGGAGAGGGGGAAGCGATGAGCTTTCCACCCATCCTCGACGCAACGTGTGGATCCCGCATGATCCACTTCGACAAGGACTGTCCGGACGTGCTGTTCATGGACAACCGCAGGGTGGATGGAGATGCCATCTGGAAGAGTTCGAGCAAAGACGGGACAAGCGTCAGGCGGCTCAACATCCGCCCGGATGTGGTCGCGGACTTCACGGCGATGCCGTTCCCGGACGAGACGTTCTGGCTGGTCGTCTTCGACCCTCCGCATCTGAACCACGGTGGCGACAACGCCTGGATGATCCGCAAGTACGGGAGGCTCGACAAGGGCTGGCCGACCATGCTCCGGGACGGGTTCCGCGAGTGCATGAGGGTACTCAAGCCGGGCGGAACGCTGATCTTCAAGTGGAGCGAAGTGCAAATACAGGTCGGCGAGGTCTGGAAGGCAATCGGAGCAAGGCCCATCTTCGGTACACGCTGCGGAAAGCGCGCGGGAACCATCTGGGCGACGTTTTGGAAGGGGGCGGCGCGATGAGATGGAGACTGCGGTTGCTGCTCGCCTGGGCCTTCTGGTCGCTGTGGATTGTGGAAGAAAACCGCCTTGCCGCCGCCGAGCGGCGTGCGAAGGACGCGGAAGAGTTGGCCGTCGCCGTCGCGGCCGAAGCCGAAGAGTGGATGGAAAGGAGCTGTCATGAGCGAACGAACTGACAAAACTGACACGATGGCCGTGCGCGGAGGCGCCGGCAAGGTACGAGAATTCACGGTGGAGTGGTGGCCGGTCGGCAAGCCCAAGCCCTACTACCGCAACCCCAGGAACAACGACGAAGCGGTGCCCGTCGTCGCGGAGAGCATCCGTCGCCACGGCTGGCAGGCGCCCATCGTGGTGGACGAGGATGGCGTGATCATCGCGGGGCACACGCGGCTCAAGGCGGCCATCGCGCTTGGCGAGGCCGAGGTGCCGGTCAAGGTGGCCCGCGGCCTCACCCCGGCGCAGGTCAAGTCGCTGCGCCTGGTGGACAACCGCAGCAGCGAGATCGCCACCTGGGACGAGGAGGCCCTCCGCCTCGAGATCGAGGAAATCTACCGCCTCGGCGACGACCTCGACGGCCTGCGCCTCGGCGAGGACGACCTCCTCGAGATGCTCGGCGCCTCCGAGACCCCCGAAAAGGCCGCCGCCAAGACCGACGCCGAACTCGAGGAGGTGCCCGACGTCCCCGGCAAGCCCGCCAGCCGTCCGGGCGCCATCTACCTCCTCGGCCGCCACCGGCTCCTCTGCGGCGACGCCACCGCCCCCGACGCGATGGCCCGCCTCATGGCCGGCAAGCCCGCCGACCTGCTCCTCACCGATCCGCCGTACAACGTCGACTACGGCGACCGCAACCAGGCGCTCAACGCCAACGACAAGGGCAACCGCGTCGACCGCAAAATCCTCAACGACAACATGGCCTCCGCCGAGTTCCGGCACTTCCTCGACAGGGCCTTCCGCGCGGCGGCCGGCGTCCTCAAGCCCGGCGGCGCGTTCTACGTCTTCTACGCCAGCAAGGAGGTCGTGAACTTCACCGAGGCCGCCAACGCCGCCGGCCTCGCCGTCAAGCAGCAGCTCTGCTGGCGCAAGAACTGCGCAACCCTGGGGCGCCAGGATTACCAGTGGGAGCACGAGCCGTTCCTCTACGGCTGGAAGGACGGCGCCGCCCACGCCTTCCACGCCGACCGCAAGCAGACGACCGTCCTCGACGTCTTCGGCGACCACATCGTCATGGACGGCAAGCGCGCCATCGTCACACTCGGCGGCGTCACCTACTCCCTCGACCCCAAGGCCGTCCTGGTCCGCGAGCCCACCGACATGGTCTTCTGCCCCAAGCCCCAGCGCTCCGAGCTCCACCCCACCATGAAGCCTCCCGCCCTCTGGCGCTACCTCCTCGAGAACAGCTCCGACTTCGGCGACGTCGTCCTCGACCCCTTCGGCGGCTCCGGAACCACCATCGTCATGGCCGAGGCCACCGGACGCGCCGCCCGATCCGCCGAACTCGACCCCCACTACTGCGACGTCATCCGCAAGCTCTGGGCCGACTTCGCCGTCGGCAAGGACGCCGACTGGCAGGCCGCCACGCCGGAGGAGGGAGGAGAGGGATGAGAAAGCCGGAGAAGAGAATGGGAACACCGACTGAGAAACACACGCTGCATGACTGCTGGAAGTGCGGCGCCCAGATGGAGAACACCGTGCATTTCCGGGAGTGCCGCCCATTCGAAACCAACAGCCCTTGCTGGATGTGGTGGATTGAGTGCCCAAAGTGCGGCTACCGGAGAGCGGACATGACACATCCAGGGTATGCAATCCTGGACTGGAACGAACCATACGATGTCTGACGTCCCCGACACCCTCGACCCCTTCGAGGAAATCGACCCCTGGGCGGACGACGACGATACCGACCGCCGGGACGCCGCCGGCAAGGCCGATGCCGCCGACAACGCCGACGAGGAAGAGGCCACAGCCCAGCCCGTGGTGCTGGCCACGGCGAACCGGCACGTGGTGCGCCGCGTCATGGGCGAGCGGCTGCTCGAGGACGCCATGCCGGCCGACACCCCGGCAGACGGCGAGAGCTGGCACATCCTGACCTTCGGCGGCATCGCCAGCACCTCCCTGCTGATCTGGCTGGCGCACCGCCAGCGGCTCCGGAGGCTCGCCCTCGCCACCTGGAGCGTCAACGGGACCGACGTGGCCGAACTCCGGCGCCTCGTCCGCCTCTGCCGCGTCGAACGCCTCGACGTCTTCTGCGGATCCCTCGCCGAACGCCGCACCCCGCAGGCCTGGCTCGCACTCAAGGAAACCTGCCGCGCCACCGGCGGACGCGCCGTCCTGATGCGCAACCACGCCAAGGTCGTCGCCTTCCGGGGAGAAGCCTGGGACGGCGCCATCGAGGGCAGCGCCAACCTCGCCAACAACTCCGGATGCGAACAGATCGTCTTGACGCGGGACGCCCGGCTTGCACAATTCTACCTCGACACATTCGACCGCATCAGGAGCATGGGCAGCGAGGTCTAGGCATGGGACGGCAAGGAAAAATCAACAAATCCACCGAAGAACTCGCCGAACTCCTCAAGAAGGCGTTCGGCAACGTCAGCGCCGTCGCCCGCGAACTCCACGTCACCCGACAGAGCCTCTGGGCGCGCATCAACAAAAGCAAATCCCTCCAGGACGCCATCGAAGAAGCCCGCGAGACCATCGTCGACATCGCCGAAAGCAAACTCTTCAAGGCCGTCGGCGCCGGCATGGAGTGGGCCGTCAAGCGCGTCCTCGACAGCAAGCGCGGCCAGGACCGCGGCTGGCGCCCGCCCATGCAAATCCAGGTCGACGGCCGCCACGAGGTCAAGGTCGCCCGCCTCGATGAAGCCGTCGGCGCCGAAATCCTCGCACGCCTCAAACCCCGTGACGCCGACACGCCGGCGCCGTAGTGGACGTGACCTATGCCGAAGCCAGGGCCTACCACCGCCGCGTGATCGCCAACGGCGACCTCGCCGCCATCCGCGTCCTCTGCAAGACCGACCGCTACTTCCTGCTCACCGCCGTCCTGGGCGTCACCGTCGCCCTGCATCCGTGGGTCTACGAGCGGTGCCGCGAGGTCGAGGCCGAACCCGACGAGCGTCTCGACCTCTGGAGCCGCGGTCACTTCAAGTCCACCATCATCACCTACGCCGGCATCATCCAGGAAATCCTCCGCAACCCCGAAATCACCGTCTGCATCATGAGCTACAAGGCCGCCGCCGCCCAGGCCTTCCTCTCGCAAATCAAGCGCGCCTTCGAGTCCAACCCCGTCCTGCTCGCCGCCTTCCCAGACATCCTCTTCCCCGAGCGCGCCGACCACACCGGCGACCAGTGGTCCGTCAAGGGTGGCATTACCGTCAAGCGCAAGTCCACCCGCAAGGAACCCACCATCGCCGCCTCCGGCCTCGTCGAAGGCCAGCTCATCGGCGGACACTACGACCTCCTCGTCTACGACGATGCCGTCGTCCCCGAATCCGTTTCCACCCCCGACCAGGCCCAGAAGACCACCAACGCCTGGTCCATGTCCCTCAACCTCGGCACCGAGCAGTCCCGCCACTGGTACATCGGCACCCGATACGCCCTCTTCGACACCTACGACTACATGATCAAGCACGGCATCCGCGAGCGCCGCCACCTCGCCATCGACGGCGACGGCAACCCCGTCTACTGGCCCAAGGCCGAACTCGAAGAACGGAGAAAAATCATGACCACCAAAGACTGGGCCTCCCAAATCCTCCAGCAACCCACCGGCGAAGGCGAACTCGTCTTCCGCCCCGAGTGGATGCAGCGCTACCGCACCATGCCCGACCGCTCGTCCATGAACGTCGCTATCCTCATCGACAGCGCCAACGCCAAGCGCACCGCCAAGGGCGGCAGCGACTACACCGTCGAGCTCGTCGTGGGATGGTGCCGGGACCGCAACTACTACCTCCTCGACGCCGTCCGTGACCGCATGAGCCTGGCCGAGCGCACCGCGTGCCTCTTCGAGCTGGTCGAGAGGTGGCAGCCGAACGGGGTATTCTGGGAGCAGGTCGGCGCCATGAGCGACGTCGCCCACGTCCGCGAGCGCCAGGACCAGACCGGCTGGCACTTCGGCATCACCGAACTCCACCAGACCGTCCCGAAAGACGATCGAATCCACTGGCTCGAACCGACCTTCCGCAACAGCCGCATCTGGACCCCGCAGCACCTCTGGCGCCGGAGCGTGACGGGCGAAGCCTACGACTTCATGGAAGTCTTCGAGCGCGAAGAATACCTCTCCTACCCATCCGTCAACCACGACGACATGCTCGACGACCTCGCCAACATCCACCATCCCACCGTCACCGCCACCATGACCTTCCCCATCGCCCCCCAACCTCCGCTCCCCTCCACACCCGCCACAACCCCCACCGAATGGCGCCCCGCCAACTGGTAACCCACCCTTGCCAAGATTTCTGACAAGCACTGTAAAACTCAATAGAATCACAAGCAAATTCGCAAATCTGAGAGATGCCGCACCCCCGGAAGTGGCGCAGGACCTTCTGGACAAGCATCGCGTGACTTCCGGAGGTGCGGCTTCCAACCGCGCCGCTGGATGGGAGATTGTGGAAAACAGGTGGTTTTTCGGCCGGTTTTCGCTTGCCGGAATCGTTGCGGGCGGGACGCCCGCTCCCCCAGCCTCCACCCGATTTCCCATCCGTTTTCCGCCCGAGTTGTCCATGTTGTCTCAAGAAGTCCACTCTCCAAGCGTTCCTTGTCCGCGAAGCGGTTTTCATGCTTTTCAATGTCGAAAACAATTGTCGGAAATTGCCGTAATGGTCTGGCAATCCTTCTTCTCGCTTGAGTCGTTGTCCCCTTTGTCCCTTTTGTTGCCCGAAAACGGACCGAAAATTTTTTCCAATCATTGGAAAACGCGCGAAAAATTTTTCCAATCATTGGAAAAATCCGGCCATTTTTTCCAACCATTGGAAAAATATTTTCCAATCATTGGAAAACGGCCGTTTCCCCGGTGAGCTACCAGATTGGCCAAAACCCGGAGGCTTGAAGCGGGGTGGGGGAGGGGCGGAGAGAGCGACAAGTGACGAGATGCGGTGCGGCCTCCGGCGCGGCGGGATGTGAATCGGCAAGCGGGCGGGCCGCCCGCGCTCCGGCAGATGGGCGGGCCGAGGGCCGCACCGCATCATGTCACTTGCCCTTGCGAAGGTGGTGCCGTTGTCGATTGTGCGTTCCGCGCAGGCATACACCTCCGGGCATAGGGAGTTCCACGGCCGTGAGGTCGCGCGGAAGCGCGACCCTCCCGGTGCACCAAGCAGTGGAAAGGGGGTCAGTCGGAGGAGGGGGCGGGGGAGACGCGGAGGGTGCCGAACCAGGTGGCGTCGAGGTTCGTGCGGAGGGTGATGTCGGCGCCGGTGCCGGGGCCGAGGTCGTTCGTGAGCGGGGCGGAGAGGAGGTTCGTGCGGTACAGGAGCCGGTACCAGCGGCCCGTGCGGGAGGCGAAGCGGAAGACGGCCTGTGTCGCCGTGGTCAGGTCCTGCCGGAGTTCGAGCTTGAGGACGCTCGCGGCATCGGTGGGGCAGGTGTCGGCGAGGTATTCGTCCCAGGTGGTCATGCCGTCGGAGTCGGCGTCGGCGGCGGGGGCGAAGGCGGGGGCGTTGGAGGTGGCGCCGAAGCGGTCGGCGAGCCACTGGGCGAAGGCGTCTTCGGCGGTCGCGATGCGCAGGGGGATGACCGCGGTGGCGGTGCCGTGGCGGTTGGTGGCGGTGACGGTGAAGGTCTGGGTGCCGTAGATGCGGTCGGCGGCGGCGGGAAGGTAGGCGAGGGTGCAGGTTCCGGCATGGGCGGCGGCGTCCCAGGCGTTGGTCGCGAGCGAGAAGGGGCCGTCGGCGGAGGAGTTCTTGACGGTGACGGCGGGGCGCGGGTCGCCGGAAATGCCGAAGGTGACGGTGTCCTGGACGCCGACGGTGAAGTCGGGGAGGGTGGCGGGGATGTCGAGGACGGGGATGGCGCCGGTGGCGGTGGTGGTGAAGTCGAGGACGGGGGATTCTTCGGTTTCCCAGCCGGCGCCCTGCGCGCGGACGGTGGCGTGGTAGGTGGTGGAGGCGGTGAGGTTGGTCAGGAGGCAGGTGGGGGCGGGGCAGTTGGCGGGCATGCCGTCGAGGAGGGTCTGGGTGCCGCCGGCGAAGGTGAGCAGGATGTCGTGGAGGTAGGTGGTGCGGTTGGCGGAGAGGTAGAGGCGGTAGACGGTGCCCGCGGGCTGCGCGGCGGCGAAGGCGAGGGTGTTGGATGTGGTGGTGGTGGTGAGGGTGAAGGTCCTGGCGTCGGTGAAGGTTTGTCCGCCGTCGGTGCTGGCCTGGAGCTTGAGGGTGGCGGTGGAACGGGCGCAGCGGGCGAGGACGGTGATGGCGGTGACGCGGTCGAGGGGCGGGAAGCGGAGCCAGGCGCCGCGGGTGTCGAGGGCGAGGGTGGAGGCGGAGCCGATGCCGCTGGCGGCGGCGGAAGTGCCGTTGGTGTGGAGGGTGGCGTCGAGGTAGGCCCAGTCGCCGGAGGCGGTGGTCTGGGTGGTGACGGAGGAGGAGAGGAAGTAGTCCCACCATCCGCCGGAGGAGGAGGGGGCGTTGGTCCAGTCCTGGAAGTCGATGGCGAGGTCGGTGGTGGCGCCGCCGCCGTCGGAGGTGTAGACGGTGAGGACGTAGTTGGTGGCGCCGTCGATGGGGGTCCAGTCGAGGCGGGCGGTGGTGGCGGCGACGGCGGACACGGCGTTGGTCGGGCGGTCGAGGGAGGCGGTGGTGAAGTTGCGGGTGGCGCCGACGGCGTCGCCGACGCGCAGGCGCCAGTAGTAGAGGGTGTCGGGGAGGAGGTTTTCGGCGAGGTAGCCGACGTCGAGCTGGTTGGTGCCGGAGACGGGGCTTTCGTCGGCGACGTGTTTGTTGCCGAAGGCGGCGGTGGTGCCCCACTCGAAGACGGCGGAGAGGGGATCGTCGGAGTTGGGGGTGACGTAGCCGTAGAGGTAGGCGCTGACGGCGGTGGGGAGGATTTCTTCGGTGAGGATCTCGGGGTCGCGGTGGGGCTGGGTGATGGCGAGGGAGGCGGGGAATTCGAAGGTGGCGGCGTCCCAGCCGGGGCCGGATTGGACGGTGACGACGGCGGTGTAGAGGCCGATGTCGGCGGGGGCGTCGGTGTAGGTGGTGCCGCCGTCGGGGGTGTAGGCGACGGTCCAGGCGGCGGCGGCGGGGGTGACGTAGAAATCGTTGGTGTGGACGGCGCCGTTCCATTCGACGGTGACTTCGGCGGCGAGTTCGCAGGTGGCTTCGGTGGCGAGGCGGGAGACGAGGAGGATGTTGTCGAGATCGACTTGCTTGGAGGAGGAGCCGCCGTCGGAGCGGAGGCGGAAGTGGGCGCCGGGGGGGATGCCGAGGCCGACGAGGACGGCGTTGGTGAGGGAGGAGGCGGAGGAAGTGGGGATGGCGCCGTAGGTTTCCCAGGTGGCGCAATCGTTGGTGGAGGCTTCGACGAGGATGTCGGGGGTGCCGGTGTTGGAGCCGTAGCGGCCGAGGAAGAGGGAGAGGATGTGCAGGCCGTTGGTGAGGGGGCCGGTGAGGGTCAGGGTGGCGTTGGTGCGGGTGCGCATGGCGCGCTCGCCGATGCGTTTGTCGCCGGCGGCGGAGCCGAGGAGGGTTTCGGGGGAGAGGGTCCAGTCGCGGCCGGAGGCGGTGAAGGCGACGGTGTCGGCCCAGCGGGTTTTGGTGACGTTTTCGAAGTCGAGGAAGAAGGTTTCGGTGCGGCCTTCCCATTCGGCGGGGTCGAAGTCGGGGTCGCAGGCGTTGCCGAGGTGGTCGCCGTCGTAGTCTTCCTGGAGGGGGTTGTATTCGGCGGGGCAGTTGTCGATTTCGTTGGGCACGGCGTCGCCGTCCATGTCGGGGTCGCAGTCGTCGCCGTAGCCGTCGTCGTCGATGTCGGACTGGATGGTGTTGGCGGTGGACGGGCAGTTGTCTTCGTCGTCGAGCAGGCCGTCGGCGTCGGTGTCCACGCGGGCGAGGCGGAGGGCGCCGTTGGTCTGGTTCTTGTTGAGGGCGCCGGGGGTGGCGTTGGTGGAGGACCAGGCGGGGAGGGCGTAGAGGCCGGGGTCGGTGCAGCCGGTGCGGATGTCGTCGGGGCACTGGAGGGAGAAGGCGGCGGCGGCGGGGGCGGCGCCGAGGCAGTGGAGGTAGTTGGCGGCGCCGCGGGCGACGTCGGTTGAGACGCCGGTGGGGAGCTTCATCTCCACGAAGTCGTTGGTGGAGGCCAGGGCGACGGCGTCCACGACGGCGCCGGCGGCGTTCTTGAGGATCAGCATGCGCGGGGCGGTGTCGGAGATGAGGCCGCCGGAGGCGCTCTCGGGGGAGTTGGTGATGGCGAAGTCGCGGTTCTTGGTGGCGGAGCCGCCCGCGACGAAGAAGCCGACGGGGTTGCCGAACGGGTCGGTGGCGTTGTCGTTGGAGGGGATGGCGCAACCGGCGGGGAAGGTGCAGCGCCATACGAGGGAGGCGGATTTGTTGCGCAGCTCGATGGCCCAGCCGGAGAGGTCGAGGCCGGCGGCGCCGACCAGCTCGACGAATTCGTTGGTGGCGCCGGAGGCCTTGACTTCGTTGATGAGGACGTCGGTGAGGTTGGTCGCGGCGGCGCTGCCCGGGAAGGTGTAGCTGCGGACGGCGGAGGAGAGGGGGCTCCAGCCGCCGGGGCCGTCGAAGGCGAGCGAGACGTAGTAGTCCATGGAGCTGCCGGCGGACTGGGCGCCGTTGGTCGCGGCGGAGAGCCAGGCGGTGCCGGCGGCGTTGGTCATCGCGGCGGTGTGCCAGTCGCTGCCGTCCACGCGGAAGTGCGCCGCCATCGAGAGGTTCGAGGCGAGGACGTTGGGGGTGGCCGTGGCGGAGAAGCGGAAGTCCTCGGAGGCAAGCGGGGCCATGGAGGCGCCTTCGGCGGCGCGGAGGGAGACGTCGGTGATGGCCGCGTTGGCTTCGGCGACGGCGAGGTGGGAGCCGGGGGTGGCGTCGGCGGCGGGGGCGATGGTCCACTCGGCGGCGTGCCAGGTGGACATCGGCTCGGTGACGCCGGGGATGCGGGAGGCGGCGGAGTCGGTGTAGTCCCACGCCTTGCCGGTGCCGTCGACGCCGATGGCGCCGTAGATGTCGTGGACGGCGCCGGCGGCGTTGCGCAGGACGATGGCGTCGTTGCCGTCGGCATAGCCGACGTCCTGCCAGACGGCGTCGGGGGCGCGGCCCCAGGCGCGGCGGGCGGAGGCGGTGTCGCAGGCGAGCCAGCAGGCCGCGCCGGCGGCGAGGGTGATTCCGTCGAGGGCGCGGGTCGCGGCGGCGACGGAGGAGCCGTCGGGGTAGAGTTCGAGGGCGTAGCCGGAGAGGTCGAGGGGGCCGTTGCCGGTATTGCAGATTTCGACGTAGTTGGCGGAGGCGTTGGCGGCGTTGTGGACCACTTCGGAGAGGATCGCGACCGGGGTCAGGCCGCCGATCTCGTCGATCATGTGGAAGTCGCTGAAGACCATCAGGTGGTCGGAGGCGTTCGTGCTGGAGGCGGGGTCGGGGAGCGGGCCGGGCTTGCGGAGGCCGGGGGAGGCGGCGGAGTCGTTGGCGGAGTGGTAGACCTCGGCGACGGGCGCGCCGTAGCTGCTGGCCATGATCTCGGGGCTGAAGAGGATGTAGTCGAGGCGGTAGACGCTGCCCCACTCCGTGACCCAGTTGGAGGAGGTGCCGGTCTGGAAGGCGGCCACGGGGCGGACGTCGCCGTAGCGCTCGGTGGGGTAGGGGCGGTAGTCCATCGTGACGGAGGCGCGGGCGTCGTTCGTGACGTACCAGGGGTGGTCGCGGCCGAGGACGAAGTTGGCGCCGGAGCCGAAGGTGCCGTTGGTCTCGTACTTGTGGAACTGGGCGTAGGTGAAGGAGGCCGGCTGGAAGGTGGAGGCCTCGGACTGGGCGTCCCAGCGGCCGGGGGCGGAGTCGTTGAAGTCGCCGAGGACCACGTACTCCACGTCGTTCTCGTCCGCGCCGAGGATGCGCTCCTCGACGAATTCGCGGACGCGGCGCGCCTCCAGGCCGCGGTGGATGCGCAGCGGGATGCTCACCGTCGTCGCCGCCGAGTGCAGCGTGACGACGTGCAGGGGGTTCAGGGCGCCGGGGACCTCGATTTTCGCGTGGATGGGCCAGCGCATGAACTCGACGGCGTCCGGGTCGTGGTAGTTCTCCTTGACGATGTCCGCGGCCGTGATGGGCCAGACGCTGAAGACGGCCACCTTGTCGCCGCTGGCGGTGGTGCGTCCCGTGCCGGGGTTCTGCATGAAGGCGCGGTACGGCAGCGGCTTGGGCATCGTGGCGAAAAGGGCCGTGAGCACCGCTTCCTGCGAGGAGGAGACCTCCTGGAGCGCCAGCACGTCCGGCTGCACGCGCTTGACGATGTTCGAGAAGGCCCCGAGCGTCGCGTCGCCCCCCTTCGACAGGTTGCAGAGGTTCATCGTCGCGATGCGCACGTCCACGGCGCGCGCCGCGGTGGTCCCGAACAGCAGCAAGGCACACGCCGCCGTTGCCCATGTCCGAACACGATGATGAACACCCTTGGATGGATTCTGCATTTCCGGCAACCTCGTCCCCGTTTCCTTACTCCCCCACGCACGCACGCGCAAGACAATTCGGACGGGGAGGCATGGTACGGACGCATCTCCGGTTTGTGCCCGGTCTCCACCGGGAGACCTCGACCCAACCGTCCGTTCGCGGGACGCCGCGTGCGTGTGTTTCCTTGTTGCGTCGGGGGAGAGGGTGTGGTAGGTTGTCGCGCGTTTTGCAAAAGGAAAAGACAGGAATCCATGGCGAAAGAGAATGATTTGGTAACCGTGTCCGGCGAAGTGATCAAGGTGCTGCCGGCGACCATGTACCGCGTGCGCCTCGACGGCGGGCATGAAATCCTCGGACACATTTCGGGCAAGATGCGCAAGCATTTCATCAAGATCACGACCGGCGACCGCGTCACCGTCGAAATCAGCCCCACCGACCTGACCAAGGGGCGCATCACGTTCCGCGAGAAGACCTGAGCCGGTTTTCCCGAATTCCCGTCCCCTCTGGAAAATCGCCGCCAAGCGGCAAAGGAGCAACAACATGAGCATAGCAAGCGAATTCCGCGAGTTCGCCGTGAAGGGCAACGTGGTGGACATGGCCGTCGGCATCATCATCGGCGGCGCGTTCGGCAAGATCGCCAACTCGCTGGTGGCCGACATCATCATGCCGCCGATCGGCGTGCTGCTGGGCAAGGTGAACTTCACCGACCTCAAGTGGGTCATCCAGCCGGGCGTTCCGGCGGTCGAAGCGTCGGAAGGCGTGGAAGCCGTGGCGGCGGTGCCCGAAGTGGCCATCAACTACGGGACGTTCATCCAGACGGCGCTGGATTTCTTCATCGTGGCCGTCGCGGTGTTCCTGCTGGTCAAGGGCATCAACACCCTCCGCCGCAAGAAGGACGCGGCGGACGCCAAGGCCTGATTCCGCCATGAGCCGCGCCGTCTATGCCGGCACGTTCGACCCCATCACGCTCGGCCACCTCGACGTGGCGACGCGGGCGGCGAAGCGGTTCGACCACGTGACGCTGGCGGTATCCGCCGAGTCGCGCAAGAACCTGCTGTTCAGCACCGAGGAGCGCCTGGACCTGGCGCGGCGGAGCCTGGCGCACCTGCCGAACGTGGACGTGCAGCCCTTCACGGGCTTGCTCGTGGAGTGGGCGCGGGAGCACGGGGAGGGGACGCTGATCCGGGGGTTGCGGGCGTTCAGCGACTTCGAGTACGAATTCCAGATGGCGCTGACGAACCGCAAGCTGGCGCCGGACGTGGAGACGCTGTTCCTGATGCCCAGCGAGGAATACAGCACGGTCAGCTCGACGCTCGTGCGGGAAATCGCGTCGCTGCACGGTCCGCTGGAACGGTTCGTGCCGCCGTGCGTCGCGGAAGCACTCCGCGCGAAGCATGCCTGAAGCGCCGCTGGCCGTCGTGAGCGCCTGCCTGCTCGGGCGCGACTGCCGCTACGACGGGCGGAACAAACGGGTTCCGGGCCTGGGGGTGGCGTTGCGGGCCGCCGGCTTCGAGATCCGGCCCCTTTGCCCGGAGACCGATTCCGGGCTGGGGTGCCCGCGCCCGCCGATGGACCTGCATCCGGTCCCGCCGCCAGACGGTCCCCTGCGCGCGCTGCGGGCCGACGGTACCGACTGCACGCCCGTCCTGGAGCGCTGGATCGGGGAGACGGTCGCGTCGCTCCGCGTCCGCCCCCCGGCGTTGTGCGTACTCAAGAGCAAGAGCCCCAGCTGCGGGGTGCGGCCTCCCCGGCCCGGGCTGTTCGCCACCGCGCTGGCCCGGGCGTTCCCGGGGATGCCCATTCTCGATGAAACCGACCCGCTGCCCGATCCGGACGCGCGGCAGGACAGGCGAACGGGGTGCAAGACGGCCCCCGCTCACTCGTAGGGGTAGGGGAACCACTCGAGGTCGTTGGCGTCGTCGGGGAAGTCGGAGTGCTGGCGGACCCAGACATCGTCGCGGAAGGCGACGTGGCCGTCGATGAAGAGGAAGTTGGCGCCCTCGCGTCCGTCGCCGCGGCGGTGGCGCGTGGTGAGGGCGGTGACGTCTTCGCCGGGATAGCGGCCGGCCTTGCGGTTGGCGTACTGGGGATGGAGGCCGTCGGTGGGGTTCGCGGCCTGGTCGAAGAGGAGAATCGTGCGGGCAGGGGCTTCGCAGCGGAGCGTGTTGAGATAGGATTCGCCGCCGTGGCGGCCGCCGTAGTCGAAGTCGTAGGAGAGGTAGGAGTTCATGGCGTAGCTGAAGCCGCCTTCCTTCCGGCGGTTGTAGGAGTAGGCGCCGTCCGCCGCCCAGTGCGCGGCGGGGCACTGCCAGGGATTGCGGGTCGGGCGCTGCCCCTCGGGGTGGTCGCGCCAGGGCTTGAGCCCCATGTAGGGCGGGAGTTCGTCGACCCAGCTGTGGTCGTGCGGGGATTCGGAGGCGGGGAGGCCGGACTTGTCGCTGCGGGTCCGGTCGTCGGTGTGGGGAAAGCGGCCGCCGTGTTCGGCGGCGTAGAGGTGGAAGGCGCTTCCCCAGAGGCGCAGGTTTTCGCGGCAGGCGGCCGCCTGGGCGGCGGCGCGGGCGCGGCCGAATCCGCCAAGCGCGACCGCCGCCAGCAGCGCGACCAGCGCCATCACCGCCAGCAGCTCGACGAGCGTGAAGGCGGAGGCGTGCGCGCGATTGGCGTTGACTTGCGGGGTTGGTTCTGCCATAGGGGAGACCGATGTATCCACTTCGGTATATCGGACGCATCCTATCCCGCCGGCGGCCGGTGCGTCAAGTCCCGTGCGCCGGCGTTTCCGGGAAAGGGGACGTGGCGATGCGCCGTCCGTACAGTTGGCTTGCGATCGGGTTCCTGTTTGCCGCGGGGGCCGTGGCGGCGCCGCGGACGGCGGTCGACGCGAACGGGGATGCCGTGACGCTGGCCGGTCCCCCGGAGCGGATCGTGGTGGCCGGGAAGGCGGCGCTGATTCCGTCGGACGCGCTGTTCCTGTTCCCGGAGGGCCGGAAGCACCTGCTGCGGCTGGCGCGGGTGGACCAGGGGATGGGGAATCTCTTCGCGCTGCTGGAGCCGGGGCTGGCGGCGGAGGGCGGGGTGGCCACGATGCAGAACGGCGGCACCGAGGAGCTGGCGGCGCTGCGTCCGGACCTGGTGATCGCGAAGACGGCCTCCACGGCGACAGTCGTCGGGAAGCTGCGGCCGCTGGGGATTCCGTGTTTCGCGATGTCGCTGGAAACGCCGGAAGAGTGGCTGCGGGAGCTGCCGGAGCTGGGGCGTCTGCTGGGCGAGGAAGCCCGGGCGGCGGAGGTGTGCGGGATGATCCGGTCCCGCATGGAAGCGGTGGCGGCGGGCGTGCAGGCGGCGCTCTCGGCGCCGGGGGCGGTACGACCGCGGGTGCTGGTGCTGCAGGCGTCGGCGGCGGATGGCACGATGTCGTTTTCGGTATCGCCCGATGCGTGGCTCCAGACGTGGATGGTCGAGGCGGCGGGCGGGGATCCGGTCTGGAAGGGGACGGGCCTCACGGCGGACGGCTGGAGCAAGGTGTCGTTCGAGCAGATCGCGGCGTGGAATCCGGATGCCATCTTCTTCGTCTCCTTCAAGGCGCCCGTCGCGCCGTTGCTGGCGGCGGTGGAATCGGACCGCCGCTGGCAGCTCCTCAAGGCGGCGCGGGCGGGGCGGCTCCGCGCGATGCCGGCGGACCTGGTGGCGTACGCGCAGCCGGTGAGCCGTTGGATCCTGTGCCTGCAATGGCTGGCGGCGGAGCTGTGGCCGGAGGCGTTCCCGGGGTTCGGCATGGAGGCGGAAATCGCGCGGTTCTACCGCGAGTTCTTCGGCGTGGAAGCGGGGCCCGTGCAGGACGCGCTTCTCCGGGCCTGGCGTGAATCCTGCCCCGGCGGTTGACGGGCCCACGCCCGGCTCCCCGAGATTCCGGCCCTCCCGCCCACCCGCGGCGAACAGCCGGCCTCCCGAACTGCCGAACAACCGGGGGGTCGGGGGGCCGGGAGTTCGGGGGCGGGAGGGGCGGGCGGGCGTCACGCAGGGGGGTGCGGGGCGGTGCGGGCGTGGAAGTGGGGGCTGTCGGAGCGGGTGCCGTAGGAGGGGGATTCGCCGATGGTGGCGAGGCGGGCTTCGAGGCAGCCGCGGCAGAGGGAGGCGTTTTCGTCCAGGCAGGGTTTGTTCGCGTAGAGCTGGTAGCCGCGGCGGTAGCGGACGTCGGTGATGTTCGGCATCAGGACGTTGGCGCCCGCCAGGATGCCGCGTTCGCGTCCGTCGGGGGCCAGCGCCTGGAGGGCCGTGGCGGCGGCGATGTTGACGTCGTGGAGGTGGAGGCGGGCGACGGCGACGAGGTTGAGGCCGAGGGTCAGGGCGGCGGGGGCGGACCATCCGGCGGCGGCGGCTTCGGCGGCGAGCGGGGTGTCGGGGTGGGGGATGTAGGGGCCCATGCCGAGCATGTCGGCGTCGATGTCGGCGAAGAACCGGATGTCGCGGGCGAGGTCGAGCGGGGTCTGGCCGGGGAGGGCGCACATGACGCCGGTGCCGACCTGGTAGCCGCAGCGGCGGAGGGCGCGGAGGCATTCGACGCGGCGCTCCCAGGAGTGGGTGGGCGGGTGTAGTTTGGCGTAGAGGGCGGGGGAGGAGGTCTCGATGCGCAGGAGGTAGCGCGTGGCGCCGGCGGCGCGCCAGCGGCGGTAGGTTTCTTCGGTCTGCTCGCCGAGGGAGAGGGTGACGCCGAGGTCGAGGGGGGCGATGCGGCGGAGGACGTCTTCGATGAAGGCGGTGTGGGCGGGGGATTCGGTTTCGCCGGACTGGATGACGAGGGAGGCGTAGCCGAGGTCGGCGGCGACATGGGCGAGGCGGACGATTTCTTCGGCGTCGAGGGCGTAGCGGGCGAGGGCGGCGTTGGAGCGGCGGATGCCGCAGTAGTAGCAGTCCTTGGCGCAGGCGTTGCCGGCTTCGACGAGTCCTCGCATGGCGATGCCGCGTCCGCAGCAGCGGAGTTTGACGGCGCGGGCGGCGGCGTGGAGGGTGCGCAGGGCCTCGTCGTCGCCGGCGGGGATGGCGAGGAGGTCGGCAAGGTCGTCGGCCGCGAGGACGCGGGGGGCGGCGGCGGCGCGGTCGAGGAGGGTTTGGAGGTCGCTTGGGGTCAGGCGTCGGGCCACAGTTCGTGGGCGAGTTCGCGGAGCTTGTACTTCTGGATCTTCTGGGAGGCGGTCATGGGGAAGATGTCCATGAAGTGGACGTATTTGGGGATCTTGAACCAGGAGATCTTGTTGCGGCAGAAGTCGGCGACGTCCTCTTCCTTGAGGTCGGCGCCGTCGGCCGGGATGATGAAGGCCGCCGGCTGTTCGCCGTACTTCTTGGAGGGGCAGCCGACGACGGCGACGTCCTTGACGCCCGGCATCGTGCCGAGGAAGTCTTCGACTTCCTTCGGGGAGATGTTTTCGCCGCCGCGGATGATCAGGTCCTTGAGGCGGCCGGTGATGTAATAATATCCGTCGGCGTCCATGCGGCCGATGTCGCCGGAATGCAGCCAGCCGTTTTCGTCGATGCACTGCGCGGTCTGCTCGGGCATCTTGTAGTAGCCCTTCATGGTGTTGAAGCCGCGGCAGCAGATTTCGCCGTCGGTGCCCAGCGGCGCGAGCTGGTGCGTCTCGGGGTCGATGATCGCGACTTCGACGCCCGGCAGCGCCTGTCCGATGGTCTGGCACTTGCGCTCGATGGAGGGCTCGAAGTAGCGGGTCATGGTCATCACGGGGCCGGATTCGGTCAGGCCGTAGGGGTTGGTGACTTCCTTCATGTACATGCGGTCGAAGACCTGCTGCATGCGGTGCACGGGGCAGGCGCTGCCGCTCATGATGCCGGTGCGCAGGGAGCTGAAGTCGAAGCGCGGGAAGAGCGGGTGGTCGAGCATGGCGATGTACATGGTGGGGACGCCGTAGACGGCGGTGCACTTCTCCTTCTCGACGGACATCATCACCTGGATGGGGTCGAACTTCTCGACGAACACCATCGTGGCGCCGTGGTTGACGCAGCTCATCACGCCCAGCACGCAGCCGAAGCAGTGGAAGAGCGGGACCGGGATGCACACGCGGTCGCGGCAGGTGAGGTTCTGGCAGGCGCCGATCCAGAAGCCGTCGTTGGCGATGTTGCGGTGGGTCAGCTGCACGCCCTTGGGGAAGCCGGTGGTGCCGGAGGTGTACTGCATGTTGACGACGTCGTTGACGTCGCACTCGGCCTGGCGGGCGAGGTAGGTTTCCCACGGGGTCTCGACGGCGAGGGAGAGAACCTCGTTGAGCGAGTACATGCCGCGGTGCTTTTCGCCGCCGAGGTACATGACGCGCTTGAGGTGCGGGTATTTCTCGGAGTGCAGTTCGCCGCGTGGCTGCTGGCGGAGTTCGGGGACGAGGGTGTAGACGACGTCGACGTAGGAGCAGTCGCGGTAGCCGTTGATCAAGAAGAGGTTCTCCGTGTCCGACTGCCGGAGCGCGAAGTCCATCTCTTGCTCCTTGTAGTTCGTGTTCAGCGGCAGCAGGATGGCCCCGATCTTGGCCGCCGCGAACATCAGCACGACCCAGTGCGGGACGTTCGTCGCCCAGAGCGCGATCTTCTCGCCGCGCTGGACGCCCATCGCCATCAGGCCGCGCGCGAGGCGGTCGACCTCCTCGCCGAACTCGTACCAGGTGAGCCGGAAGTCGCGGTCGGCGTACACCACGGCGTCGTTCTCGCCGCAGCGGGCGATGGTCTGGTCGAGCAGCTGCCCGAGCGTGTACTCGCGCGTGACGGGCAGGTTGTGCCACGGCACGCCGCGCGAGACGCTCTGAGCGAAGGGGGGGCGGTCCGGCGCCGAGCCGAACGGGTCGGTGAGTTTGAATGCGCACATGGCGGGGTTCCTCAGAAGGGCTGGAAGACGATGCCGTAGATGGTGGCGGGGGCGTCGCCGGCGGAGCAGACGCGGTGCTTGACGACGCAGTTGTAGTAGGCCGTGTCGCCGGGGTTCAGCAGGACCGACTCGGTGCCGTAGTCGATGCGCACCACGCCGGCGATGCAGATGATCAGCTCCTCGCCCTCGTGCGAGGACAGCGGTTCGCTGGCGCTCGGGGCGAGCTCGATTTTGAAGGGTTCCATGTGGCGGTCGGGCTTGCCGCGTGCGAGGGAGTGGTAGGTGTAGCCGTCCCGGGCCCTGCCGGTGTGGGTGACGGTCTCGGCCGCGACGTCGCTCGCGCGCGTGATGACCGGGTCCGGCTGGAACTGGTCGTCCATGAACGTCCCCAGCCGCTGCCCGAGGGCCCGGGAGAGTTTCGTCAGGATGCCGAGCGCGGGCAGGACCTCGCCGGCCTCGACGGCTAGGATGAGGGCCTCGTCCACGCCGCTGTGCGCGGCGAGATCGGCGGGCGACATCTTCAGCTGCTCGCGGTAGGACTTGATCCGCATTCCGACTTTTTCTCCGGTGGCCATTTCTTTTCTCCTTGTGTTTCGCGTTTCCACGGCAAGTGGAAACGGGCGAAGTGTACGCGGTTCCGGGGAAGTGTCAACTGTTTCTGTTCGCAGAAACACGGCGCGCGGTGCCTCTCCGTTTTGTGCCGGGTCTTCCGGGCCCCTGGGCAGGTCCCGGGGCGGCGGTGTGGCGCGCGTGCACTTTCCCCCTTGCGGGGGGAAGGGGAGAACCGCTAGAATCGGGACATGGTGGAAAAACGGTCAGCAGGATGCACAAGCGCCGGTGCCGGAGCCCGCCGGCTTCGCGGGGCGCATCCATTCATCGAGAACCGCCATGATTGTCTGAACCCAAAGGAAAGGCCTGCCATGAACCTGCTCAAGATCGCCAACATCCACACGCTCGTCACGATGGACGACGAGTTCAACGTCTTGCACGACGTCGACGTGCTCGTCCGCGACGGCCGCATCGAGGCCGTCGGACGCGGCCTCGCCGCACCGGAGGGGGCGCACGTCCTCGACGGGCGCTGGTGCGTCGCGTACCCCGGCTTCGTCAACACCCACCACCACTTCTACCAGACCCTCACCCGCAACATCCCCGCCGTACAGGATGCCAAGCTCTTCGACTGGCTCGTGTGGCTGTACGAGGTCTGGCGCGGGCTCACCCCGGAGGCCGTGCGCATCTCCACGCAGGTCGCCCTCGGCGAGCTCCTCCTCAGCGGGTGCACGACGACGACCGACCACTTCTATTGCTTCCCCAAGAGCGCGCCTGCCGACCTGCTCGACGCCGAGCTCGACGAAGCCCGCCGTCTCGGCGTGCGTTTCCATGCCACCCGCGGCAGCATGTCGCTCGGGCGCAGCGCGGGCGGACTCCCGCCGGACGACGTCACGCAGCCGTGGCCCGACATCCTCGCCGACTGCGAGCGCGTCATCGCCAAGTACCACGATCCGGCGCCCTTCGCCATGACCCGCATCGCGCTCGCGCCGTGCTCGCCGTTCAGCGTCACGCGCGAGTCGCTCGCCGAGACCGCCGTCTTCGCGCGCGAAAAGAAGGTCATGATGCACACCCATCTGTGCGAGACCATGGACGAGCAGGACTTCTGCCTCGAAAAGGTCGGCATGCGTCCCCTCGACTACATGGAAAGCGTCGGCTGGATGGGCCCCGACGTCTGGTACGCGCACGGCATCTGGTTCACCGACGAGGAAATCGCCCGCCTCGGCAAGGCCCGCTGCGGCGTCGCCCACTGCCCCGTCAGCAACCTGCGCCTCGGGTCCGGCATCTGCCACATTCCTGATTTGCTCAAGAGCGGCGCGCGCGTCGGCATCGCCGTCGACGGCTCCGCCAGCAACGACTCCTCCAACCTCCTCAAGGAAATGCAGACCGCGCTGCTCGTCCACCGCGTCGGCACCGGCGTGGACAAGATGCCCGCGCGCGACGTCCTGCGCATCGCGACGCGCGGCGGCGCCGAGGTCCTCGGCTACGAGAACGACATCGGCCAGCTGGTCCCCGGCAAGGCCGCCGACCTGGCGTTGTTCCGCCTTGACCGCATCGACTTCGCGGGCGCGATGGCCGATCCGGCCAGCGCCGTGCTCTTCTGCGGCAGCGCGCCGCGGGCGGAGTACACGATCGTCGCCGGCGAGGTGCTCGTCGAGAAGGGGCGGCTCGTCCGCATCGACGAGGAAGCCCTCTTCCACCGGGCCAACGCCGCCGCTGCCGACCTGCTGCGGAAGGCGGGGCACTGAGGGGCGGACGCAGGAACCATGTGTCCTCCATCCAGTTGTGTCGCCAACCATGAACGCTCCTTTCCACAATGGACGCGCAGAAGCGCGTCCCTCCCCGTGGAGAGCGCAATGGGAGGGTCGCGCTTCCGCGCGACCATGCGGTTGGGAAGCCCCTGAAAGGCCACAGAATCACTTGAACCGATCCAGGACAGGATGACCACTTGGACCGAACAACGCCGTGCTGCAACAAGGGAGCGCCTCGCCTTTGCCGGATGGTGGGCGGGGCTGTCGCTCGCGTGCGGCGCGGGACTGGTGGGGTTCGTGTGGGCGCGGTGGCCGACGCTCGGGCTGTTCGCTGCCGTCGCGCTCGGCGGCGCCTGGCTCGGACCCATTCTCGCGTGGGCCAGCCTCCGCGCTCCGCGCCGCAACGAGACGCCGTGGCCGGCGCCCGGGGCGGGCGCCGATGCGTGGCGGCACCAGGCCAACGCCCTTGGCCGCATGCTCCTCTACCACCAGGACGACCCGGCCCTGCCCAAGAACGTCCGCAAGGAACTCGTGCAGGCCCACCGCGACCTGCGCCGCGTCCTGCGCGCGAAACCGTCCGCCGAGGACCTCGAACGCGAATGCGCCCGCCTGTGGGACGGCCCCGTGCGGCTGGCCAAGCGTACCGCCTGGCTGGCGGTCTGGCCGGCTGTCAAGGACCTCGAAACCGCCTGGCGCGAGGGGCGCGCCACGCACGCTGGCGGCACGCGCCACCATCTGCTGCACGAACTCGTGGGCGCGGCCGCCGCTACCGCCAGCGAAGGCGTCCTCCCGCGCCTCCTCGCCCGCGAGCGCTGGGAATGCGTGGAACAAGCCACCGACTATGCCCTCCAGCTGGCCGGCGTCCCCGGATGGACGCCTGTATCGCCCATCGCGCTGGCCGCCGTCCTTGCAATCGAGTGGAGCGATTTCGCGATTCCCTTCGACCCCGAGCCCGCGCGTGCCCGCCTCGCTGCCATCCTCGCCGCGGAAGCCCCGGAGGCCACTGCGCCCGCTCCGGCCATTCCGGTACAGCCGGCGGAGGAAGTTCCGCCTCCGCCGCCGAAGCACTACCGCCGTGTCCGCGTCCGCGTGCGCCATGAAGGCCACCACCACCGGTCGTTGCTCCGCCGTCTGTTCGGCGAACCGCTCGAATCCGTGCGCCGCGGCTGTTTTTCCTTCGTCCAGTGGCTCCGCTACGCGCTGCGCTCCTGGATGCTGTATCGGTAGTGTGTGTCGGGAAATGGGGGGGAGGACGTGCCAGGGCGGACGCGCGGAAGCGCGTCCCTCCCCGTGCGGTCCTGGTGGACGCCCTGCGCGGTCGTTACGCTGGGGAGTCGGCGGAGGCGTGGTAGGAGGAGCGGGCGAGGGGGGAGGAGACGACGGTGGGGAAGCCAAGGGCGTGGGCGGTGTCGCGCCAGCGGTCGAAGTCGGCGGGGGGGAGGTAGCGGGCGACGGGATGGTGGGACGGGGTCGGGGCGAGGTACTGGCCGAGGGTCAGGTGGGTGACGCCGGCGGAGCGGAGGTCGCGAAGGGTCGCGAGGATTTCGTCGTCGGTTTCGCCGAGGCCCAGCATGAGGCCGGATTTGGTGCGGGCACCGCGGGCGGCGGCGGCGCGGAGGACGGCCAGGGAGCGGGTGTAGGAAGCCTGGGGGCGGACGGAGGGATGGAGGCGGGCGGTGGTTTCGAGGTTGTGGTTGAGGATGTCGGGGCGGGCGTCGAGGACGGTCTGGAGGGCGCCGAGGTCGCCGCGGAAGTCGGGGATGAGGACTTCGGTGGTGGCGGAGGGGAGTCTTTCGTGGAGGGCGCGGAGGGTCGCGGCGAAGTGGGCGGCGCCGCCGTCGGGAAGGTCGTCGCGGGTCACGGAGGTGACGACGACGTGGCGGAGGCCCAGCGCCGCCGCGGCGTCGGCCAGGGCGGCAGGTTCGGCGGGGTCGGGCGGCGGCAGGAGGGCGGTGGCGTGGGGGATGGCGCAGAAGCGGCAGTCGCGGGTGCAATGGTCGCCGAGAATGAGGAAGGCGGCGGCGCGGTCGTGCCAGCATTCGGCGCGGTTGGGGCATTTGGCGCCCTCGCAGACGGTGTGGAGCCGGTGTCCGCGGCACGCGGAGAGGGCGCGGCGGACTTCGGCGGCGCCGGTGGCGGGGGGAAGGGGGCGGCGGAACCAGGAAGGCAAGCGAGGCATGGGAAAACGGGGAATTCTAGATATCTAGAAATCTAGAATTCTAGAAGGGGGAAGGAGCCGGTGGTGGCCTGGGGGCGAAGGCGGGGCAGGTGTCGGTGGCTTCGACTTCGCAGTGGTGGAGGCCGCAGCGCTGGATGAAGGGGTTGACGACGTATTCGCGGCAGTGGCGGCACATGCGGTTCTTTTCGGATTCGTCGAAGACGCGGACGGGGCGAGGGCGGTCGGCTTCGGTGAAGACGCGGGGTGCGGCGCTGTCCTTGAAGGGGATTTCGGATTCGTCGGCGAATTCGTGTTTGCAGAGGGCGCAGAGGAGGGCGTCGCCGGTGCGGACGAAGCCGTCGTAGCGGGGCTTCTTGAGGAGCCAGGTGTCGCGCCCGCAGGCGGGGCAGCGGAATTCGCGGCGGGCGGGGGCGGGCGGCATCGGGGGGCTCAGAAGAATTTCTTGGCGAGGGAGAGGATGCCCTGCTTCCAGGGGACGCGGTGGGAGACGCCGGTGGCGTCCTTGAAGGTGTCGAGGTTGGCGAGGTACCAGTGGTAGTTGCGGAGGAGGGCGTCCTTGTTGGAGTAGCGGGGGGCGAAGCCGAGCTGCTTTTCGGCTTTCTCGATGGAGACGAAGGAGTCCTTGGAGGCGGTCTCGTAGATCCACTTGTAGAGGGGCGAGAGGTGGAGGAGTTCGAGGAAGCGCAGGGTCCAGATCATGGGGGCCGCCGGGAAGCCGTGGATGCGCTTGCCGTAGCCGGCTTCGTCGAGGACGGCCTGGTAGTCTTCGCCCATCGTGGTGTATTCCTTGGCGCCGATGTTGAAGACGTCGTTGACGGTGTCGCGGTCGAGGGTCAGGCACAGCCAGATGGCGTCGCAGAGGTCTTCGACGTCGAGCAGCTGGTAGCGGTTCTTCCCGTTGCCGATCATGGGGAAGCCGTGGCCGGTGCGCGCCCAGTCGTAGAACATGGCGAAGACGCCGAGGCGCTCGGGGCCGATGAAGGATTTGGGCCGGATGATGGGGACGCAGAGGCCTTTTTCGCGGGCCTTGAGGCACTCGGCTTCGGCGTCGATCTTGGCGTGGCCGTAGGGGCCGACGCCGATCATTTCGTCGGTTTCGAGGAGGGGATGGTGGTCGGGGATGCCGTAGACGGCGGTGGAGGAGATCATGACGAAGCGCTCGACGCCGGCCTTCTGCGCGGCTTCGAGGAGGTTCCGGGTGCCGATGACGTCGGTGGTGAAGATGTCTTCCTTGGAGTAGAGGGGGAGGGCCGCGGCGGTGTGGATGACCCAGCGGACGCCGCCCATGCACTTGGCGACGGCGTCGGTGTCGCGGATGTCGCCGACGGTCGCGTCGATGCGGTCCTTTTCGGGGTAGTCGAAAGGGACCAGGTCGAGCGAGCGCAGGTCGGTCACGCCCTTGGAGAGGAGCTTGCGGACGAGGTTGATGCCGAGGAAGCCGCTGCCGCCGGTGATGAGGACGGTGCCGGGGTTGGTGGTGGTGGCCATGGTTGGAAATGCCTTTCTTGGGTTGGGGCCGGGGGAAACCTGGATTCCTAGAAACCTAGATATCTAGGGCTTGGGGGCCGGGGTGGGGGCCGTCAGACGGCCTTGAAGCAGAGGGTGGCGTTGTGGCCGCCGAAGCCGAGGTTGTTGGAGAGGCAGGCGCGGACGCGGGCCTCGCGGGCGGTGTTGGGGACGTAGTCGAGGTCGCACTCGGGGTCGGGGGTGTGGTAGTTGATGGTCGGCGGGATGACGGAGTGCGTCAGGACGAGCGCGCAGACGATGGATTCGGCGCCGCCGGTCGCGCCCAGCATGTGGCCGGTCATGGACTTGGTGGAGGAAATGGCGACGCGGCGGGCGTCGGCTTCGCCGAGGGCCATCTTGATGGCGCGGGTTTCGCCGGCGTCGTTGAGGTGCGTGGAGGTGCCGTGGGCGTTGATGTAGTCGATGTCGGCGGGGGAGAGTTCCGCGTCCTCGAGCGCGAGCTTCATGCCGTTGGCGGGGCCGACGGAGGTGGCGTCGGGGGCGGTGATGTGGTAGGCGTCGTCGGTGGCGCCGAAGCCGGCGAGCTCGCAGTAGATGCGGGCGCCGCGGGCCTTCGCGTGCTCCATCTCCTCGAGGACCAGGATGCCGGCGCCCTCGGAGAGGACGAAGCCGTCGCGGTCGCGGTCGAAGGGACGGCTCGCGCCCTGCGGGTCGTCGTTGCGCGTCGAAAGCGCCTTCATGGAATTGAAGCCGCCGATGCCGAGTTCGCAGACGGCGCCCTCGGCGCCGCCGGTGACCATCGCGTCGGCGCGGCCAGCGCGGATCGCGTCGAAGGCGACGCCGATGGAGTGGGTGGCGGTCGCGCAGGCGCTGACGACGGAGAAGTTGGGGCCTTTGAAGCCGTTCTCGATGGCGATGAAGCCGGGCAGGATGTTGGAAATCATCTGCGGGATCATGAAGGGCGAGAAGCGGCTGACGCCGCGGGCCATGTAGTTGGTCCACTGCGCCTGCATGACGGGGAGTCCGCCTACGCCGCTGCCGACGATGACGCCGATGCGCTCGGGCGGGAGGCCGGACTCCTTGATGCCGGAATCGGCGACGGCCTCGCGGGCGGCGACGATGCCGTACTGGCAGAAGGGGTCCATGTGGCGCTGTTCCTTCCTGGGGATGAAGGCGTCCATGTCCAGGTTCTTGATTTCGCCGGCGAACTTGGTGGCGAAGGAGGTGGTGTCGAAGCGCGTGATGGGCCCGATGCCGGATTTGCCGGCGAGCAGGGCCTGCCAGAACTCCGCGACGGTGTTGCCCACGGGACTGAGGATGCCGAGGCCGGTCACTGCGACTTTGCGATTTTGGGACATGTCGATTCCTTTGTAAAAAATCCCTTGCAGGATAAGCGATGCCGCCCCTTCTGGCAAGCCCGCAAAGCGCCCCGCGGCGGCAATTCCGCGCGGGCGCGGCGGTGGGGTGGGGGAGGGGCGGCGAGGCGAGTTTTCCAACCATTGGAGTTGTCAGGCGAAAACCTTGCGATTTCCCATGTGTCAGGATGGGTAGGGCGGGCAGTCCCTGCCCGCCGGAGCCCGTCATGCCAAAGGGAGTGGCCGGAAATGTGCGGACGCATTTTTCTCCAGATTCTGGCCGACTTGCATCCGCACCTCCCATGACATTCACTTGCATGTCCCGGTTTCCGGCGGCGAGGGGACTCGCCGCCCTACCACGGCTTCGCACGAACGAAACCACACGTTCTTTGCCTGACATCTCCATCGGAAACTTTTTTCCAATCATCGGAAAACCGCGGAGCGGGCGGCGGGCGGCGTTTGCGGATGACAAACGCGGGGGGATGACGTATGGTTCGCTGCATGGTCGCATCGGGAAACAAGAGACGTCGGCGCATGGCACGCGGCGCGGTGGCGCTGTCCGCGGCGCTCGTGCTGTGCGGCTGCGGGACGTACAGCAATTATCCCGCCGGCATGAACCAGACGGTCCTCGGGCCGATGGGCGCCGGCGGCGACCTGCATGCCGTGCAGGCGGACCTCGCGTCGCGGATGGAGGGCCGCGACGAGGTGCTCTTCGCGCAGGAAGCCGGGCGGACCGCCCAGCTCTACGGGGATTACGCGGCGTCGCGGACCGCCTTCGAGAAGGCCATCGCCCGCACCGCGGCGCAGGGCGACGAGGGGGTGTTCGCCGCGAAGGTCGCCGCGCAGCAGGCGGCCGCGGTGCTGGTCAACGACAAGGCCATCGAGTACCGCGCCCCGGAGTACGAGCAGGCCCTCGTCCACCACTACCAGGCCCTCAACTACCTCGGCGCGCGCGACCTCGACGGCGCCGGCGTGGAAATCCGCCGCGCGAACCGCGTCCAGGAGGAGGCCCGCAAGCGCCACGAGGCCGAAATCGACAAGGCGTCCGCCAAATCCCGCAAGGAGGACGCCGCCGCCGACCCGCTCGCCGACGCCCCCGACTCCACCCGGGCCGCCGTCGCCAAGGCGTACGCCGGGCTCGACGAGGTGGCGGGGCGGACGAAGACGTCTTTCCAGAACGCGGCGACCTTCTTCCTTTCGTCGGTGGTCTGGGAGATGCGCGGCGAACGCAACGACGCGTACATCGACGTCAAGAAGGCCCTCGAACTGGCGCCCGCCCATCCCGGACTCCAGGCGTCGGCCCTCCGCCTCGGCAAGCGGCTCGGCATGCGCGAGGACGTCGAGGAGCTCGTGCGCCGCTTCCCCGGCGCCGCGGCGACGCCGCCCGACGGCGACGGCGCCTACGACGGCAAGGCCCGTCTCGTCGTGATGCTCGAAGAGGGCCACGTCGCGCAGAAGCAGTCGCTCGGCATCCCGTTCCCCGTCTCCGGCGGGCTCGGCGCGATCGACATCCCCTTCTATTCCGCCACCGCCTCCCCCGCCTCCAACTGGCGCGTCGGCCTCGACGTCGCCGGCCGCCCGGAGGGCTCGCTCGCGCCGCTCTGCCGCGTTTCGTCCCTCGCGGCGCGGGCGCTTTCGGAGCGGATGCCCGGCATCCTGGCGCGCCAGATCGCGCGCGCCATCGCGAAGGGCGTCGCGGTGCAGGCGGCGAACAAGAACGGCGGCGACGCGGCCGTCATCCTGGTGAGCCTCTGGAACATCGCCTCCGAGCAGGCCGACCTGCGCAGCTGGCTGACGCTGCCGGACACGATCCTGTCGGCCGACGCGTGGGTGGCGCCCGGCGCTGCGGTGCCGATACGGCTTCGCTGGGCCGGCGGCGGGAACCTCGAACTGCCTGTAACCCTGGAGGCCGGCAAGACGACCTTGCTGTACGTGACGCGCGCGGATTGGTCTTTCTATTCCCACGCGTTTGTGCAACCATAGAGGAACATCCAACAAAGGAGAACGGACATGATGCGGAAATGGATTGGCGCGGGCCTCGCCCTGGCCTGGTTCGGCACCCTCGCGGCGGCGCTTGCGGCCCCGAAGGCGGCCCTCTTCGTGCAAAACCGCGCCGGCGCGGCGTTCGATTCCAAGCTCGATGTCTTCGCCGACGCCATCGCCGGCGACCTCTCCTCGGCCGGGTTCGCCGTCGTGCGCCCCGAGGACACCCTCGACCGCTCCGCCGCCTCCCCGAGCGACGCCGCCTACCCCGAGACGCTCCACCGCGCCGCCGAGCTCTTCCAGACCGTCAAGGCCGAAAGCGCCGTCGACACCACCCCCGCCGAAGCCGCCAGCGCCCTCAACGTCGCGCGCACGCTCGACGCCGACTGCCTGGTCATGGCGTCCATCCTCTCCGTCGGCGAGAACACCGTCCGCTCCTCGGCCTACGGCCTGCCCACCAGCAGCCGCACCCGCGTCCTGCGCGTCGCCCTGCGCGTCCTCGACGGGCGCGACGGCCGCCAGCTCTACGGCGACCGCGTCGTCGTCACCGACCGCATCATCGACACCGCCTACCAGCAGACCGACGCCGGCGACCAGCTCGACATGCTGCTCGACCAGGCCTCCTCCGAGATCGCCTCCCGCGTCCGGGACGCCACCGCCAGCGGCTCCTTCAATCACGCCGCCCTCGCCGGCAATGCCGCCGCCATTGCAACGGATGCCATTTCCGTGACCATCAACGCCTTCCCGGCGGCCGCCGTGGAACTGGATGGGGTCCTCATCGGCACCGCCCCCGGAACCTTCCGCCTGTCCCCCGGAGTCCACCGCCTCCGTGTTGCCAAAGAAGGCTATGCGGCTTGGGAACATTCCGTCAAACTCGTCGACGGCCAGACCCTCGACATCGCCCTCGAATACTCCGCCACCGGCCTCGACCGCCGCGGCCAGCAGATGGCGCAGGACCGCGACGACGACGTCATCCGCCAGCAGTCCGAAGCCCAGGCCGCGCTCGCGCACGGCCAGGCCGTCGCCGCCTCCAACAGCTACATGCGCATCGAAGGCGCCCCCCAGGTTCTCTCCGTCGGCTCCGACGCCCCCACCGGCGTGATCGTCGACCTCCCTCCCGCCACCAACGACTGACCCGAAAGGAACCCCACCCATGAAGCGCATCATCCCCGCCCTCCTCGCCGCCGCCGCCGTCGCGATTCTCGCCGGCTGCGCCGCCCCCAACACCACCGGCATCACCGCGTCCGTCACGCCCGACGAAAACGGCATCTACCAGCAGTACCTCCAGGCCGACAACACCCGCCTGGCCCGCCAGGTCCTCGTCCGCGACATCCGCTGCGACCAGACCGCCAACGGCCTCCTGCGCGCCAGCGCCACCCTGACCTCCGCCCGCAACAAATCCATGCAGGTGCAGGCCAAGTTCGCCTGGTTCGACGCCGCCGGGTTCGAGATCGACCCCGACGCCGAAACCTGGCGCGTCCTGACCCTCGAAGGCCGCGACACCCGTCCCATCATCGGCATCGCCCCGTCCCCCGCCGCCGAATCCTTCCGCATCCGAATCCGCGAAGGCGACCGCGCCAAGAAGTACATCCACTGATTTCCCCCGCGAACAACCGTCCTCCCGAACCCCTGCAACCCAAGAAAGGTTTGAACATGAAGAAAACCATCCTCCTCCCCGCCGCCGCCCTTGCCGCCGCCCTGTTCGTCTCCGGCTGCGCCAGCACCATCGAGTACGGCGACCCCACCTCCGCCAAGCCCCTGAGCACCGACTTCGGCTCCTCCGACCTCCAGCAGATCGCCACCTCCATGGTCGATTCCATGCTCGCCACCGCGCCGTTGCCGGCCGACGGACGCCGCCCCGTGCTCATCGTCGATCCCGTCAAGAACAAGACCATGCAGCACATCGACACCGAGTCCATCACCGACTCCATCCGCACGCGCCTGATCCGCTCCGGCCGGTTCACCTTCCAGGACCGCACCACCGAAGCCTCCCTCCAGCAGGAACTCGCCTACCAGCAGCAGGCCGCCGCCAACCCCGTCCAATTCGGCCAGCAGGTCGCCGCCGAGTACATGCTCACGGCCAACCTCTCCGAGATCGAGCAGAAGTTCGGCCGCGTCACCGACGTCTACTACAAGTTCACCCTCAACCTGCGCAACCTCCGCACCGGCACCCTCGACTGGGCCGACGAGAAGGAAATCCGCAAGACCAAGGTCCGCCCGATCTTCTGATCGCCATCCGCATCGTCCAACCTCCAACGTTCCGTTCAACAGAAAGGTCCCACCATGAAACACATCCGCATCGCCCTCGCCGCGGCCGCCCTCCTCGCCACCGCCGCCGTCCTCCCCGCCGCCGCCTTCGACTGCACCCCCGTCCAGATCGGCATCGCCGGCGAAGCCTTCCAGCTCTTCCCCAACGAAACCGACGTCATCGGTCTGCGCCTCAACCTCGTCGCCTCCCGCAACGACACCGTCTCCGGCATCGACGCCGGCATCGTCTCCCTCGGCGCCGACATCCAGGCCCTGCGCGTCAACCTCTACAATGGCAGCGACTACCGCTTCTGCGGCGTCGAAGCCGGCCTCATCAACCGCGATGCCGCCCTCGCCGGCCTCGCCGTCGCCCTCTTCAACACCGTCAGCGGCGACGTCTCCGGCATGCAGATCGGCGCCTTCAACAACGCCAACTTCATGACCGGCATGCAGATCGGCATCTTCAACCACGCCAATTCCCTGCGCGGCATCCAGATCGGCCTGATCAACCTCATCGAAGACGGCCCCTTGTCCTTCTTCCCCGTCCTCAACATGGCCTTCTAGCCGAACCGCAAGGATTCCCCATGCGCCCTTCCTTCCGGACGGCTCTCGCCGCCCTCCTTTCCCTCGCCCTGCTCGCCCCCGCCTTCGCGCGCGGGCCCGCCGCTACCGCCGCCGCGTCCCCCGCGGCCGCTCCCGTTGCCGCCGAAGAGCCCGCGGCTCCCGCCGCCTCCTCCGAAGACGACCACGCCGCCGTCGAAGCCGCCGCCGCCCTCGCCCCCGAGGAAATCCCCCCGCTGGCCACCCTCCGCCACGCCGTCGTATGTCCTCCCTTCAAGGGCGACGCCGCCCTCGGCACCCTCTACCGCGACGAACTCCTCCGCACCCTCCGCTCCTCCCCGCGCGTCGATCTCCTCGAAGGCGACCGCGCCCTCGCCCGCAACGCCCCGGCCTTCACCTACCGCATCGCCGGGGAAATCTTCGATGACGCCGGCCAGACCTACGTCTCCCTCCAGCTCGTCGACGCCGCCCGCCGCGAACCCATCGCCTCCTTCGTCTCCCCGGCCTCCTCCAACCCGACGGTGCTCGCCCAGTGGATCCAGGTCGTCCGCGCCGACATGCAGCGCCGCGTCGACGCCCTGCCCTTCGAGTGCCGCATCCTGCGCAAGCAGGGGCAGGACTCCCTGACGCTCGACCGCGGCCTGTCCTCCGGCCTGCGTCCCGGAATGGTCCTGCAGGCGGTGGTGGCGGAAGAGCCGCTCATCTCGCCCTTCACCGGCGAAGAATTCGGCCGCGACACCCCGGCCCCCCTCGGCTCCGTCCGCGTCTTCCGCGTCAACGCCGACAACGCCTACGCCCGTCCCCTCGATGGCGCATCGGTTCCCCGGAAGGGCACCCTCTACGCGCGGGAATTCTAGCGCGGATTGAGAAATCGTGTAGCCGAGCAAGGGGGGAGGGAATCGAACCAATCGGATTTTTCCTGTCCGGAAACGGGCACACTGTTTCTTGGACCACCATAGAGCGGCTTGAGGTTTTCTGCAGCTTCTCGGGAGTTCCCTTCCCACATGGACGCGCGGAAGCGCGTCCCTCCATCGCGCAATGTTTCTTCAGCGTTTCAGGAACTTCAACCTCAGGACCCGTGTCCTGTTCGTCCCCTCCGGGAGCCGGATTACCGCGTTCGTCGCATCCCAGTCATAACCGCCCGGCGGTACCGGCGTCCAATCCCAGGCATGGCCCTTCAGCCCCGTCGCGGTCCACACTTCGAACGGTGATGTCCGGTACGCCGGATCCATTGCCGCCCGCATCGCGCTTCCCTCGCTCGACACTTCGCCGACCGGCGGTGCCACGAAGTTCGCGTTGCCTGGGTCGGTGAATACCGCCGCGGCATTCGTCCCCGCAACGTGCGCGCCGTAGTCGTCGCCGTCGGCCGCGAACTCGTACGTTCCGTCCGGCAACCAGAACCACAGCGACGTGTCGCCCACGTGCCCCGGCCCCGCGTAGCGGTACGTCTCCCCGCCGCCCAGGTCCACGACGACCTCCGCCGGCAGCGCATCCGTCGCCAGCGGCACCTCCACTTCGTGGACCGGTGTCCCCGCCGCGCCCACCGGCGCGCCGGTTCCCTCGCGTCCGAAGCCGCCGCCGATGTCCTCCCCGCCCTCGCTGCCGCGCGCCTTGACCGAGCCACCCGCGATGACGACCGCCCCCGCCGCCGGCGCCACCAGCCCGCCGCCGATGCCCGCCCCGAACTCGCCGCCGGTCGCCTCGACCGTCCCCGAGCGGATTTCCACCCGCCCGCTCTCCTGCAGCTTCCCGCCGCCGATGCCCGCGCCGCACTTGCCGCCCTGCGCGGCCAGCCGCCCCTCGCCCTGCAGCACCAGCGCCGACGCCGCATCCACCCGCACCCCCGCGCAGTCCTCGCCGCTCGCCACGGAGTTGTCCCCCGCCAGCGTCACTTCGAGCGACACCCCCTCCAGCGTTACCGCCACCGCGTCCTTCGCATCCAGCCCGATGACCAGGTTCGTCCACGTGTTCGTGAAGCTCCCGCCCGCGAACTTCACCCCATTCACCTGGCTCGTCCCCGTCAGCACGTAGCGGTTGGCGCTGCCTTCCACGCTGCTTCCGTCAGGGGCATACCCTTTCACAACTCCGTTCGTCCCGATTTCCACCGCCCCCCACGACACGTCCAGCCAGAGCTCCGGCGCCGCCGTGGCGTCCCAGAACGCGTACAGCTTCGCCCCGGCCGCCGCCACGCTCTCCTCCGTCACGGCCGAACCCGTCCCGTTGGGCCCTGTGAACCATCCGGCGAACCGCATCCCCGGCCGCTTGCCCGGATCCGGCAGCTGCCCGACCCACGGCGCGCCCACCATCACCGTCACGTTCGTCGAAACCCCGTTCCCGAGGTCCACCGTGGCCGTCCCCATCTCCGCCACCGTGTTCCACCAGGCCGGATCCGTCTCGATGGCCGCGTTGTAGTCGAACACGATGTTCGCCGACGCGCGGACCACCGTCCCCGCCGCCGCGTCGTCCCGCAGCTTCACCCGGTACGTGATGTGCCCCTCCCCGCGCCCCGTCGCGTCGTTCGGCGGCAGGAACCCCGCGTACACGTCCCGCGGCCACCGCGTCTCCGTCGATTCGTCCACGATGCGCATGTACCACTTCGCCGCCCCCGTCTTCGCATCGAAGTCCAGCTCCGTCCGCACCTTGTACGCCGTCCCCGCCATCGCCGTCTCGCTCGCCCCCTTCCGCTTGCCGCCCAGCCCCAGGTCGAGCTGGTTGTTGAACCCCACGTCCACCATCTCGAACGTGCTCCAGTCCAGCGCCCCGCCCAGCGCCTCCGTCACGTACACCTCCTGCGCCGCCGCCGTCGCGTCGCTCTTGTTCTCGAAATACACGGTGTACGTCATCCATGTCCCCGGGGCCACCAGCCGCGCCGCCCCCGCCCCCAAAGGCCCCGACATCTCGTTCGGGTCCACCGAATGCGGAACCGTGGGAATGTATGGCTTGCGAACGGGCACGGGAGGCAACTTGGGCTCTTCCTCACGGCACTGCGGTTCGTGATACTCGTTGAAATGCTCCGCACAAGCGCGGTAGGCCTCCGTTTCGGCGACGAACCAGCTGTACATCGTCTCAAAACGGTCCACTGCGTCCAGATACTTCTTCCATTCGCTTGTCATGGAAATGGCGTCTTCCGCGAGAACCAGAATTTTGGAGATTTCGTCGGCAATCTTGGCTACGTTGTCGAAGATTTCGGCAAGCTCAGGAGCATCTTTCAGCGCTCGTTTGACTTCAGGATCGGCGAATTTCTTGAATTGCAAAACAAGCTTCGTCATGTTGCCCAAAGTGCTGGACAAATCGCCTCCGATCTTAATCAGTTGCTGGATTTCCTGGAATTGTTTAATAAGAGAATCTTCGTCGATGGAATCAAGCATGCTGGCGATGTCGCTCCCCAGCATCCCCCCGTACAGGGCGCCTCCCACAATCACCCTGTTGTTTTTCATAATGGCTTTGGCCTTGGCAATCTTTTCCGTCAAGTTCAAGCCCTTTGCCACGGCTTCCAGCATCCCTCCAGCGTTTTTCTTCAGCATTTTTTCGAATGCGTACTCGGAAGCGTCCCCCACGGACTTGAATGTCATCGCAATGGCCTTCATCCTGTCGCATGTCCGCAGGTATTCGGAAAACTCCCCGTAAACCTTCGTGAAATTGTTCCTGCTCGCGATGTCGCTTTCGTATTGCCTCCGATTGTAACCGCAGACGCAATCCAAAGGTTTTTCGGGGCGTTTCGACCACACGGTCAGCGCGGTATTCTGGGCCGCTATTCCCCTGTTGTAGGCTCCGCTTTGGAATATCTTGTCGAACACCTTCCCTGCCCACTCGCAACCCGCAAGCCATTCCGCGGCCTTGTCCCGGAACGCCCGCCACGCTTTGTAGACTGCGTCCGTCAAATCGCCGTAGAAGCCGCGTTGGAGAGTGCCCGTGGAGATGGTCGAATTGTCATCGAATTCGACGCTCGCCGCCCCCTCCTTGACTTCGACTTCCTGCGACGCCAGCAAGTTGCCATTGAGGTCGATCACATAGCATGTCCAAGGCCCATCCGCGACCGACGGCAGCACCGTCGTCCCCGAAGGTGAAGTTCCGGCTATGCACTGTACACCGGAGCCGTCGCTGGCGATGATGGCGCGTCCCGTTCCCCATGTTCCGGGATACACCACCGTGATTTTGGAAGTCGCGGGACAAGGCGCGGCATTTACCTCGAACATTCCGCCATCCGAAAAGTCATACACGTCTTCGAACGCGTAGGAGCAGGTCGTCCCCGAAATGGCGAACATGTACTCGCCCGGGAACAGCCCCTGTGCGGAATATGTCCCGCCCCCCGAAACTTCGACAACGCAGGTCCGGTTGGCGGAAATGTTGCGCACAATCAGCCCCGTAGGCGTTTCGTCGTCGATGCGGTGGTTCGGGAAATCGGCAAGCGTGCCGTGCAACTCCACCAAAGGCCTCATTTCCCCGTACACATGCTCAGAGTCCGTGCCCGAAAGGTATGTCAATGCGGAATATCCCATGTTCCCCGAAACGGCGGAGACGGAATAGAACCCGGCCTCTGGAACCGCCCCGAAAACGTAGCACCCGCTTTCGCCGTCGTAAACCGCTTCCAGGATGAAGTCGTCGTCGCTTGTCGCCCGCACGGCCGTGACCGTCGCCTCGCCGATGGCCTCAGGCTCTTCCTCCAAGTGCAAATACACTCCGGTTTCCGGTGCAACATGGAGGGTGATGGGCGCGAACGGACCTCCACATTCGACCCGCAACGTGCCGCCTTCCGTCACCGCGGCCCCATCAAGCGCTTCGATGCGATGCGCGGGGGCGGCCTCGATCATGTATTCGCCGTTCCCGACGGCGGCAAAATGGAACCGTCCTTCTTCATCAGAGTTCGCCGTGGCATACACGACAGTCGTTCCGTTCGCCCCAACGGACGAAAGGAACAGACTGACTCCAGCAATCGGCAGTCCGCTCCCGGAATCGAGAACCACCCCGCCAATCATGCAATGGGTCTTTGTTTTCCTTCCCGCCGCAGTCTCGTACACCAGTTCCCAATTGTCCACATCCGCCCCCATCTGCGACATTTCGCCGAGGGTCGTCCCCATATCCTCGAAAAACGCCTCCCGGCTTGACCAGGGGGAATAATTGAACTCCCGGTCCGAAGAGTCGTACAGATAAATCCTGTTGCTGTCCCCGGCCTTGAACTCCACGTATTTCCTGCCTGTTTCGCCGGGAGCGATTGTTCCCGGTCTGGCCACGCCCGTTGCGACAACGTTGACGATATCGCTCCACCGCTCCGCCCCCCGGACCCTTCCCACGCCGCCGGACAGTTGGAGCTGGATGATTTGGGCATCCAAATCGGCAGTTCCGCTGTTCCCATAATCAATCGTTATCGTCACGATTCGCCCGGACCGGACAGCATCCGGAATCTGGGCATCCGTCCAGAAAACGCCCTCTCCCTTGTCCATGGTGACGGAAACCGCCGCTTCCGCCCTTGCCGTGCCGCCCGAATCGTTCGACACGACCAGATCATACCTCTGTCCTGCCTCAAGCTCCGCGCAATCGACCGTTGTCACCAAGTTCCCGGATGCATCCAAGTCAACCGGCAGCAATGGAATGCTTCCGTCCGCACCCACCAGCGATATCGTGTTCGTCTGTCCGAATCCGGCGCCTGCAATCGCAAGCGTCGCTTGACCACTTGACGGCAATATGTCGGGCGTCACTCCCGTGATGACCACTTTCGTTGCTTCTGTCGAGAGAACGTAGCTGGCCGTCGTGTCGCTCGAAAGCACGACACAGACATCCATTTCTCCCTCGGGCACGCGGAACTGGACGGCACCCCCGTCCGTTGCCGTCGCTCCCCCGGACGGTTTTTCCCACGAGGTCGGCACGAACCCGAAGCCCCATGACACCTCCACGCCCGTCGGCACGTCCAGCACCACCATCCGTTTCCGGTTTCCTTCTGAAAACCGCAACTTCAGCACCGTCGGTGCCCCCGACTGCAACACCCCATTTGTCCCGCTTTCCACCGGCACATCCGGTACCGACACCTCCACGCCGACCTCCCCCGTCCGCGAGTTGTTCGCGATGAGCGAGCCTTCGAAAATGTCCTGCTGGCTGTTGACCACCACCTTCGGCCACCAAGAACCCTCCGACATCGCCGGGACACGGAACACCGCCTCGCACTTCGCCGTACCGCCCGCCGCGACATTCTGGGTGAACACCCTTTCGCCCAGGGACACAATCCGCCCGGACGCCGACACCAGCGACACCTCGTCCCTACGTCCCCCCTCCACCATCTTCCCGCCCCGGTTCCCGACTTCCCACGCAACCCGCAATTCCCCGCCCGGTGTGGCTTCCGCGTCCGCCGACACCTTTACCGGCACCAAATCCACGTCCCCCGCCACCCCGCGCGGCTGTACCTCGTACACCCCGATGTCCGCCACTGCCTCCCCCCACGCCGACACCCGCGGTTGCCCGTACAAATCCGTCTCCGGAGCCGCCGCCGTATCCCCCGCGTCCACGCACGGCGAACCCTCTGACACACGGAAGTCGCAGCCATCCGCATCCACGAACAGCGGGTCGCCCCAGATGTTGCCGTTCTTTCCGCAGACGGTCATCGCGTCCTGCGTCCCCTCGCCAGTCAGCACGCTCCCGCCCTCGTTCCAGAAGCAGCAATTGTTGTAGGTCGTGCCGTTCTGCGGGAACCCGAACGCTTCCCACGCCTCCGTGATGTTTGCGAAGATGCAGTTGCGGAAGTGCTGTCCGCCTCCCTGCGTCAGCCGCCCGCAGTCGTAGATTACGCAGTTCACGATGGGATCCCTTGCCCAGTGACGGAATGCCAAGAGACAATCCCGTATGACGGAGTTCGTCATGTGGAAGTTCCCGGATTCCACCCCCACCGCATCGTACAGGCCGTGCGCGATTTCCCCGCTGTCGAACACGACCGTCCCGCCGGTCATGTTGATGGCCCCCGTCGTCTGGTTCCGGCTCGAATAGAGGATGGAAGCGTGCGAGAAATGGGCCGTTCCGCCCGCAATCTTGATGGTGGTCCAATCCCCTGGCTGGGCCGTCGTCGCATCCCCGTCCCCATTCGTGTCCCCGCCGAACTCGTCATCCTTGATGCTGGTGAACACGATGGGCTGCGCCCGCGTCCCCAGCGCGTTCAGCGTCCCGCCCGAATTCACTGTCAGCGACACGCCCGGATCGAACTTCACGATGGCTCCCGGGTGGATGGTCAGCGTCGCCCCCCTGGCCACCGTGAGGTTCCCCGTCACATGGACGATCCGGCTCCCCATCCATACCGTGTCGGTCGAAACCGTTCCCGACGTCGTCACCTTCATCCAGCGCATTTGCGTCTCCGCATCCGTCGTCAGGTTGCCGGCCACGATGTACGCATCCGGAACCGGCCACGACGCCGTCCCGTCCAGCATGGTGTCCCCGCCCACCGTGTCGTCGGCGATGTGCGTGAAGACCACCCCGTTCGCCGTGCAGCTGCCGCCGCCGGCCACCACCAGGGAGCTGCCGTCCGTGAACTTCACCACCGCCCCCGGCTCGATGGCCAGCACCGCCCCGTTGCCGACCGAAACCCTGCCATCCACCACGTGCACGCTGTCCGCAGACCAGATTTCGTTGCTCTTCGTGGAACCCGAATGGAGGATGGTCCCGTCGCCCAACATGACGAGCTGGACCGTCTGGGCGGCCAGCACCGTCCCGGAACCGTCTTTCGCCGAATACCCCACCCGGTACGCGCCCGGTTCGTTTCCGGTCCAATCCGCGCTCCCCTTGCCGCCGTTGGTCGCCCGGCCCAAAAGTTCCTCCGTTCCGTCCGGACGCTCCAATGTCACACGCACTTCCGCGGCATTGTCCCAAGCCGTGTCCCAAGCCGCCCATTCGTCCCCCATGGTCAAGCGCGGGCCGTTCCGGCCGGCGCGGCCGTCGACGCGGGTGCCGGACGAATTCGCCGAACGGCCCACATCCAATTTGCCGGCGCCCACCCGCAACCCGTAGATGGCCATTCCGCCGCTCCGCGCCGGGTCCGCATAACCGATTTCCGTCCACCCCGAATCCTCCACCTTCCCCCGGATGTCGATGTACCAGCCGCCAACAAGCTCCGCCTCCCGCATGTCCGTGTCGCCCCCCTCCGTATCGTCCTCCGCCGCCGTCAGCCGCACCGGCGCGTCCGCCGTACCGGCCAGCCGCAGCGTTCCCCCGCGTTCCACCGCGATTCCCGACCCGCGCGTGAACTTCACCACCGTCCCCGCACCGATTTCCAGCGTCATCCCGCTCGGCACCGCCACCCAGTCCCGCACCACGTGCACCTTGCCGCTGTCCCACGACGCATCCCCCGAAAGCCGGCCGTATTCGATGGCCACCGTGCCCTTGTTCAGCACGGCCACCTCCGCCGTGTTCGTCCCCTTCGTCACCGTCTGCCAGCCGTCCGCCAGCTTCGTCGTGTTCCACGCCGACGCCGCCCCGCCATCCGGGTTTCCCATCCGCTCCGTCCCGTGTACCAGCCGTCCCCCGAAGTCCTCACGGGCATCCACGCGCCCCGCCGAGGCCCATCCCGTCCCGCCCCACGACACCTTCCCCACGCCCACCCGCAGACCGTAGTTCGCCATGCCCCCGCTCCTCGCCCGGTCCGTGTGGTCGATCTCCGTCCACCCCGAATCCTCCACCGTCCCGTGGATGTCGATATACCAGCCGCCCACGGGCTCCGCCTCCCGCATGTCCGTGTCGCCCCCCTCCGTATCGTCCTCCGTCGCCGTCAGCCGCACCGGCGCGTCCGCCGTACCGGCCAGCCGCAGCGTCCCCCCGCGCTCCACCGCGATTCCCGACCCGCGCGTGAACTTCACCACCGTCCCCGCAGCGATTTCCAGCGTCACCCCGCTCGGCACCGCCACCCAGTCCCTCACCACATGCACCTTGCCGCTGCCCCACGACGCATCCCCCGAAAGCCGGCCGTATTCGATGGCCACCGTGCCCTTGTTCAGCACGGCCACCTCCGCCG
>JAFXQI010000061.1 GCA_017527155.1 Kiritimatiellia bacterium
GCCACATCGAGCCGCGCGAAGACACCGCCCTCCTGCTCGCCCAGCTCGACCTGACCCTTCCCGCCCAGCCTCCCCCGAAAGTCTCGCCCACCCTGTCTCCCCGTATGCACGCCGTCGTGTAGTGAAGACCTACGAGCAAAACCTTAGAAAACACATGGGTTTTACCCCCGAATATGGAAAGTCGGGCTGGGTGACGAGAGACGAGAGACGAGGGAGGAGTTTGCGGGGGCCGCGGAGCGGGCGGGAGAAGGGTGGAAAAGCTCACGCGGAGGCGCGGAGGGCCGGAGTCCGGAGTCCGAAGTCAAAGAAAATGCGGTGGTTGGAGAGCGGCTCGCTCGGAGAGCTCGCCCCACCAAGGGACTCCGGGGCGAGAGACGAGTTTGCGGGGCGTCTGCGGAGCGGGCGGGGAATAGAGAAGAGAAGCTCACGCGGAGGCGCGGAGGTCCGGTGTCCGAAGTCCGAAGTCAAAGATAATGCGGTGGTTGGAGAGCGGCTCGCTCGGAGAGCTCGCCCCACCATTGCCGGGGGAAGGGGCGCGCAGGATTTCGGGGATGGCGCGGTTCTGGGGAGAAGCCTCTCGCTCAGGGTTCGGCGGCGGCCGCGGCGTCGAGGGCGGCCCAGGCGGCGGCGTAGTCGGGTTCGTTGCGGAGTTCGGGGACGAGCTGGGCGTGCAGGACGGTGCCGTCGGCGCCGATCGCCACGACGGCGCGCGCCTGGAGGCCCATCATCGGGTGTTCCACGATGAGGGTCCCGTAGTCCATGCCGAACTCGGGGGCGCGGAAGGTCGAGAGGAAGAGGCCATTGGGCGTCTTGAGGTTTTCGCAGAAGCGCGCCTGCGCGAAGGGGAGGTCGGCGGAGATGGTCAGGACCCTGACGCCGGGCCGCGCCGCGGCGTCGGCGTTGAACTTGCGCGCGGAGAGGGCGCATACGGGCGTGTCCAGCGACGGGACGATGTTCAGCAGCAGGCGGGTGCCCGCGAAGTCGGCCAGCGTCCAGTCCTTGAACTGCGCGTCGGCGAGATGGAAGTCCGGCGCGGGCGAGCCGACGGCGGGCAGCGCGTCGAACGTCCACGCGGGTTGTCCGCCGATGGTGAAAGGCTGGGGAGCGAGTTCCTTTGCGTTCGGGTTCATGGGATGGTGGGATGGTGGGATGGTTGGATGGTTTGATGGTGGGATGGTCCGGGGGATACCTCACAGCCAGGCGTATTTGATGGCGGAGAGGACGAAGAGGGAGGCGGTTTCGACGCGGAGGACGTTTTCGCCGAGGGTGACGGGGCGTACACCGGCGGCGAGGAGGGCGTCGACTTCGGCGGGCGTGAAGTCGCCTTCGGGGCCGATGAACACGGCGAGCTCGGGGCATTCCGCGCGGCGCAGGGCGCCCAGGCAGTCGGGGAGCGGCGCGGCGCCGGGCTGGAGGGCGCCGAAGCAGGCGTCGCGTCCGGCGAGGCGGGCGATGGCGGCGTCGAGGCGCATGGCGGGGGCGATTTGCGGCAGCCACGGGTTGCCGCTCTGCTTGCAGGCGGCCCAGGCGACGGCGCGCCAGCGGTCGGCCTTGCGGTCGGCGTCGGCGGGGGGTACGCGCACGACGCACCAGTCGGTCTGCAGGGGCCATATCTCGGTGACGCCGCCCAGTTCGACCGCCTTCTGGACGAGCCAGTCCATGCGTTCGGCGCGGATGACGGCCTGCGCGAGGATGCGGCGCGGGACCGGCGGGGCGGCGCGGGAGACGGAGCGGACGACGACTTCGGCGTGCTTCCTGTGCGGGCGGGAGAGTTCGGCCTCGGCGATGCCGCCGCGGCCGTCGAGGAGCGCCACGGCGGCGCCCGCTTCGGCGCGCATGACGGCGCAGAGATGGTTGGATTCGCCCTCGGAGAGCTCGACGGCGGCGCCGGGCGTCCAGAGGGAGGAGTCTTCGTGCTGGCAGCGGATCATGGGGATGTTTCCAGCGAAAACGGCACGCCCGGAGAACCGTGGCGTGCCGTCTGCGTGCCGGTCCGGGCGGGCCTCAGAAGAGGAACTTCAGGCCGAGGCGGAGGAAGAGTCCGCGGAAGGAGGTGTCGCGCAGGTCGTTGTCGCCGCATTCGGTGTCGGCGCGGACGATGTCCACCTGGTAGCCGACGCCGCCGGAGACGTAGAACTTCTCGCTGAGCATGTATTCGTACTCGGCCTCGATGTTCCACATCAGCGCGTTGTCGACGTCGATGTCCTGGCGCTTGCCGGCGGCGGAGTCCCACGCGGACAGGTCGCTGTCGACGATCAGGTACTGGATGCCCGTGCCGAGGACGAGGTTCCAGTTGTCCCAGTCGATGACGTTGAAGAACAGGTCCAGGCCGAGCGGGACGACGTTGCATTCGCCCTTGAACTGGCCGAGGGTGGAGACCTTGTAGGAGCCGGTGTTCTTGTCGACCTTGTAGTAGCCCCAGCCGGCGTTGAGGCCGATGCCCCACGGGAATGCGAACCACTCGCGGTAGGCGCCCTGGACACCGGCGGCGCCGTCGAAGACGGTGAAGTCGCCGTCGCCGGGGAACAGGTACCAGCCGTGGACCGAAGCCTCGCCCGGCTCTTCCGAATTGAGCACGCCGGCCGACGCCGTGCCCGCCGCGACCGCCATCAGGCCCGCGAGGGCCAGAACCAAAATCTTCTTCATGCGAATATCCTTCCTTGCGCGGGCCCCTTCGGCCCGCATTTCTTTCCACTCTATCCCATCCGGCCCCTCCGGCGCAATGCTTTTCCGCGGTGAGGGGGGTGGAGGGGAAAGGGGGCAGAGGGGGCGGCACGGGGGCCGTCCGGCGGGACAGAGACAAAGGGGGGGCTGGAGGACGGGGGGACTGGGAGACGGGGGCGGCGGGGAATCAGGCGCCGGATTCGGCTTTCCACCTGGGGAGGTTGTATTCGTGGATTTCGGTCAGGATGTCGCGGACGGTCTTGGTGAGGTGCCAGGAGGGGTAGTGGGAGGCGAACTTGCGGACGTCGCTGATCCACCAGATGTGGTCGCCGATGCGGTTGGTTTCGGTGTAGTCGGTGTGCATCCTGCGGCCGGAGATTTCTTCGCAGAGGGCGATGGCTTCCATCATGGAGCAGTTGCTGAAGCGGCTGCCGCCCATGTTGTAGACTTCGCCGGGGCGCGGCGCGGCGGCGAACTGCTCGAAGGCGTTGACAAGGTCAAATGAGTGGATGTTGTCGCGGACCTGCTTGCCCTTGTAGCCGAAGATGTGGTAGGTGCGGCCCGTCACGGCGCACTTCATCAGGTAGGCCAAAAAGCCGTGCAGTTCGGCGCCGCTGTGGCGCGGTCCGGTCAGGCAGCCGCCGCGGAAGACGCCCGTGTTCATGCCGAAGTAGCGGCCGTATTCCTGCACCATGACGTCGGCGGCGACCTTGCTGGCCCCGAAGATGGAGTGCTTGGTCTGGTCGATGGACATGGTTTCGTCGATGCCTTCCGCCGCGTAGGGGTGGGACGGGTCGCATTCCCAGCGGGTTTCGGTTTCGATGAGCGGCAGGCGGTTCGGGGTGTCGCCGTAGACTTTGTTGGTGGACGTGAAGATGAAGGGGGCCTTCGGCGCGAACTGGCGGACGGCTTCGAGCATGTTCAGCGTGCCCTGGGCGTTGACGCCGAAGTCGGTGAACGGCTCGCGCGCCGCCCAGTCGTGGGAAGGCTGCGCGGCGGTGTGGACGACGAGGTCCACCTGCCCCGCGGCCTCGAAGACCTTGCAGACGGCCGGGAAGTCGCGGATGTCCACGGCGTTGGAGGTGAACTGGCCGGGAAACCCGGCGAGGAGCTTTTCGAGGAGCCAACGGGTGGAGGCTTCGGCGCCGAAGAAGTAGCGGCGCATGTCGTTGTCGATGCCGATGCACCGCCAACCCTTGGCGCAGAAGTGGCGTACGGTTTCGGAGCCGACGAGCCCGGCGGCTCCGGTGACGATGGCGGTTTTGGGGGCGCTCATGGGTTTCGGTCTCCTCGGGAAAAGGCGCGGGAGGCGCCTTCATGCGCAACCCCCGCCCTCGGGATGGCGGACTTCAGGGCGCGGGCGCGGCGGGCTTGGGGGCGCCGCCCTGGCGGGCCTTGGGCTTGGGCATCAGGGTCATCTGGATGTTGCGGCCGAGGAGCTTGGGGGCCTGCTCGACGACGCCGATGTCGCTGGCGTCCGCCAGGACGCGGTTCATCAGGTCGAAGCCCAGTTCCTTGTGGGCGTTTTCGCGGCCGCGGAAGAACAGGGCCACTTTGACGCGCGAGCCTTCGGAGAGGAAGTCCTTGAGTTTGCGCAGCTTGACGGCGTAGTCGGCGTCGCCCACGCTGGGATGGAACTGCACTTCCTTCACCCGCGTCGCCGCCGCGTTGCGGCGGTTCTGCTTGGCCTTCTTGCCCTGTTCGTAGCGGAATTTGCCGTAGTCCATGATCTTGCACACGGGCGGCCGCGCGGTCGGGGAAATCTCGACGAGGTCGAGGCCGGCGTCGCGCGCCTTGGCCTGCGCGACGGGCGTGGGGACGATCCCCAGCGCTTCGCCCGTCGGCCCGACGAGGCGTACCTCGGGGACGCGGATGCGCTGGTTCATGCGCGGGGTGTTGGCGTTGCGCGGGTCCGGCTTTTGGTTGGGAGGAGGGAGGGGCATATTCCTTTGGGTTTGTTCCTGTGTTTTGGTTGGTTGTTTATCTGCGGCTTTTAGCGAAATCGGAGCTCAAGGGGAAGTGAAAAGTGACGAGTGACGAGTGACGAACGACGAGTTTGCGGTGGGTCGTTTTGGATCCGGAATCGATTCTCCGCTCTCTCGTCACTCGTCTCTCGTATCTCGTCACTCGCACCGCGTCAGGCGCCGTGTTTGACGGCGCACTCGGCGTCGAGCTTGGCGATGAAGGCGTCGAGGGGCATGGCGCCGAGGTCGCCTTCGGCGCGGGAGCGGACGGAGACGGTGCCGGATTCGGCTTCGCGCGCGCCCATGACGAGCATGTAGGGGATCTTCTGGAGGCGGGCGTCGCGGATCTTGGCGCCCATCTTGTCGCTGCGGGAGTCGACGTGGACGCGGAAGCCGCGGGCGCGCAGGACGTCGGCGACCTTCTCGACGGCGGGCAGGGCCTTGTCGTTGACGGGGATGAGCTCGACCTGCACGGGCGCGAGCCAGAGCGGGAAGGCCCCGGCGTACTGCTCGATGAGGATGCCGATGAAGCGCTCCAGGGAGCCCAGCACGGCGCGGTGCAGCATGACGGGGTGGTGCTTCTGTCCGTCGGGCCCCGTGTAGACGGCGTTGAGGCGGCCTTCGCTGGGCAGCTGGTAGTCGAGCTGGATGGTGCCGCACTGCCAGGGGCGGTTCAGGGCGTCGATGAGGGTGAACTCGAGCTTGGGCCCGTAGAAGGCCCCTTCGCCCTCCTGGATGACGTAGTCCATGCCGGTGGCCTTGCAGGCGGCGGCGAGGGCTTCTTCGGCGTGGCGCCAGGTGGCTTCGTCGCCGACGTGGTCGGCGGGCATGGTGCTGAGCTTCACCAGCAGGTTCTTGTCGAACCCGAAATCCTTGTACACGCCCACCAGGAGGCGGCAGAACTTGGCGACCTCGGCCTCGATCTGCTCCTCCGTGCAGAGGATGTGGGCGTCGTCCTGGACGAAGCCGCGGACGCGCATGATGCCGTGGAGGGTCCCGCTGGGCTCGTTGCGGACGCAGTGGCCGAACTCCGCCAGCCGCAGCGGCAGGTCCTTGTAGCTGCGGGTGCGGCTCTTGAAGATTTCGAGCGCGCCCGGGCAGTTCATGGGCTTGACGGCGAAGATGCGCTTTTCGCTCTCCGTGATGAACATGTTGGCCTGGTAGTGCTCCCAGTGGCCGCTGCGCTCCCAGAGGCTGCGGGGCATGATGGCCGGGGTGTTGACCTCCTGGTAGCCGTCGGCGACCAGCTTCCGGCGCATGTAGTCCTGGAGCTCGATGTAGATGGTCCACCCCTTCGGGTGCCAGAAAATCTGCCCCGGGTCCTCGGGGTCGAGGTGGAACAGGTCGAGCTCGCGGCCCAGGACGCGGTGGTCGCGGGCCTTCGCCTCCTCGCGCATCTTCAGGTACGCGTCGAGGTCCTCCTGCGAGAGGAAGGCGGTGCCGTAGAGGCGCTGGAGCATCTTGTTCTTCTCGTCGCCGCGGAAGTAGGAGCCGGCGACGGAGAGGATCTTGAACGCCTTGATTTCGCCGGCGGCCGCGACGTGCGGGCCGCGGCAGAGGTCGGTGAAGTCGCCGCTGTGGTAGAGCGTGATCGTCTCGCCCTCGGGGATGTCGGCGAGGCGTTCGAGCTTGTAGGACTGGCCGCGGGACCGCATCAGTTCCATGACCTCCTCGCGGGACTTCTCCTCGCGCACGAAGGGCACGTTCTCCGCGATGATCTTGGCCATTTCGGCCTCGATGGCGGGGAAATCCTCTTCGGTGAGGCGGTGGGAGAGGTCGAAATCGTAGTAGAATCCCTCGTCGGTGGCGGGGCCGATGTCGAAGCGGGTGTCGGGCCAGAGATGCCGCACCGCGGCCGCCATGATGTGCGCCGCGCTGTGCCGGACGGTGGAAAGGGCGATGTCGTTTGGATTCATTTTATGGAAACCGTTTCTCTTGGGGTTGAACGTCCGCGCACTCTACTCCCCTCCCCCCGCAAAGTCAACGGATTCGCCGTGCATCCGGGTGCGCCCCGGCGGGAAAACCGCGGGGAAATGGCTTGCGCGGGGCGGCGGGGAAGGTGTAGAAAAGGGGAAGTGAGCGGAGAAACAACCGACATGGACAACCCCAACGACAGGACCAACGACATGCAACCGATCATCAACCATCTCGTGCAACTGCAGGAACTCATCGTGGCCCGCGCGCAGCAGGCGGCCGGCCAGCCGAACGCTTCGCTGGGGAGCCTCGACGAAGCCATCGCCTCGCTCACCAAGGAACTACCCGCCGACGTCAACAGCCAGTTCACACGCCTGCTCAAGCGCAGTCCCCTCGCCATCGTGCCCGTCGAGAACGGCGTGTGCACGGCCTGCGGCATGACCCTCCCCGTCGCGCTCGTCCACCAGGTCCACGCGGCCGACCAGCTCTACCACTGCCCCTCCTGCGCCCGCCTCCTCTACTACCGCGCGGCCGGCGTCCGCAACATCCGCAAGGCCCCCCGCCGCAGCGACCAGCCGAAGATCGGCGTGGAACGCTTCTCCTCGGAAACGCTCATGATCCCCGACCTCAAGGGCAAGACGCGCGACGCGGTCCTCGCGGAGCTCTGCCAGAAGCTCAAGGGCGAGGGCTACGTCAGCGACGACAAGGAGCTGCTCCCGCTGGCCCTCGAGCGCGAGGCGATCATCTCGACGGCGGTCGAAGGCGGCCTCGCGTTCCCGCACGTACGCGGCGTGGAAGGCGGCGGCCTGACGATGGCGGTCGGCATCTCCCGCGACGGCGTGAAGTTCGACGAGTCGGGCGATGGGCTCACCCACATCTTCTTCTTCGTGGTCATCCCGACGGCCGCGAGCGCCTTCTACCTCAAGCTCCTCTCCGGCCTCTCGCAGGTCTTCCAGAAGGAGGAGAACCGCGCCAAGCTCCTCGCCGCCACCACCGCCGAAGACCTCTGGCAGGCGCTCATCAAGACCACGCGGCTCACGATCCAGTGAGGCGCGGCGGGAGTCTTGGGGTCCGGGCTCCAGGTATCTAGATATCTAGGTATCTAGGGTTCCGTGGTTCCGGGGGTTCCGCCGGGGTCCGGTCCAATGGCCCGCTATCTTTTCCGCCGCCTTTTGCAGGCCATCCCGACGGTGGCGGGGGTGGTGCTGGTGACGTTCGTGCTGTTCCAGGTGGTGGGAGGGTCGCCGGCGGCGATGGTGCTGGGGCAGAACGCGGGGGCGGCGTCGCTGGAGGAGTTCGATGCGGCGCACGGGTGGAACAAGCCGCTTTTTTATGGGAACTGGGCGCCGACGCGGGCGCTGGAGGAGGTGGTGTTCGACGAGCGGACGCCGCCCTCGGTGCGCGCGAAGTGGGGCGCGGCCGCGGAAGGGGACGGTCCGCTGAAGCTGACGGAAGGGGAGGTGCTGGAAATTCCCTACGCGTTCGAGCTGCCGCCGGGGGAGACGTGGAGGCTGACGGTGACGGGCCGCGGGGAGGGGTTCGACGAGGGTTGCGGGAAGGAAAAAAGTTTTCCAATGATTGGAAACTTTTTTTCCAATCATTGGAAAAAACGCGAAAAAATTTTCCAATCATTGGAAAAATCGGACGAATTTTTCCAACCATTGGAAAAAAGTTTTCCAATCATTGGAAAAAACGGGGCGGAGATTTTGAGCGTGCGGCTGGAGCGGAAGACGCGGCACTTCTTCGACAGCCAGCTCTGGGATTATGCGAAGCGGGTGGCGCGGTGGGATTTGGGGACGAGCACGAGTTTGAACCGTCCGGTGGGGGAGCTGCTGCGCGAGGGCGTGGGGCCGTCGCTGGCGCTGACGGTGCCGATCCTGGTCGTCGAGCTGGTCACGAGCCTGACGCTGGCGCTGCTGTGCGCATGGCGGCGCGGGGCGTGGCTGGACAAGGCGCTGGTGGGGGTGTGCGTGGGGCTGATGAGCGTGAATTACGTGGTGTGGATCGTCGCGGGGCAGTATTGGCTGGCGTACCGGTGGGGGTGGTTCCCGGTGTGGGGGTTCGAGTCGTGGCGGCATCTGTTGCTGCCAGTCATCATCGGGGCGGCGACGGGCGTCGGCGCGAACGTGCGGTTTTACCGGACGGTGTTGCTGGAGCAGATGGGGCGGGAGTACGTGCGGACGGCGAGGGCGAAGGGGCTGTCGGGCGGGCGGATTTTGTTCGTGCACCTTCTCAAGAACGCGCTGGGGCCGGTCATCACGAACGTGGCGCTGGCGCTGCCGTACCTGTACACGGGGAGTCTGCTGCTGGAGGGGTTCTTCGGGATTCCGGGATTGGGTTATTTGAGCCTGAACGCGGTGCAGTCGGCGGACGTGGAGGTGGTGCGCGGGGTGGTGCTCGTCGGGGCGCTGCTCTTCACGCTCGCCAACGTGCTGGCGGATTTGGCGCTGGCGTGGGTCGATCCGCGGGTGAGGCTGTCGTGACGGGCGCGGGCGGCCAGATGGGTGCGGCGCGCAAGCTCGCGCGGAGTCCCGCGGTGTGGGCGTGCGCGGCCGTCATCGCGGTGTTCGCGGCGGTCGCGGCGTGGAGCTGGGGCGCGGCGGCGTGGTACGCGTGGAAGGACGTGACGCCGCCGTGGCAGCTGCAGGACCTGGCGTCGCGTTACATGGCGCCGTGCGCGGCGCACTGGCTCGGCACGGACGGGCTCGGGCGCGACGTGGCGCTGCGGCTCGCGCAGGGGGCCGGGATCGCGTTCGAGGTGGGGGTCGTCAGCTCGCTCATCGCGATACCGCTCGGGGTGCTGCTCGGGTGCCTCGGCGGCTATTTCGGCGGGAAGACGGACGACGCGGTGGTGTGGATTTCGACGACGTTCGCGTCGATCCCGGGGCTGCTGTTCGTGCTGGCCATCGCGATGGTCGTGGGCAAGGGGTTGCTGGGCGTGTTCCTGGCGATCGGGCTGACGACGTGGACGGGTACGTGCCGGCTGGTGCGCGCGGAGGTCATCGCGCAGCGGGAGCGGGGGTACGTGAAGGCGGCGAAGGCGCTGGGTTTCTCGGGCGGGCGGATCCTGTTCCGGCACATCCTGCCGAACGTGGCGCACGTGGCGCTGGTGCAGTTCACGCTGCGGTTCCCGGCGGCGATCGGGACGGAGGTTTTCCTGAGCTTCCTCGGCATCGGCGCGCAGGGGGAGCCGAGCTGGGGCGTGATGCTCTCGTCGGCGCGCATGCGCCTCTGGCAGGGGATGTGGTGGGAGCTGGCGGCGGTGACGGGCGCGATCTTCGCGGTGGTGCTCGCGTTCAACATCCTGGGGGACCGTCTGCGGGATGCGCTGGACCCGCGGTTGGGGTGAGGGGGGGGGAGGACTTGGTGACTTGCGACTTGTTGTGCCCGAAGGGCTCTCCAGTCACCCCCAAGTCGCAAGTCGCAAGTCGCCAAGTCCCCCGTCCCTCCCCCCCCCGCCTCACGCGGAGGGCGCCTTTCCCCCGGAGAGGTGCAACGCGCGGAGGAGCGGCTTGATGGTGGTGCCCTGGACGAGGAGGGTGAAGAGGATGGTGCCGACCGTCAGCTGCACCAGGAGCTTGCGCTCGTCGGGGGAGATGAGGGTGGCGGGGATGGACAGCGCCAGCGCGATGGGCAGGGCGCCGCGGAGGCCGCTCCAGGCCATCACCGCCTGCATGGGCGGCGGGATGGCGTCGCCGGGGCGGTTGCGTTTGCGGGCGACGAGGTTGCAGAGGGAC
>JAFXQI010000016.1 GCA_017527155.1 Kiritimatiellia bacterium
GCTGGTGGGTCTGGATGCGCGGATTCCGCTGGAGTGGCTGCTCCCGGACAGCGAGGAGGGGGCGGAGGGCCTCGCCGTGCTGCCGCCGGACGAGCGGAAGGCGGTCGCGAAGGCCAAAGCGAAGCTGGATGCGCTGCTGGCTGAGAACCCGAAGGTGACGCGGCTGGTGCGGGCGGTGGAATCGAAGCTGGGCATCATACGGATGGTGACGATCCGGCGGATCCAGCCGCCGAAACCGGGGCGGGGGAGGCGGCGGAAACGGCAGGAAAAGCGGGAGAATCCCTTGATATCGCGAGTGGTCGGGGCGGGGGTGAGCGTGGGGGCGGGGGAGGAACGGGAGAGGGCGTTCTGGGAGGCGTTGCGGCGGGTGCTGGGGGAACGGAATCCGGATGCGGAGACGCGGAAACTGCAATCGGACATCCGCGCATGGCTGAATGCGCCGCTGGAGGCGCGGCGGAACCGGCGGATATAGGACGGGACACGGCCAGCCGTACCCCCTCCGCCAAGACCGCGGCGGGTTCCCGCGAAGGCGGCTGACTTGGAGGGCCGTACCGCCGGCCCGGTGCACACCGGCGAAGGCGAGGCCACGGGCGAAAGCGACGGAAGGAAAACCAAGATGCCGCCACCGGGGCGGCGACCGCAGCAGCAGGCGGGGATCAGGGAACCGGCGATGGCGGAGAGGCCGGGGCGGCGGCGAGGGAGCGGAGGCGTTTTTCGATTTCGGCGAGGCGGTCGTCGGGGCCGTGGCGGTGGAGGCGGACGTGGCGGCCGTTGGGCATGAGGTAGCGCTTGCCGGGGAGGGAGAGGAGCAGGCGGTCGCCGTCGGTCACCACGGTACGCACCCCGAGGGCGGCGGCGAGGACGCGGATGCGGGCGATGGCCAGGAGCCGCCGGACCGGGGCGGGCGGCGGGCCGAAGCGGTCGCGGATTTCGTCGGCGAGCGCGGCGGCGGCGGCTTCGCCGGCTACGGAGGCGAGCTTGCGGTAGATGCCGATGCGCAGGTTCTCGTCCTCGATGTAGTCGCGCGGAATGGCGGCGGACGTCGCGGCGTCGGCGGGGTCGGGGGAGAGGTCGAGGAACTCGAACCGGGTCTGGACGTCGATGACGGGCGGCGGGGCCTCGCCCTTGAGCCGCGCGATGGTGCGGTCGAGGAGCTGGCAGTAGAGGTCGAAGCCCACCGCCGCGATGTGCCCGCTCTGGGCGTGGCCGAGGACGTTGCCGGCACCGCGGATTTCGAGGTCGCGCAGGGCGAGTTTGTAGCCGGCGCCGAGGCTGGCGGTGCGCCGGATGGCCTGGATGCGTTCGCGCGCCGCCCCGAAGAGGCCCCCGTGGCGCGGGAGGAGAAGGTAGGCGTAGGCCTGGACGCGGCCGCGGCCGACGCGCCCGCGGATCTGGTGGAGGTCGGCCATGCCGAAGCGGTCGGCGCGGTCGATGAGGATGGTGTTGACGTTCGGGATGTCGACGCCGCTCTCGATGATGGTGGTGCAGAGGAGCAGGTCATACTTTCCGCGCACGAAGTCGCGCATGACGCCGGCGAGTTCGCGTTCGCCCATCCGGCCGTGGCCGACGCCGATGCGCAGGCGCGGGACGAGCCGCAGGAGGCGCTCGCGGACGGCGGCGATGGTGCCGATGCGGTTGTGCAAAAAGAAGACCTGCCCGCCGCGGTCGAGTTCGCGCAGGATGGCTTCGCGGAGGAGTTCGTCGGTGTCCTGCGCGACGTAGGTCTCGATGGCGAGGCGCTCGCGGGGCGGGGTCTGGACGAGGCTCATGTCGCGCGCGCCGGTGAGGGAGAGGTAGAGGGTGCGCGGGATGGGCGTCGCGGAGAGGGTCAGGACGTCCACCGCGGGGTGCAGCCGCTTGAGGTGCTCCTTGGCGGCGACGCCGAAGCGCTGCTCTTCGTCCACCACCAGCAGGCCGAGGTCGCGGAATTCGACGCCCGCGCCGAGCAGCCGGTGGGTGCCGATGAGGACGTCGACCTTGCCGGCGGCGGTGCGCGCGAGGATGTCGGCGGTGCGGACGGGGGTGGAGAAGCGGCTGAGGACCTCGACGGTGACGGGGAACCGTCCGAGCCGCCCGCGGAACGTCTCGTAATGCTGCTGGGCGAGGACGGTGGTGGGCACGAGGACGGCGACCTGCTTGCCGTCCATGACGGCCTTGAAGGCGGCGCGCATGGCGACCTCGGTCTTGCCGTAGCCGGCGTCGCCGCAGACGAGGCGGTCCATGGGACGCGGCGACTCCATGTCGCGCTTGACCTCGGCGATGGCGCGGAGCTGGTCGGGGGTCTCGGTGTAGGGGAAGGCGCGCTCGAAGTCGTCCTGCCAGGGGGTGTCGGGCGCGAAGGCGTGTCCGGGGAGGGCGGACCTTTTCGCCTGCGTTTCGAGCATTTCGGCGGCGAGGTCGCGGGCGGCGCGCTCGGCGGCGACCTTCTCGCGGAGCCAGCGCTGGCCGCCGAGGGCGTGGAGGGGCGGGCGGGTGCGGCCGACGCCGACGTAGCGGCTGAGCAGGTGCGTCTGGCTGGTGGGGACGTAGAGGCGCGCGCCCTCGGCGTACTCCACCGCGAGGGCCTCCTGCGGCTGGCCGTCGAAGACGATTTCGTAGAGCCCGAGGTACTTGCCGATGCCGTGGTCCACGTGCACCACCAGCTCGCCCGGACGCAGGTCCGTCCAGTCCGCCAGCCGCTCCCCCGTCGCGTCCCGGGCCCGGGCCGCGGCCTGTCCGCGCCGCCGCGCCGCCGGACCCGACGGGCGGGTGCCGTAGAAGTCCGATTCCGCGACCACGGCCACCTTCGCCCCCGGCAGCACGAAGCCCCCCGACAGCGCCGCCGGCGCGTGCAGGCCCGCGGCCGCCGCGGCAATCGCCCCGTGCGCCTCCGCGAAGCGCTTCGCCGCCGCTTCCGTCGCGAAGCAGAAATGCAGCTTCCACCCCTCCTGCGCGAGACCTTCCAGGCGCGCCGCCAGCTTCGCGCGCTCCCGGTCCAGCGCGTCCGGCGGCAGGACTTGGTCCGAGAGCCCCGCCAAGCCGTCGAAGGGCCGCACTCCCGCGTCGGGGATCGGCACCGTTTCCCCGCGCAGCGGGAAGGCCGTCGTGCCGTCCTCCCCGCCCGCGTCCAGCTGGCCGCCGGCGGTGAAGCGCCGCGCGAGGGCCATGCGCCAGTTCGTGAATTCCCGCCATACGCTCCGCTCCGGGTCCGCGGACTCCCCGGCGCCCGCCAGCTCCGCCCCCATCGCGTAGTGGTGCAGCAGCCCCTCCGGCGAGAACCACACGAACGACACATCCTCCGGCAGGTACGCCTCCACGCCCGCGCGCGGCGCTTCCGCCGCCCCGGGCACGGTTTCGCCCTCCTCCGACGCCGGGGGCAGCTCCAGCACCTCCGCCTTGCCGCGCGACCGCTGGTCCGCCGGATCGAACCACCGTATGCTTTCCAGTTCGTCGCCGAAGAACTCCAGCCGCGCCGGCCATTCCTCCGTGGGCGGCCATACGTCCAGGACCCCGCCGCGGCGGCTCGCCTGTCCCTTCGCCAGCACCTCCGCGCCGAACTCGTACCCCGCCCGCACCAGCGCATCGCACAACGCTTCCGGATCGCAGGACGTCCCGGCCGCCACCCGCCGGCGCCGTCCTTCCAGCCATTCCGGCGGCGGCAGCGGCTCCAGCAACGCCTGGAGGCAGGTCACGACGACCAGCCCCTTGCCGCGGCGCTTCCCTTTCGGACCCTTCGCCGCATCCAGACACCGTTGCAACGTGCGCAGCCGCTCCCCTTCCGCTTCCGGCGAGAGGCGTCCCGTGACGAGGCGCGACGCCTCCGACCGCACCGGCGGCAGGATCGACCGCGCCTCTTCCGCGACCCCGAGCGCCGCCAGGTCGTCCGCCAGCCGCTCCATCGCCCGCGGGCTCTCGGTGACGGCGACGACGAGCCCCGGCGCCTCCCGCGCGGCCGCGGCGGCGAGCCAGGCCCGTTCCCCGTCCTCGACCGACGCGACGCGCCCGCACCCGCCGGCCGACAGCGCCCGCCGAAGCGCCTTGCGCACCGCCGGCGGCGCCGCGAGCTCCGTCAACCAAGTCTGGACCGTACCGTTCTCCATCGCGTACCACCCTACACCACCCCGTTCTTCCCGCCAACGTCCAATCGCCCATCCCCGGCTCCGCACGGGCGGACGGCCGGACGGGCGATGTCCTCGCTCCCGGAATCCGCCCGCCCGGCGCGGGAGGACACTTGCGATATCAAGGAAAACACCCCGTTTTCCCTCGGTTCCACCCCCTTTCTCCCTTCCATGAACACGTTCCTGCGCCCGGCGGCCCCGGGCGATGCATTTTTGCATTGCACGGCACCCGGCAATGTTTTAGCGTAGAAATTGTGAAACAAAGAAGTTTCAACATAGAAACACCGCACGGCGGTCTCCTCCCCCGGGCTCTCTTCCGCGGGCTGGCGATGGCGGTGGCGGTGCTGGTGGTGGCGGTGGCCTGCACGTGGCCGCTGGCGCGCTGCGGCGCGGGGCGGGGCATCGTCTACACGGCGTTCGACCGGAACGGGGGCGGACCGCGCCGGATGGTCCCCGGCGATCATCTCCAGTTCCTCTACCACCTGTGGCTGGCGCAGGACACGATGGCGGGGCGGACGCCGCTGTTCACCAATCCCTACGAATTCAACGAAGGCGACGACGGCGCGCGCCGGATGCCCTCGACGTACTACCTGCCGTTTTCGGCCTTCTTCGCGGCGGTGGCGGGACCGACGGGGAGCCGCGCGGCGGGATGGAACTTCGCGGCGTGGATGTCGCTGTGGCTGACGGGGCTGGCGTCGTGGGCGCTGGCGCGGCGGCTGGGCGCGGGGGGCTGGAGGGGGTTCGGGCTGGCGCTGGTGCCGGTGGCGTTTCCGTACGCGTGGGTGAACCTGCTGAGCGGCAGTCCGACGGGGTTCGCGCTGATGTGGGTGCCGGTGTGGCTCTGGGGAGTGGACCGGTGGGTGGCGGAGGCCTCGCCCGAGGGGGCGGCGGGGGCGGGGGCGGCGGTGTTCTTTTCGGCGTGGTGCGACACGCACGTGTTCTTCTTCTCGGTGCTGGCGGTGCCGGGGTGGACGGTCTTCGCGTGGTGGCGCGCGGCGGGCTTCCGGTGGCCGGCGCGCCGCGAATGGACGTCGCGGCTGGCGGCGGCGTGGCCCCTGGGGGTGTTCGCGCTGCTGGCGGCGTTGCAGGCGTGGACGCTCGGCCACGGTCTGAGGGACAGCGCGGTCGCGGCGGGTCGCAGCGAAGGCGAAGTCGCGCTCTTTTCGGTCCCGCTCGCGGGCCTCTGGCGCGAGGGCGGCCTCGCGAAAACCTATCTCGGGCTCCCCGCGCTCGCCGTCGCCGCGCTGCTGGCGGCGCTGGGACTGGCGGGGCTCTGCCGCCGCGGCCGCCGGCGCGGCGCCGCGCTGTTGTTGCTGCTGCTGGCGGGGATGGGGGCGGTTGCGTGGCTCGCGTCGGGCCTTGCCGCGCCGGGCGGGGCGCGCCTGCGCCGGGCGCTCGTCGCCGTCATTCCCCCGTACGCGATGATCCGCCAGCCCGACAAGGTGTTCTGCCTGATGCCCGCGCTCGCCCTGGTGGCGTGCGCGCTCGGCCTGCGCCTGCTGCCGGCGGCGGGGACCGCGCGGGGGCGGTGGGTGCGGACGGCGGCCATCGTGCTGCTGTCGGGGGCGGTGGCCCTCTCCTGGGTCCGCCGGCACGTGCCGGGCATCTGCCTGCTCGATGCCGGACAGGGCGCCTACGCCGCGGTCGCGGCCGACGCCGCCGCGCGCGGGGCCGCCCCCCATGCCGTCGCGCTGCCCCTCTGGCCGGGCGACAGCCACCTCACGTCGGTCTGCCAGCACGATGCCTCCCTCTACCGCATCCGCCTGCTCAACGGCTACCGGCCGACCGTCCGCCGCCCCTACCTCGAACGCATCTTCCTGCCGCTCGAATCCATCAACCTCGGATGGCCCTCCGCCGGCCAGCTCCGCCTGCTGGGGGAGTGCCGGGTCGGATACCTCCTCTTCCACGAAGACGCGTTTCCCGAGAAGGCGGGCTCCTTTCCCTCCGGAACCACCCTCGCCAACCTGCTGCGCCACCCGCGGTTGCGGTTTCTCGCGCACGACCGCGGGGTGTGGGCGTTCCGGATCCTGGAGCGTCCGGAGAGTCGGGCGGTTCCGGCCTCTCCGGACGGCATCCCCTCCCCCGCCCTCCCCGTCCTCTTCCCCGTCCGCACCTGGAACTGGAAGAACGGCGTCGTCCCCGCCCCGCCCGCCACCGACATCCTCCCCGGACCCGCCGCCTCCTCCGATGCCTGGCTCCGCGTCCGCGCGCCCGGGGTCGGCATCGTCACCGGACGCTGTTTCCGCGTCGCGGGACCCTGGGCGTGGGAGTGGCGCTTCCGGGCGCGCGGCCGGGCCCGGCTCGAATGGACCACGCGCGACGACGCCGGACCGACGGCCACGCGCACCGTCGACCTCGACGCCCCCGACTGGACCTGGTACGCCGTGCCCGCGACGTTGCCCGCCAATCCCGACGCCGAACCGGATGCCGCGCACGAGCTGGCCCCGGCGTTCCGGGTGCTCGATGGCGAAGCCGACATGGACACCGTCCTCCTGACGGCCCGGTCCTCCTTTCCGCCGGCCTACCCCGGCGCGGCGGCGGAGGTGCCCGCGGTGGCCTTCTTCCGCGGCGGGTGCAGCGATCCGGCCGACGGCTCCGTCACGTTCACGCCCGAAGACACCCCGGCCGGCGAGGCCCTCCACGGGGGACGGTTGCCGCTCGCCCCCGGTCCCCTGCGGGTCCGCCTCGACGCCGACAGCCCGGCGCCCCCCGGCACCCCGCTCGGTACCTTCTCCATCCGCATCGGATGCGGACCGACCGCCGTCGCCGCTGCCTGTCCGGTGATGGCCGGGACTCCGGCCGAACTGGAACTCGACGTCCCCGACAACCGCTACTTCCACCTCTCCTTCCGCTACGGCCGCACGGCCCCCTGCACCCTCCGGGGCATCCGCTTCGAGCGGCCAGCCGGCGGGTGAGAGCAAGGCCGCCCCGTATCCGCCGGGGAGCGCCCGGGGAGGAGACCGGGGGGCGGCGGCGGCGTTTTTTCATGCTGAACAGGACAGATGGAAACACGCGGATTTTCAAGCGTTTTCCTTGATATCTCGTTTGCCTGGAACGGGGCGCGGACGGGAGGGTGCTGAGCACGGGGGGCGGGGCGGGACGGGGGAGGCCGGGCCGCCGGCGGATGGACGGATCAGAGGCCCTTGGTGAGGTAGAAGATCATCCAGAAGATCCAGATGATGATGGCGGCGGAGATGGCGGCGTTCATGGGGACTCCGGGGAAAGGGGGAGGGTGGCGTGGAGACGGAGGGGGATGGAGCGGGTCGTGGTTTCGTAGAATTTCTGGCGCTGGCCGTGGGCGACGGTCGGGGCGGGGTAGTCGAGGGAGAGGATGGGGGCGGGATCGACGGGGGGCGGCTCGGGGTAGACGGTGAGGCCGTCGGTGGTGGTCGTGAGCCAGAGGAGGCGGGTGTGGGAGACGCTGGCCCAGAAGCGAAGGGCGGTCAGGAGGTCGGCGCGGGCGGCGGGATCGGGGGTGCGCCAGAGGGTACCGTCATCGCCGTCCATGAAGCGCTCGCCGTTGACGGCGGGGATGTCTTCGGCGAGGATCAGGGGGGCCATCCAGGCGGGGTTGTCGGTGATGACGACGTCGCCGGGCTGGATGGCGGAGCGGAGGGTCTCCAGGACGCCGACGAGTCCGCGGTAGTCGCCGGCGCGGGCGGCGGCGCGGGTGACGGGGAGGGTCAGGAGGACGACGCAGATGGCGGTTACCAGGAGGACGGTGGCGGCATTGCGGGCGAACGGGGTGCGTTTGGGCTTGCGGCAGGAGGCGTCGAGGGCCCACGCGACGGGGATGGACTGCCCGAGGGCGACGGCGGGGAGGGCGACGGCATGAAAACGCCGGAGGGCCCAGGGGAAGAGTTTCTTGATTCCGGGGTTGTAGAGGATGGCGAGGAAGCCGGCGCCGAGGACGAGCAGGAGCAGGGCGGTACGGCGGCGGGCCAGGTCGCGGCCGAAGGCCAGGATGGCGAATCCGGCCCCCGCGAGGACGAGGGCGGGAACGGGGAAGAAGGGGGAGATGCGCATGAGCCACCAGAGCATCTGCCCGAGGGGATACCAGCGTTCGTAGACGGCGTAGAACCAGTCGCGGGCGGGGCCGGACAGGGACGCGAGGGCGATGGCGGGCACGAGGACGGCGGCGAAGAGGGCGGCGGCGCGGCCGAGCCATCCGGCGGCGCGGCGGAGGGGGCGCGGCAGGGGCGGGAGCAGGGCGGAGAGGAGGGCGGCGGCGGCGACGTACAGGAAGTAGCGGAGGAGGGTCGCAACGACGGGACCTTCGGCGGCGAGTTTGGCGATGGTGGCGTGCGCGAAAACGGCGTCCCAGAGTCCGCCCAGCGCGAGGGCGGCGAGGGCGACACCGCTGCGGAGGAGGCGGCTGCGGCGCGGCAGGGGGGCGTCGGAGGAAGTGGCTTCGAGGAGGGTCGCCAGGGCCACGAGGGCGCCGACGAGGACGGCGGCGTTGAGGTGGTTGAGGACGAGGAGGAAGCAGGCGGCCCAGGCGCCCCAGGGGGGACGGCGGGCGTCGCGGGAGTCGAGCCAGTCGGCGGCGCCGCCGAGGAGCAGGAAGAGGTAGAGCATCTCGGAGGTCGGGATGTTCCGCTGGTACCACCAGAGGGGGGAGATCGCCATGAAGAAGAGCGGCAGCGCACGGCGGTATCCGCGGAGGCCCAGCGAAGACAGCAGGGCCGCGAAGGCGAAGAGCGCGCCGAAGGCGAGGAAGCCGTTGAGGCGGTCGAGGAAGGCGTCGCCGCCGAGGCGGTGGAGGCCGGCGCCCGCGATGGGGGTGAGGTGGAAGAAGTAGAGCGGGATGGAGCCGTCGGGGGCCAGCGGGAGGCTGTCGGCCAGGGCGTGGTAGGTGCCGCCGTACTGGGTGCGGGCGAGGGAGGCAAGGGGGGAGTCCGGGCGGGCGGCTTCGACGTAGAGGGGGAGGTGCGGGCCGTCGAGGCGGCCGTCGGCGGCGATGCGCACGGCGTTGTTCTGGTAGAAGCCGGGGTCCCATCCGCCCATGCGCCATTCGCTGCGGGCGGGGAGGAGCAGGACCAGCGCGGCGGCGGCCAGGACGAGGAGGGCGGGGCGCACGCCCGCGCGGAGGATGGCGGAAAGGGTTCCACGACGGGCGTGGACGAGGAGGCCTCCGGCGACGAAGAGGCCCCACACCCCCCAATCGATGCCGCGGGACCAGCGGCCCGCGGAGAGCGCCGCGACGGCGAGGAGAAGGTTGAGGACGACGCCGATGAACAGGGCTCGCCCGGTGCGGACAAGGAGGTCGCGCCGGGTGGAGGTCGCGAGCATGCCCGGCAGCATGACGCGGAGGACGAGGAGAATCAGTGCGAGGATGGCGGAAAGGACGCTCATGGGGAGTGAAAAGTGAAAAGCGAAAAGTGAAAAGTTTGCGGGGCGCCCTGCGGGCGCGAATGGCAAGAAAAGGCGCGCGGGAAGAGTTTTCCAATGATTGGAAACTTTTTTTCCAATGGTTGGAAAATTTTGGCCGGTTTTTCCAATGGTTGGAAAAATTTTTTCCAATGGTTGGAAAATCCGGGCCGGTTTTTCCAATGATTGGAAAACTTTTTTCCAATGGTTGGAAAACCGGGCGCGGCGGCAGATGGATGGGCGGACAGGCTCATGGATGATTTGTTTGGAACTCTAGCACGGGGAGGGCGTTGGGGAAAGGACGATGTCCATGGGTGCGGCATTTCGAAACGGGTGTGAGCCGACCATACCGAAAAAGAACACGAAGGGAAAACAAGAGGGGACTTGTTTGCCAACAACGATCAGGTAGATGAACGGGCGTGAGAAGCGTCGAGGATGGTCATGAACTCGGCAATGACCTTGAGATTGTCATCCGGGGTGTCGGGACCGAAAACCATCGGTTTGAAATCGGGATTCAGCGAGGAAAGAGTGATGCTCTTGTGACGCCACAAGTCACCTTTCGTTGTTTTGGTACTTGCATAGCGTTTGATGGAATAGGCCCCGCCAGTCTCGGGGTCGGTGGCGTCACGGTGCTGCACCAGTACGGGTTTGTCAGGAGTGCCACCGGATTTGGCGTCCAGGACCCGCATCACACAGAGGTCGCCGTCGCGGATTTTGGGCTCCATCGAGCGTCCGACCGCACGCACGACGAACATCCTGTCGTCAAGTTTGCGCCCGATGTCGGCTTTCACCCAGCCAAGCGGCTCGACCGCTTCGCCGTCGCCGAACTTGCCGCAAGCCGCCTTCAACGAATAGAGAGGCAGGTATTCGCGGAAATGGAGGGAGGGAGCAATCTCCGGAAGGACTCGCGGAACCGCGGACCAGGGCTTCTCTCCGTCCCCCACCTGCCGTATCGCCGTGATTTCGCGGTCCTTCCACGCCACCACGTCCCGCACCACCAACTTCTGCACCGCCCGCATGAAAAGCTCCATTGCCGACCAGTCCGGCGTCCCGTCGGCCAGCGCGGGGAGCATGATGGAGAGAGCGTCGGCATCTTTCGCGTAGAAGTTGCGTCCATAGTCGAACGCGCCCGTGTGGGCCGCCTTGTGGCAGGCCGCCGTAACGAAAACCGCCGCATGCTTGGACAGTTTCTCAGTATGCACCACCGCCACATGGTCATCCGCGCCGTATTCGTGGTTGCGGTATTTGGCCGAACCGAACATGTCGATTGTCGTCGTGTTCCGCGCGAACACCTCGACATCGTTCCCGATGAATGCGGAAACACCCGCTTCCGCCTCGCCCGCGGTCACGAACGGCAACGCCCCCGGAATGCGGTCGTCGCCCTTGAGACGCTTGCCCCGCGTCGAAGGGCCGAACAGGGCCTTGACGTTGAAAGTCCGCCACTTCATTTGCCCGAATCTCGCGAGTGCGGCGCGCTCACTATCGGACAACTCACAGTTGTCCAGGCCGCTTGACTCCAGATAAGCGACCAGTTCGCGCATACGCTCCTCTTCAAGTTCGCGCATGAACGACTCCATGAACGCAAAGTCGATTTCACCGGAGGAAGTGATGGGAAGCGCGACAGTACACTTTTGGAATGTCTCGTCCACATTTCGGACAAGAACCGAAAGGAGTACTTTCTTTTGACGATTCAAAATCGTTGAGAAAAATGGCGCGACATACTTAGAAATTGCAATCTTTGGTATTATTTTTCGGACAAATTGTCCCGCATACCAAGGCTTCCGGCGATAGAAGAAATCCATCTGCAACAATCCTAGGCTCCAAGTCCCGGGAACATTGAGGTTTTCCGAGTTCACGAAACCCGTCGTTTGCAAGATACCTTGATTGAACGAGGTTCTAGTCACGTAGTCGAATTCGTCGCCAGAAACAAGACAATCGCTGTTGAAACTTGGAGTGTTGGCTATCTCGAAAAGGTCGCCCAGCCTGAACTCGCCCCACTTGACCGCTTTGAGCCGCCGGTCAAGCAGGGCAGTCATTTTCCCAAGCCGTCGTCCTCCTCTGCGGCTTGTTTTTGAAGGAGGCTGGATACCTCCCAGGCGAGGTAGTCGGCGACGGTTTTCTTGAAGTCGGCAAGTGTTGGGCGGGTGTCGACGGGGGCGGTCTGATTCCAGTCGGCGCCGTTTCCGGGGTCGATGTGGCCTTCGTAGTATTCCTGCTCGGTGAAGATGCGGAGCTTGGCCCTGCCGTAGCGGACGAGGGCGACGAGTTCGTCATAGCGGTCTTTGGCGTCGCCAAGGTCCACAAGGTTGACGGCGGCTTTCTTGCGGTTGGTTCGCTTGTAGCCGTCGTTGGAGAAGTCGATGAACTTGACGGTGTCATCCTTCTGGTGCGGTTCGCCGACGCGGAAGACATAGACCTGGGTCTGGACGGATGACTTGCCGATGAAGAGGTCGAGCGGCATCTTGATGGAGGCAAGGAGTGTTGAGTGCGCGAGAATGGCACGGTTGAACCCGACGGCCTTGCCGCTGCCGGCGGAATTCTGGATGATGACGGCGGCGTAGCCCTTGGACATCATCGAAAGGGCACGCGCCACGAAGACCATGCCGTTGCCGGGAGCAGAATAGGGAGGGTTGAGGACGAAGGCCGTCGCGGGGAATTTTTCGGACGGCTTGCCGAATCCGTAGTTGCCATCGAAGTCCTTCAGGGAGTCGCGGTTGAGGATGTTGGAGGAGCCGTCGCCCATGAGAATCATGTTGAGGATGGCGAGCATGTAGATGTTGGATAGGACCTCAAGGCCGAGGAGCTGGCGGGCCTTGATTTCGGCGGCCTTGCGGGCGAAGGCGTCGGGGGACTTGATCTTCTTCTTGGCATCGGCGAGCATTTCATTCATGGCTGCGACGAGGAGACCGGCCGAACCGGTCGCGAAGTCCCAGACGAAGGAGTCCTTGTCCACGCGAGCGAGGCGGACGAGGAGGGTCGCGACGTAGGAGGGGGTAAGAACAACATCGTTGAGCTTGTCCTGGGTGAAACCAAGCCACGAATACATCTCGTTGAAGAGTTTTCCCGTGAAGTCGGTGGTGAGGCCGATCTTGTAGTAGATGCCGAGATCGTCGACAATCTTGGAGAAGACGCGCTTGAGCTGGCTTTCGCCGTTGACGGGACGGTTGATGTTGTCCGTGGTGAGCGTGTTCTGGAGGGTGCGGACGACGAGTTCCTTCTTGCTTTCGGGAAGGTTTTTCTCGCCGAGAAAGGCCTTGATGCGGGTCAGGAGGATGTCCCCGTCGCTTCCGCCGCGCATGGTGGAGGATTTCAGTTCCGATTTGTCGAGGGTCGGGACTTTTCCGGGTATGCCGATGGTGGCGATGATGGATGCGGCGACGAGATGGACCCGGTCGCTTTCGGAGAGGCCTTTCTCGTTCTGGTAAATGTCGTTGTTGAGGCGGACGAGGCTGGCGCCGATTTCGCGCTCGCGCTGATCCTTGAGGCGTTCGAGTTCATCCGGGGTGAGTGAAAGATTCCTGACTTTCGCGACGAATGCATCGAAGTTTTTCGGACGGAGGAAGGAGAGGTCGGTATAGTCGTCCACCTTTTGTCCCGCACCGAAATTGGACTTGGAGACGAGATAGACGCCGATTTCGTGCCGGAGCGCGCCCGTGGCATCCCGCCATCCGGTGACGCCGATGGCGATGACATCCGTGTAATCAGTGTAGTGGAGGAGTGCGTTGGCGTAGTGGACGGCCCCATTGACGGCGTAGGAGTTGATGGTCTTGAAGTCCGGCTCGTTTTTGACGGTGCGGTTGGCAAGGCGTCCGTCGGGCGCGAATTTGGCGAGGCGTTCCTTGTAGCCCTTGTATTCAATCAGGATGGGCCAGTATTGGAGATTGGCGTCGCGCAGTAGCAGCTTGGCGTCGGGCCGGTTCCCGCCAGAACCGCCGGATTTGGAGAAGTATTCGTCGAGGGCCTTGTCGATTTGCGGGTTGAGGGATTCCTGCTCGAGTTTGTAATCGAGGTGGTAGGATTTGAGCCAACCATTGACAAGATCGGCGATATTGGGTTCGACAGATTGGATGGCAGGTTTTTTCATGGCCTCGATGCGCTCTGCATCGCGTCGGCCATGGACAGAACCGAAAAAAAGCGCGTTCTCGAATCCATGTCCTCACCGGGGGCCCTCGCACAGGCCTGTGCTGAATACATGGGAGAACGCGTCCGTTCGGGCGCGCTCTGCTACGATTCAGCACAAGGCTGCGTTGCCTTGTCCAAGCTACGACAAAGGAAAATGTGCGAGGTTTTCCGGTGAGGCGTCGTTTAGCAGTTTACGCTAAGTTAGGTTGTTGTTTGGTTTCCGGTTGGTTTTGTTCCTTTTGGAGAAAGGTTGCCCATCAGGATTTGTTCTAGCGGTTCAGGAGTGCCTCGGCAAGCGTTTCGTTGTCGCTTCCGTCCAGGTGGGCGATGCGGACGGCGCGGAGGGTGACGGGGGCGGCGCGGGTGTAGCGGAAGGAGAGGCGGGCGTAGCGGGTGTCGGGGACGTCGAGGTGGAGTTCGGCGGGGGCGCCGGCGAGGACGGGAGTGGTGGCGGCGGTGGCCGTCGGGCCGGTGCCGATCTGGAGGGTCAGGGTGCCGAGGAGGGTTCCGGAAGGGGCCGGGGTGTCGAGGTCGAGGGTGATGCGGTGGGGGCCGGGGGCGAGCCAGAAGTTGCGGGCTTCGAAGATGTCGTCGGAGGGGTTCTTTTCGGGTTGGAAGGTGACGGTGCCGGTCGCGGGATCGGCGTAGCCGGAGCGGTAGAAGCTGATGGCGGGCAGGGTCGCGGTGGCGCCGGGCGGGGGCGGGAAGGTGTTTTCGACAGGATTTACAGGATGAACAGGATTGGCGGAAGGAGGGGATGCGGAGAGAGAGGGGGCGGCGGTGAGGAGGACGGTGTCCATGTCGGCTTCGCCGTCGAGGATGCGGAAGTCGGCGGTGAGTTCCCATTCGCCGTGGGGAATGGCGGGGCGGCCGGGGATGGCGGCGGGCAGGGTGTGCCAGGTCCAGTCGGGGGAGTCGAGGGCGAGGGTGGTCGTGGCGGCGGCGCCGGTGGTGTCGCGGGTGGTCCATTCGAGGGTGGCGCGGCCGCGGGCGCGGTAGCGCCATTGCCAGTCGTAGGGGCCGGTGACGCGCACCCAGCGGCTGGTCAGGGGCGCGGTCATGGCGGAGGTGGCGTGGAGCCAGTGGTCGGAGTTGGCGGAAGGGCCGGGGACGGTCGCGAGGCCGGGCGGAGGGGGGAGGTCGCGGGGAAGGCTGTTTTTCCAGTTCCAGGTGCGGGAGGGGAAGAGGATGGGGAGGGTTTGGGGAGTATCGGCTGGAGAATCTAGAGAGGCTAGAGGATCTAGACGATCTAGGATGCGGAAGGCCCAGACGGAGCCGTCGCGGGCGAGGAAGCGGAGTCGGGGGTGGGAGAGGAGGTTCAGGAGGGTGGCGCCGGTGGGGAAGGGGGAGACGTTGCCGGGGAAGGCGTCTTCGTGGTAGAGGAGGTAGTCGATGCGGCAGGCAGCGAGGCGGTCGAGTTGGGCGGGGGACGGGTTGCCGAGGTTGATGGATTCGAGGGGGTCGAAGATTTCTTCGCGGTATTTTTTGCGGACGGTGGGACGGTAGCCGTTGAGCATGCGGATGCGGTGGAGGGTGGCGTCGTGCTGGTAGAGGCTGCTGAGGTGGCTGTCGCCCGGCCAGAGGGGAATCGCCACGGCGCGCGGGGCGGTGCCGCGCGCGGCGGCATCGGCGGCGACGGCGGCGTAGGCGCCCTGTTCGGCGTCGAGAAGGCAGATGCCCGCGCGGTGGCGCGCCTGCCAGGCGAGGGCGACGAGCAGCGCGGCTACCAGCGCGGCGGCGGTGCGGAGGAAGCGGCGCCGCGGCGTCGCCGCGGGCGGCAGGGCGGAGGCGCCGAGGGCGACGGCCAGCATGGCGAGGGTCGGGACGAGGCAGAAGATCTTGTCGGCCTGCCGGATCATGCGGTAGGGGGGAACGAGGAGGGTCAGGAGTTTCCAGGCGCGGGCGCCGCCGGGGTTCTCGGTGCCGGTCGAGAGGAGGGCGATGCCGGCCAGGACGGCGAGGAGGAGCGCGAGGGATACGGCGGCGCGTGCGCGCGGCGGGCGGCGGAGGCGGACGGCGGCCAGCGCCACCAGGGCGGCGTAGACGGCGAGGGCGGGCAGGCCGATCCAGATCTTGGCGACGTTGACGGCGGTCCAGGTGCCGATCTTGCCGAAGTCGGCCCCCGCCCAGAGTCCGCGGAGGGGGACGGAGAAGAGCGCGACTTCGCCTTCGGTGCGGCCCGACGCGACCGCCGTCTCCTTGAGGCCCCGCGAGACGGCCCACGCTTTCGCCGCCGCCAGCGCCGCGAAGAGCACCAGCGGCCACGCCGCCAGCACCAGGCGGCGCCATTCGGCCATCCGCGGCCAGCGCCAGCCGTTGCGGTGCTGCCACGCGAAGAGGATCCACACGGGCGCGAAGAGGACGCCGAAGAAGAAGACGTGCGTGTCGGTCCACTCGGAGAAGAAGATGGCCGCCCCCGCCCAGGCGGCGCCCGCGGGGGAGGCGTCGGCGGCCCAGCGGTCGAGGCCGTAGAGGAGCACCGGCACCCACATGAGGGCGAGGCCCGTCGGGCTGCCGGAAAGGAGGTTGACCCACGTGTACGGGAAGGCGAGCGGAATCAGCGCGAGCAGGCCGGCCGCGGTCTCGGTCGGCGCGTAGCGGCGCGCGAGGGCCCACGCGAAGAGCCCCGTCAGCCAGAGCGACATCCAGCCCGCGAAGTTCCATCCCGCCGCCTGCCCGAAGGGGATCGACGCGGCCGCGAAGAAGGCGCTGAAGGGGAGGTAGTACGGGGTGATGTCGCGGCGCCCGGCGTCGTCGCCGGTGTTGAATTCGTAGAGGTTGTGGAAGGCGGGCGTGTGCCCCGCGAAGGTGTCCTGCGCCAGCCACAGGTGGTAGAGGAACTGGAGGTGGTCGCCCGGCACCATCGACATCGGTTCGCCCGGCGCCAGGTTGAACGCCGTGTGCGCGATCCCCGTCCGCGCGTACCGCGCCAGCGGCCACGAAAACACCACCATCAGCAGCAGCGACGCCACGCCCATCGCGACGGCCCGGCGGAGGGAGAGGGAGAAGGAGGAGACGCGGGTCATGCGGGAACTCCCGGGGAAAAGGACTCACGCAGAGGCGCAGAGAGGCAGAGGCGCAGAGGCGTGGAGAGAGGAAGGGAAGAGGGCTTGGAGGGGGATTTTCTCACGCGGAGGCGCGGAGGCGCGGAGAAGGAGAGAAGAGGAAAAAGGAAAGTCCAACGGGCAACAAAAACAAAGGAGCCCCTCCAAGCCCTCCGCGCCTCCGCGCCTCCGCGTGAGAAATCTTCTCTCCAAGCTCCCCCCTCCAAGCCTCTGCGCCTCTGCCTCTCTGCGCCTCTGCGTGAGCTGGTTTTCACGGCGTCCTCCGGGAAGCGAGGGCGAGGTAGGTTTGGCGGAGCGTGTCCATGGTGCGCGCCATGTCGAAGTCGCGGATGCGCCCGGAGGCGCCGGCGGCCAGCGCCGCGCGGAGCGCCGGGTCGGCGCGGAGGCGGAGGAGGCGGTCGCGGAGGGCCGCCGTGTCGCCGGGGGCGTAGAGGAGCGCGTCCCGGCCGTCGGTCAGGATTTCGCCCTGGCCGTCCGCCGTGCTCGCGAGAATGGCGTTGCCCGCCGCCATCGCTTCGTAGAGGGTGTTGGGCGTGCCTTCGCGGTGGCTCGGGAAGATCTGCAGGTCCAGCGCGCGGATCCACGGCCAGATGTCGCTTTGGTAGCCCGCGAATTCGATGCGGTCCGCCAGGCCCAGCGCGCGGGCGCGGTCGGCCAGCGCCGCCTGGTGGTAGCCGTCGCCGACCACCCAGAGGCGCCAGTCGCCGAGCGCGGACGCGTCGGCGGACGCGATGGAGGCCAGCGCGTCGAAGACGTCGGCGTGGCCCTTGTGGGGTTCGAGGCGGCCGGCGATGCCCATGAGGAAGGTGTTGTTGTCGGCGCCGTGTTCGGCGCGCAGCCGCGCGGAGGCGTCGGGGTCGGGCGGCGGAATGCGGTCGAGCGGGATGCCGCTGTAGAGGAGCTTGACCTTGTCGGCGGGCAGGTAGCGTTTGTCGATGGTGAAGCGGCGGGTGGATTCGCTGACCGCGAACGCGAGGTCGGTCCACGGCGCGAGCAGGCGCTCGACGGGACGCTGGAACCACGGCACGGTCCCGTAGTTGCACCGCTCGTGGACGATGGCCGGGATGCCCAGGATGCGCGCCGCGATCCGCCCCCACGTGCACGAGCCGTAGCCGTGCAGGTGCAGGATGCCGATCCGCAGCTCGCGGCAGATGCGCAGGAGTTTCTTGAGGTTGCGCGGATCGAGCTTTCCGTAGCCGAGGGAAAGCGGCTCGATGCCCGCCCGGCGGTAGCGCTCCAGCGCGGCCGCGCTCGGCTTCGCCCGGCTGCACAGCCACACCCGGAACGGCGGCCTGTCCAGCTCCGGCAGCCACAGCTCGAACGACCGCGCCACCCCGTGGAAGCTCGCCTCGTGGTTCCCGAAGTGCTCGCACAGGTGCAGGACGCGGATTTCGCGGGGGGCGTCGGTCATGGCAACGTCCTTTCGCCCGCGCGGGCGTGGCGGCAGGCATGGGTAGGGCGGGCAGTCCCCTGCCCGCCGCACGGAAGGATTGCAAAGGACTCCGCGCATGGTTGCCGCGCGGCTGCGCATCCCATGCGCGCGGCGGCGAGGGGACTCGCCGCCCTACCCGGGGGGAGATGGGGGAGCATCCCTGGAAACCTAGGATTTCTAGGATATCTAGGATTTCTAGAATTCCTAGAAAACCTAGAAAGACTAGCCTCCAAAAGGGGCCGACGCCCCGGAGTTTGTGTTGTTTCCCGTCCGCTCATCATGGCGCCGCGGCGCCCGCGCCCGCCGGGAAGAGTTCCTCGGGCAAGGGGACGAACTTGTAGGGGAAGGGCGGGATGGTTTCTTCTTTCCATTCCTTCTCTTCGACGCGCATGTCGTCGTCCGCAAGCGAGGTGGCGGAGACGCGTTCGGCGACTTCGGCCGCGGGCGGGGCCTTGGCGAGGGTGGCGTTCGGCGGGCGGACCTTCGAGAAGACCATGATGGAGTCGCGGCTCAGGTCCAGCGGCATGGTGGTCTGGCCGGCCGGCAGCTGGAGGCCTTCGCCCGGCTTGAGGCCGACGTTGTCGAAGTTCGGGTCGTACGACGCCAGCCCGGAGTTGTAGTGGCAGAACCACGCGCCGCTCGACGGGAATTTCACCCCGTACTGCTTGAGCGGCTTGTCGGAGAAGTTCACGACCACCACCGTCGCGGAATCCTTCGACGCCGACTTCTTCGTGCGCGACCAGGCGATGACCTTGGCCTCGTTGTCGCAGTGGACGACGCGCAGCGTCTCGCCCTTGAGCCCCTCCGTCCAGCCCTGCGCGTTGCGGCGCAGCTTGATGATGTCCGCCGTCGCCTTCAGGATCCCCGCGTTGGACTTGGCCTTGCTCCAGGGCAGCGGGACGCCGTCGGAGAAGTCCGGCGTGTCGTGCAGTTCGAAGCCTTGCAGGAACATGGGGTAGCCGGGAATCGTCATGACGATGCAGTTCGCCAGCAGCGCGAGGGAACGGGCGCGCGTGCTGTCGGGGTTCGACGGGTCGATGTACATCGGCAGGCGGTGGTGCATGTTCAGGTCGCCCGCGCTGTCGTGGCATTCGGCGAAGTTCACCCACTCCCACGACTGCGCCTCCAGCTCGCCCGCCAGGTTCTCCAGGTCGCGCGAGGCCGGGCCGGCGCGGACCAGCCCCGAGAGCGTCGTCTGGAACGCCGAATGCCACTGCGCCTGGAAGCCGACGCCGCCGTAGTCGAACGCGTGGTCCTCCGCGATGCGCAGGGCGTTCGGCGCGTTCTTCGCGAGCCAGGCGTTGACGTCGGAAAGCAGGCGGTCGCCGTCCGCGTTGTAGCCGGAGCCGGCCTGGTAGTAGCGGATGTTGTGGACGCTGTCCCAGCGGAAGCCGTCGAGGTGGTACTCGCGGATCCACATCCGGATGCTGTCCGCGATGAACGCCCGCACTTCCGGGTTGCCGAAGTCCGGGCGCGGCCCCCACTCCGTGCTGCCCCGCTCGGGGTCGGTGTAGAAGTAGGGCCAGCCGCCGCGGCCGGTCAGGTCCCACATGGCGATGTTGTCCGGGCCGTAGTGGTTGTGTACCACGTCCAGCAGCACCGCGATGCCGTTCGCGTGGCACGCCTCCACGAAGCGGCGCAGCGCGTCGCCGCCGCCGTAGCTCGACTCCACCGCGTAGAGGTCGCTCGGATTGTAGCCCCACGAGCGGTCGCCCGGGAACTCGTTCACCGGCATCAGCTGCACGCAGTTGATCCCGAGACCCTTGAGGTAGGGGATGCGCTTGATGGCCTTGTCGAGCGGCGCGTCGTGGCCCGGGATGCCCGCCGCGAAGGTGCCCGGATGCAGCTCGTACATCACGAGGTCCTCCTTCGGCGGCATCTTCCAGGTGGCCTCCGTCGCGGCCCACTTGTAGGCGGCGGGGTCGGCGACGTAGGAGAGGTTGCGGTCCGCGTCCACCGCCCGCGCGCGCGGATCGCGGTGGATGTGGCCGTCCGCGTGGAAATTGTACGCCGTGCCCGCGTGCGCGCGCGTGGTGAAGCTCCAGTAGCCGGGCCGCCCCGCCTCCGGCTGCATCGGGTGCGGCTTCGTGCCCGTGGCCTCGCTCCAGACCGCCACGCTCCGCGCCTCCGGCGCCCACAGCCGGAACGTCACCGAATTGCCCTGCAGCGTCGCGCCGACCGACGTCGCCGCGTCCGCCGCGCCCGACCCTGCGGCGGCCGCCGCCCCCGACGCGCCCCCGCCGGCTCCGCCGAGCACCGGCGGCAGCGCGTACGCCGCAACCGCTCCGCAGGCCAGCCAAGCCCCCAACGCCATGCCGGCCGCGCCGGCCCTCTGATGCAACCGTTTCATGCCCCCCATCCTACAAGCCCGCCCCCCTCCCGCACAAGCCGCGATTTCCGCCGCATGCCCGGGAGGATGCCGGGCGGGCACGGGAGCGCCGGGAAACACGTCCGAAGCCCGATCCTCCGATGACCGGACCAACCATCCCCGTGGACAGGACGCCACCGTTCCATCGCCTGTGCCGGGAACAAATGGCCCGCATCGGATTTCGGCCCTTTCCATCCCTGGCCACGAAATGGCGGCCCCGGGACGGGATTGCATTCATGGGCGGAGACATGACGGAAAACGGCCAGAAATCAAGGGGTTTTCCGTAATTGCAAAATAGGCGGGGACGACGGCGGGCGGGGTGGGCGGGGGACGAAAAAAAGGCTGGATTTCGGGGGAGGGGCGTGGATAATGGCGGACGTTCTTTCCGGGAGGGCGGATGGATTCCCCTTTTGACGGCGCCGTGGGCGCGCAGGGACCCGCCGGACGGAAAGCGCTTGTCGGTCCGGGCGATTCCCGGACATCCCCTCGATTTTTTTACCAACCATCCCCATACCAAGGAGATTGACATGGCCGAAGCCAAACAACCCCGCAAACCCCGTACCCGTGCCGCCGCCGCCGAGGGCACCCCCGCCGAAACGGCCGCCCCCGCCGATGGCGCCGCCGCGGCCGCTCCCGCCGAACCCGTGAAGCGCAAGCGCGGCCGTCCGCGCAAGGTCCGCCCCGAGGAGGCCCCCGCCGCCGATACCGCCGCGCTCGCCGCGACCGTCGCGGATACCCCGGCGCCCGCTCCGGCTCCGGCCCCTGTTCCCGCTCCGGCTCCCGCCCCGGCTCCGCTGGCGAAGGAAGAACCGGCTCCCGCGCCCACCCCCGCTCCCGCTCCCGCACCCGCCCCGGCTCCCGCCGCACCGGCGGAACGGCCGCAGCCGAAGGTCCAGCTGCCCCGTTTCATGATGCCGCGCGGCATCCGCGACGGCGACGAGTTCCATCCGGGCACCGCGGCCGGAGAAACCCCGGCCGCCGCGCCGCAGGCCACCCAGTCCCAGCCGCAGCCGCAGCAACCGGCGGCGCAACAGCCGCAGCCGTCCCAGCCGTCCCAGCAACCCCGCATGGGGCAGCAGGTGATGCACTTTGGCGGCGGACAGCCGGGCGTCCGCCACTTCGGCGGCCCGAACAACGGCAACAACAACAACAACAACGGCGGCGGCGACTACGGCCGCAACAACGACCGCTTCGACCGGAACGACCGCCGCAACCGCTTCGACCGCAACGACCGCCGCAACCGCTTCGACCGCAACAACCGCGACAACCGGCAGCCGCGCCAGCCGCTGACCCCCGAGGAAGAAGCCGCGCGTGCCGCCCAGGCCGCCGCGCAGCGGGCCGCCGCGGAAGCGGCCGCCGCCGAACGCGCGAAGCTCGCCCTCACGCTGGAACTCGGCGACCTCCAGCAGCTGTCCGTGCCGAAGCTCAAGGAGCTGGCGGAGCACTTCCAGCTCAACGAGCTGAACACGATGAAGAAGCACGAGCTGATCTTCGAGATCCTCAAGGCCAACGCCCGCTGCGGCGGCCCCATGCACGTCAAGGGCGTCATGGAGATGGTCCAGGACAACTACGGCCTCATCCGCTCCGCCAACAACAACTACCTGCCCGGCCCCGACGACATCTACGTCTCGCAGGCGATGGTCCGCCGCTTCGCCCTCCGCACGGGCGACATCCTGGAAGGCGAAATCCGCCCGCCGCAGCCCAAGGAGCGCTTCTTCGCCTTGCAGCGGCTCAACACGGTCAACGGCATCGATCCCGAGTCGCGCCGCGGCGTGGTGCCCTTCGAGAACCTGACGCCGCTGTTCCCGGACAAGCGCCTCGTGCTCGAAACCAAGAGCCAGAACAACGTCAACATGCGCGTCATGGACCTGCTGACCCCCATCGGCAAGGGCCAGCGCGGGCTGATCGTGGCCCCGCCGCGCACGGGCAAGACGGTCCTGATGCAGATGATGGCGAACTCGATCTCCGAGAACAACCCCGAGGTCAAGCTCATCGTCCTGCTGATCGACGAGCGCCCCGAGGAAGTCACCGACATGATCCGCAACACCAAGGCGGAAGTCATCTCCTCGACCTTCGACGAGCCGCCCGAGCGGCATACGCAGGTCGCGGAAATCGTCATCGAGATGGCGAAGCGCCAGGTGGAAGCGGGCAAGCACGTCGTGATCCTGCTCGACTCCATCACCCGCCTCGCCCGCGCCTACAACACCGTCGCGCCGCATTCCGGCAAGATCCTGACCGGCGGCGTGGACGCGAACGCGCTGCACAAGCCGAAGCGCTTCTTCGGCGCCGCGCGCAACATCGAGGGCGGCGGCTCGCTGACGATCATCGCGACGGCGCTGGTGGATACGGGCAGCCGCATGGACGAGGTGATCTTCGAGGAATTCAAGGGCACCGGCAACATGGAGGTCTGCCTCGACCGCACGCTGGTGGACAAGCGCATCTTCCCGGCGATCAACATCGAAAAGTCCGGCACCCGCAAGGAAGAGCTCCTCATGCACCCCGACGAACTCTCCCGCGTGTGGATCCTCCGCAAGGCCCTCACCGGCGTGCCCGCCGTCGAAGCGATGGAGCTGCTGGTCGGCCGCCTGAAGAAGACCAAGACCAACGTCGAGTTCCTGATGACCCTCCAGGGCTGATCCCGCCATGTCCCCGGCCGCGACGACGCCCCCCCTCCGCCCCCTGCCGCTCCCTCCCGACAACGAGGCGCGGCTGCCCCGCGTGCGCGCGGCGATCTTCGCGGTCGCCGTCGCCGCGTCGGCGGCGGTGCACGCGCTGCTGCTGGCGGAGCTCCCGTCGCTGCCGGCCATGGGAGCGCTCCGCGCGCCGCCGCCGCGCCCGCCGCGGCAGAGCGTGGCCCTGCGCGAAGTCCGCCGCCTGCCCGACGTCCCCGCCTACGTCGGGGCGCCCGCCGCTTTCCGTCCCGAAGACCCCTACGCCTTCGCCGTCGCCACCGCCCGCCAGGACGACCTCCTCCGGTCCCTCCGCGCCGAAGCCGAAGCCGCCGCCGCGGGCGCCTTCGCCCCGGCCGCGCCTTCCGAAGCCGCCGCGCCGCTGCCCGAGCCCTCGACCGCCTTCTACGACGCCGACTACCGCCAGGAAATCCTCGAAATCGAGCGCATCCAGGCCACCCGCGAACTCGACGCCCTGCCGCGCGCCGTCGTTCCCTCCCTCCCGCGCGTCACCGGCGCCCCCGACATCACCCTGCCCGCCCGCTCCGCCGCCATCGCGGCGGCGGCCGCCGCCGCGGCGGAAACCGGACGCGCGCCCGGCGGCGGCGGCGGAACCGGCACCGGTTCCCTCTCCGTACCCCTCTTCGACCCCGCCGGCGCCGAGCCCGCCCCCGTCGACATCCTCGCCGACCTCCTCACCGCCAACGCCGCCGATGCCGCGGCGGCCGCGGCCACCCCCGCCGACGCCGACCCCGTGCCCGCCGCCGACGCCATCCCCTCCCCCGCCGCCCTCCTCGACGAGACCCCCGCCGAAGTCACCGACGTCACCCCCCTCGAGCAGGCCCTCGAAGTCGCCGTCAGCACCTACCGTGCCACCGACGAAGACGACACCATCTACTTCGAAGCCGAAATCCGCCGCGGCGGCGTCTCCCAGCTGCCCGTCATCCCCAAGGACGTCCTCCTCGTCCAGGACTGCTCCGAAAGCATCACCCGCACCAAGCTCGATTTCTTCAAGGAAGGCATCGTCGCCTACCTCCGCACCCTGACCACCGCCGACCGCGTCAACATCATGCGCTACAGCGACGAACCCGTCCTCTGCTTCGACGCCTGGCAGCCCGTCACCGCCGAATCCCTGGCCAAGGCCGTGGAATTCACCGACGACATGCGCGCCCGCGGCGCCACCGACCTCTTCCGTCCCCTCCAGCGCATCCTCAAGCTCCCGCGCGACCCCGCCCGCCCCATGATCGTCGTCCTGATGACCGACGGCCGCCCCACGGCCGGCACCGTCGATTCCTCCGAAATCATCGCCCGCTTCAGCAAACTCAACGACGGCAACGTCTCCGTCTTCACCGTCGGCGCCGGCGACCGCGTCAACCGCTTCCTCCTCGACCTCCTCGCCCACGACAACCGCGGCGGCGCGTGGATCCAGCCCCTGCGCGAAGAAATCCCCTCCATGGTCGCCCGCGCCGGCAAGGAACTCTCCCGTCCCGTCCTGACGGGCCTCGACTACCGCTTCGCGGCCGATTCCGACGCCGAAGTCTATCCCCCCCGCCTGACCCACCTCTACCTCGACCGCCCCCTCCGCCTCGTCGGCCGCTGCCCCGCCAGCAGGAAGAACGCCGTCCTGCGCATCCTCGGCGACAGCGGCGCCCGCAAGAAGGACATCGTCTTCTCGCTCGACTTCGCCGACGCGGAACCCGGCGGCGAAGGCATCCGCCGCGAATGGGTCATGCAGAAGATCTACCGCCTGATCAACGACCACATCCTGACGGGCCGCGACGACACCCTCCGCGAAATCCGCACCCTCTCCCTCAAGCACAACGTCCCCCTCCTCTACGGCTCCGACTTCCCCGCCGCCCCCTGACGCGCCCCCCCGGCCTCTCCTTCCCCCCCCCTCCGCTTGCACGGCGTCCCGCACTCCGTCCTGTCTTTTGCAATTACGGGAACCCCCAACAAAATCCCCCTTTGCACACCACATTCCCGTCCATGAACATTCCCCCCGTGCCGCCCCCCGCTTATGGACCGTCCGGCCTGGCTGAATCCTTCCAGACGCTGTCCACCAGCCGATTCTTCTCCCACGTCTCCTTGAGGAAGCAGGGCCCGTAGGACCACGAAAGCCCGCAGCGTTCCCCCTGCTCCGACACCTCGTATCCGATGTGCCGGCGGCACTCCGGATCGACCGCCTCCCCGCCGTATTCGAACCGCTCCGGGAGCTCGCGGGGGTAGACGCCCTTGTCCGCATATTGCTCGCCCAGCCAGGCCCTCGCCTGCGAAAAGGCATGGGAGATTTCCGACGCGGCCGTGGCTTGGCGCACGTTCCGGGCGTAATGCACGGCCACCTTCCCCGCCCCCACCAAGAAGCCGGCCGCCGCCAGACCGACCGCGATGACGCCTACCGTCTTTCCCGAACCCATGGTTGCCGCTCCTTTTCCATTTCTTGCGGGATTGTTTTGCCTGTTTCCGCAATGGCTGTCAACAACACGCCAGCCCCCCTGACGGGGCGCGAACTGACTGCAACGTCCATGGCGGGGAGGATGGGTTGGAAACACGGGAAACACGCGGTTTTTCCTTGATATCCCGGTCGGTACGGGACGGGCGCCCGTTTATCTTCCGGCCACCGCCGTTCAGGTCTCCCGGTCGCCGCGCGCGACGATGACCTTCCCGGTGCGGATCAGCTCCTCGATGCCGAACTTGCGGAGGAGCGCGATCATGGCGTCGATCTTGTCGGGCGTGCCCGTGATCTCCAGGACCATCGCCTGCTCGGCCATGTCCACGGTCTTCGCCCGGAAGTATTCGGCGATCTGCAGGACCTCCGCGCGGCGCGGCGCCTCGACGCGGATCTTCACCAGGGCGAGCTCGCGCGACACGACTTCGGTGTCGTCGTGCTCGCGGCAGGCCACGACGTCCACCAGCTTGGAACACTGCTGGATGACCTGCTCGAGGCCGGCTTCCTCGCCCTTGACGGTGATGGTCATGCGCGAGAGTTCGGCGGTCTTCCCGGGGCTCACGACGAGGCTCTCGATGTTGAACCCGCGGCGCGAGAACGTCTGCGCGATGCGCGCGAGCGCGCCGGGGCGGTTCGCGACGTAGATGCTCAGGTTGTGCGTGCGGACCGATGCGGCCGGGGCGGTTTCCGTAATCATGGTTTGGCCTCCTGTCTTGCCTTGCGGGGGCGTCCGGGCGGACGCCGGGCGGGGTCGCGGAGCTGCATGTCGGCGAGGGGGTGTCCGGGCGGCACCATGGGGTACACGGTCTCGCCGCGCGCGGTCTCGACGTCGACCAGCGCGGGGCCGGGCGTGTCGAGGGCACGGCGCAGGATTTTCTCCACGTCGGCGGGCCGCTTGAGCCGCCAGGCGGGGATGCCGTAGGCGGCGGCGAGCTTCGCGAAGTCGGGGCTGCCGTCGAGCGCGACGGCGCTGTGCCGTCCGCCGCACAGCAGGTCCTGCCACTGCCGCACCATCCCGAGCTCGCGGTTGTCGAAGACCACGATCTTGATCGGCAGCCGCTGGTTGACCACCGTCGCCAGCTCGCATTGCGTCATCTGGAACCCGCCGTCGCCGACCGCCGCGACCACCGTGTCGCCCGGCCGCGCGATCTGCGCGCCGATGGCCGCCGGCAGCCCGTACCCCATCGCGCCGCCGCCGCCGGACGTGAGGAAACGGTCCGGCCGCTCGCAGCGGTAGGTCTGGGCGGCCCACATCTGGTGCTGGCCGACGTCGGTCGCCAGCGTCGCGTCGCGTCCCGCCAGCAGGCGGTTGAGCGCCCCGAAGACGAGCGCCGGGCGGATGCCCCCGTGTATGGGCGTCTTCGGCGCGTGCTTCCGCCGGTTGCGGTCGATTTCCGCCAGCCACTCCGCGTCGTCGCACGGCCCGCGCAGCCGCGGCAGCAGGTCGGACAGGAACGCCCGCACGTCGCCCGCGCACCGGAGGTGGGGCGTGGCCATCTTGCCGAACTCCGCCGGGTCCACGTCCACGTGCACGATGCGCGCGCCCGGGCAGAACCCGCCGCGTTCGCCGAGAATCCGGTCGTCGAAGCGCGCCCCGAGGCTCAGCAGCAGGTCGCACTCCGGCAGCGCCAGGTTCGCCCACGCCGTGCCGTGCATCCCGGGCATCCCGAGGCACAGCGGGTGCGAGTCCGGGAACACCCCCTTCGCCAGCAACGTGACCGCCACCGGCGCCCGCGCCGCCTCCGCCAGCCGCCGCAGCTCCGCCGACGCCCCCGACAGCACCGCGCCGTGCCCCGCCAGGATCACCGGACGCCGCGCCTCCGCCAGCCACCCCGCCACCGTCTCCACCGCCTCCGGCGGATACGCGCGCACCGCCGGACGGTATCCCGGCAGCTCCACCGGCGCATCCAGCGGCGCCCGGCACGGCTCCTGCGCCACGTCCTGCGGCACGTCGATCAGCACCGGACCCGGCCGGCCGCTCGTCGCGATGTACACCGCCTCGCGCACCGCGCGCGGAACGTCATCCGCCGACTTCACGAGGTAGCTGTGCTTGACGATCGGCATCGTCAGGTTGAACACGTCGGTTTCCTGGAACGCGTCCTTGCCGAGCATCGCGCGCGTCGCCTGCCCCGTGACGACCAGCAACGGGATGCTGTCCATGTACGCCGCCATGATGCCCGTCACCGTGTTCGTCGCCCCCGGTCCGCTCGTGACGAACACCGCCGCCGGACGCCCCGTCGCGCGCGCGTAGCCGTCCGCCATGTGCGTCGCCCCCTGCTCGTGGCGGGCCAGCACGAACCGCATCCGGTCCCGGTGCGCGTACAGCGCGTCGTACAGCGTCAGCGCCGCCCCCCCCGGTATCCCGAACGCCTGGTCGATTCCCGCCGCCAGCAGACACTGAATCAGTGCCTCCGCACCAGTTGTTTCTCCTGTTTTCATTTCATTCCGTCAAAACAAGTTGCATTCCATTCAATCCATCACTTGTTTCAAGAAAACAATACGTGTTTTGCCATCCGAAATCAAGTTTTTGACAACAGGCAGAAAAAACACAAACAACTTACAACCAGAAACGTCATTTTCAAGCCATCTCCCCACCCCCATCCCCTACCCCGTGACGCTCATGGTGGAAACAATGGCGAAAAACCGCAAGAAAACGCCTGTTTTTCCGTAATCTCAAATGCGCTTGGCCCCCGCCCTGCGGCTCCCCCGCGGCACCGGCGCGGAGGGGCCGGACAAGGGGGCCGCAGATGGGGCTTGCAGTCCGCGCCGCCGGACGCTAAAAGCGGGGCCGAACGTACACGCCAGGAGAGACGAGATGAGCGAACTGAGATACACGAAGGCCCATTGCTGGTGCCGCCAGGAAGAAACCGGCGAACTGACGGTCGGCATCACCGACTACGCGCAGGAACAGATGTCCGAGCTGACCTTCGTCGAACTGCCGACGGTCGGCGACCGCGTGGAAGCCGACGAAGAGATGGCGGTGGTCGAGTCGGTCAAGGCCGCGAACGATGTCTACGCCCCCGTCTCCGGCGAAGTGACCGCCATCAACGAAGCCCTCGCCGAGACCCCCGAACTCGTCAACCAATCCCCCTACAATCAAGGCTGGCTCTGCCGCATCCGCCCCGACGACCCGTCCGCCTTCCGCTCCCTCCTCGACGCCGACGCCTACGAAGCCACCCTCCCCGACATGTAGCCCCCTCCGGGCCTCCGCCCCGATGGCCGCTCCGCGGGGAGGGGCGCGCTTCCGCGCGACCGCCGGCCAGCCCCATCGTTTCCCGACCGCGCCCTTTCCGCCCGCCCATCGGCGGGCGGAGCGGTTTCCAATGATTGGAAAACATTTTTCCAATGGTTGGAAAAACCGGGCAGGATTTTCCAATGATTGGAAAGATTTTTTGCCCGTTTTCCAATGATTGGAAAAAATTTCCGGCGGCCGCCCCCCGGTCTCCGCGCGCTTCGCGCTTCGCGCCGCAGGTCCGCCGTCAACCCCCACCCGACCGCGCGCGCCGCGGCGGCAACGGGACGAAGCCGAGTTCCTCCTGGAGGAGGATCGCGAGGGGGATGCCGAAGAAGACGGGAAAGGCCGAAGTGTTCAGGAAGACCGTGAGGGCAAAGTACGCGGCGTCGACGTCGGGGTAGACGAGGGCGACGGCCGGGGCGATGATCACCATCTCGAGCAGGGCCATCGCGGCGACCGCCAGGCTGTGCCGGAACAACTCGCCGACCGTGCGCAGGGCGAAAGGCGTGCGGGAGAGGCGCGTCCAGTAGACCCACACGAGCAGCGGGCCGAGGAAGTTGGCCGCGAAGCCCGCGATCGAGGTCCAGCGCAGCGAGCCCGACACGGCGTCGGCGCCGAGGTTGCCGAAGGCGACCGCCAGGCAGCCGAGCGGACCGAAGAACACCGCGTACACCGGGGCGATCGCCGTGACGGGGCGGACGTCGGTGAAGCCCGTGATCAGGCTCATCGTCCGGAAGGGGACCGCCGCCACGAGGTAGATGCCGACGAGGGCGAGGAACCGCACGGCGGCGGCGGCGGCGCGGCGGCGGCTCACGGGGCGCCTCCTTCGGCGGCGCGGCGGAGACCGCGGAAGTCGGCGATTTCGGCGACCGAGCCCGCCACCACGAGGAGCGCGCCGATCGCGACGGCCGGCGTCAGGACGACGCGCTCGACGATCCCTTCCGGCAGGAACACGCCCCACAGCAGCGAGAAGACGATCTCGACCGAGTACACGACGGTGGCGTTGGCGGCCGTGACCCGGCGCATGGCGAAGACGTTCAGGCACTGGGCGAAGGCCACGACGAAGTACGCGTACAGCGCCCAGGCCGCGACGAGCGCCCGGGAGACGGGCAGCCCCGCGAAGAGGCGCGGGTCCTGGATCGCCCATCCGCCCAGCGCCAGCACGCTCGAGAAGCCCTGCACCAGGACGGCGACGGCGATCGGGTCGTGCTTTTTCACGAGGTCGGCGAGCAGGACGATCTGGACGGCCCGGAGCAGGCACCCGACGGCCATGATGGCGAGCCCCGGCAGGTGCGTGCGGCGCAGGGCCGGGCCGAGGGCGAGGCAGATGCCCGCGAGGACGAGCACGACGGAAATCCAGGTGGCCGGCGCGACGCGCCGCCGCAGGGAGAGCAGCACGACCGGCAACACGACGACGGTCATGCAGAAGGTGAAGGCGCCGGACGCGACGTCGAAGGATTTGACGCCGACGAGGAAGAGGGTGTTGTAGGAGGTGCTGAGGGCGGCGAGCAGGAGGGCGGAGGCGGGGAACTTCCATCCGCCGGAACGGAGGGCGGCCGCGACGCGGCGGCGGAAGGACACCGCGAGGAGGGCCGAGCCCGCGAAGGTGGTCGCGCACGTGGTTGCGAAGGCTGGCACGCCGGCGGGGATGCAGGCGAAGAGGATGATTTCGGCGGACCAGCAGAGGGTGACGCACAATAGGCAGATGTTGGCTTGCAGTCGGTTCACGGCGATGGCGCGATGGGCGGGGATTGCCTAGCAGGGGGGTCGCGAAATGGCAAGCGATTTTTGCGCCGTGGCGGGAAACCGACATCTGCACCATCAACGCGGACGCCAACGGCGTGCCGCTCTCGTAGCGCCGCCGCGCCGCAATAAGGCGATTGTGGGGGAAGCGCCCGGGTTTTGGCCCATCTGGCAGCCCGGCGGGGAAACGGGAGTTTTCCAATGATCTGTAATTCCCGGCTTTGGATTCTGACTACGGGGAGGGACGGTCGGGGCGGGGGAGTTTCACCGGGGAGGGAATGCCCAGGAGGCGGTAGGCGTCGTTCGCCTTTTTCGCCGGTTCCTGCGGGATGACC
>JAFXQI010000017.1 GCA_017527155.1 Kiritimatiellia bacterium
GCCGTGGATTGGATGATTCCGTGCGCCGCTGGCGGCTGATTCCGGTCCTCTCGTGTTGCAACACTGCAAAACAGCGGCACTTTAGGAACCTAAAACATGAAGAAAACACTGACAGCCCTCGCGGTGATGGCCATCGCCGCGGCAGCCTACGCAGACATCACCGGCACCTGGGCCAGCTGGGGCACCGACGGCGTCGCAAGCGGCACGAAAAACGGTGACTACACCTACTACGGAGGCCAGACCTCCGTCGGCGTCACCGATCTTGCCGTCTACCACTCCAGCAAGCAAAACAACACGGCCAGCCAAAACGACATCTTCAACATCAACAACATGCCCGCCACCACGAGCGATCCCGTGGACGGGGGCCTGTACTTCGGTTTCTCCATCGAAGAAGGCTTCCAGCTCACCGGCGCCACGATGGTCGGCGAAGCCCGCGTTTCCCAGGCCGGTCCCGACAACCTGGACTGGTATGTCAGCTCCTCCACCAATGCCCCGTCCGGCAGCGTCCTCGATTCGATCACCTTCACGGCCGGGGGCGGCGCACAAGCCAACCTTCCTGTCGATTCCTCGTTGGGCAACCTTTCGGGCTCCGGCGGCGTGTTCCTGATCGGCAACGGTCCCCGTGCCAGCGGTGCCACGACCTCCCCCACCGGCAACTTCGCCTTCCAGACGAGCACGGTCAGCGACCTGCACCTCCAAGGCACCCTCTCCGAGACCTCCGCCGTCCCCGAACCGGCGACGATGAGCCTCCTCGGCATCGGCGCCCTGGCGATGGCCCTGCGCCGCAAGCTGCGCAAGTGATTCCGCACACCCACTGAACGGAGAAGGCGGTCCCGCACGGGGCCGCCTTTTTGCCGGGGAAAGGACGGACAACCGATGAAAGGATGCTGGCTGGGTCTTGCGTGCGTCCTGCTCGCGGCGGTTGCGTGCCGCGCCGAGGTCGCGGCGACGGCGCGGAGCGCCGACGGGGAGTTCCCGGACTTCCGGGTGGTGCTGGACGCCTCGGGCCAGCCCTCGGCGGTGGCGAACTTCATGGGACTGGCGGATGGCACCCGCAGCTGGGTGGACCCGGCGGACGGACGGGTGCGGGGCGGCGGCGGGGATGCCTTCTACGACGGGATGGTCTTCGACTGGAACACGGGTACCACCCTGCGGGGAGGCTTGAAGAACGTGCGGCAAGCGGACGGCTCGTGGGCGTACGCGGGCGGGCCGGGATACACCGTCGTCGGGAAGACGGACGAAGCCTGGAGCGCCTTTCCGGAGGGCGCGCTGGCGTTGGTGGAAGGCGAAGGCCCCCATACCGGCGGCGGGGAAATCGCCTTCGCCCTGACCAACACCGCGACGGCCTGGACGGTGTTCGGCCGCGTGGCGGAGGGCGGCGCGGAGGCGTTGCGCGCCCTGGCCGCGCAGGTCGCGGAATCCGGCCCCGCGGATGTGCGGTGGGAACTGGATTTCTCGGGCATGACGGAAGCGGAGCGCGCGGCGCTGGAGTCGGCGCGCGCCAGCCTGCCGGAAGCGGGGGGCATCGAGACCCGCTTCGAAGCCGGGAAGCAGTTGGCCTTCGAGTGGCCGGGTGCAAGCCAGCTGCACATCACGCGCTGGGAGGACATGTCCGCTCCCCCGAACTACGTCGCCGGGGGTTGGAACGAGGGCGCCGCCGCGAGGTCCATGGCAATCGGCTGGGCGGACGTGTACCTGACCGGTGCCAGGGGCTTCCTGTCGTTGTCCCGCGTCCGGTATCCCCTCTTCGCCGCCAACCCCTTCACGGGAAAATGGCGGATGCTTGCGGAACACACCGGCCAGCGCATCCAGTACTGGTTCGATTTCGACGGCCGCACCGGCATGATGGCGCACGTCGAGAGCGGGCAAATCACCGAGCAGGCGGTGTTCTCCCAGCTGGAATCCTGGCGGACCTCCGCCAACGGCATCACCGTCTATTACGGGCGCGGCTTCGTCGCCAACTACTACCATCTCGGCTTCGCCGCCCCGGGAGCCCGCTCCGGCCGCTTCATGTCCGAGCAGCGGGTCGGCGAGGAAACCACCGACTGGGGCCTGTTCGAACTCGCCGAAGGCTGGGACGTGGAGGAAACGTCCGCCGCCGGCACCGCATCCAAGGGAACGGCTTCCATCCCCCGCTGGCTGCCCTGGAACGCCGGACGCGGCTCGTGTCCGGACAACGCCTTCCGATTGCCCCGCGCGCCCCGCTACTGAAGCCCGCTGCCGCCCCCTCCTCCCGCCCCGGAAGCCGTTTTGAAAACAGGAAAAACATTGGAGTTTCCATCGGTTTTTCTCCATCCAGCCCCCCATGAAACACCCCCCTTCCGGGCCCGTCCCCCCAGTCCCTTGCGCCCCCTTGGCAAAAGGCCGGCCTTGCCCCCCTACCCCCAGCAAACCGCCCCATCTTCCCCCGCATCCTCCTTGCCACCTTGGCCACCGCCGCATCGAAGTTCGTTTCCCTCTCCGCTTTTTCCTTTCCGCCGCGCCCCCTTTGCCCTACATTCCTTCCGAACCCCGGAGACACCCCATGAACAAACCCATCCACCACCTCCTTCTTCCTGCCGCCCTCGCCGCCCTCCTCCTGCTCCCCGGCTGCTTCGGCGGACGCTCCCCCTCCCCGCACCTCCACACCCTGGCCCCGGCGACCATCTGGGACACCTTCGCCTCCCGCGACCTTCCCGCCGACGCCCCGCGCATCGACATCGCCCCCGTGACCCTTCCCCGCCATCTCGACCGCCCCCAGATCGTGATCCTTTCCGACGCCACCCCCGACGCCGAACTCGTACCCCTCGACCAGCACCGCTGGGCGACGCCCCTCGACGCCTCCATCCGCGAACTCCTCGCCGCGCGCCTCCTCGAAAAACTCCCCTCCGCCACCATCGACCTCTACCCCTCCACAACCCCCTCCACCCCCGCCGCCGCGACCGTCACCCTCCGCATCCTCCGCATGGAAGCCCCCCTCGGCGGTTCCCTCGATCTCGTCGCCTCCTGGCAACTCTCCCCCTCCGACGCCCCCCGCATCGCCCACTACCGCGCCCTTCCCGCCGACGCCTCCATCCCCTCCTACATCCGCGCCCTCCGCGAAGCCGTCACCCTCCTCGCCGACGACCTCTCCGCCCACATCGCCCCCCTCCTCCCCTCCCCCGCCCCCTCCGACACCACCCCGGCCCCCACCCGCCGCCGCCGCGCCGCCAAATAAAGCGACGCCCCCTCCGGCAGGATCGCGCTTCCGCGCGGCCTTTTGTTTGCGGACGCGCAGAAGCGCGTCCCTCCCCGGGGGCTCACTTCGCTTCCAGGACGTAGAATCCCATCGACTCGTCGGCCGCGGGCGTCATCCAGATCGTCGCCTCGCCCACGTCGTCCGGGTCCGCCGACGGCACCACCTGCTGCAATTCCGCCCCCTCCGCGCTCGCGCGCACCTTCTGCGCCAGCCACTCCGGGTTCGACAGGTCGCGCGCCGCCCGCACCCCGTAGACGTGGCCGCCGACGTACTCGAACGACAGCGCCGCCTTCCCGTCCGCCATCTCGATCGACCGCACTTCCAGCCGGTCGCTCTCGTCGAACGGATTCGTCCCCGCCAGGTACTCCGCGTAGTTCGAGCGCCCGTCCCCGTCGTAGTCCGCGAACGGATCGTACTCCCGCCCCCCGTACGCCGCCTCGTCCGCCATCCACGCCTGGATCGCGTCCACGTAGGCCTGGGCGACCTCGTTCGTGCGCGTCCCGTCCGCCGAGACGTACTGCTTCACGTCCACCAGCCGCAGCGTCACCGACTGCGCCTCCCGCGCCCCGCCGACCACCAGCGGCTCCGCCCCCACCATCAGCCCGCCGGGTTCCACCATCACGCATTCCAGCTTGTCCCCCACCGCGCACGACGAATCCGTCGCCTCCGTCGAAAGCGGAATCCGCAGCGCGAAATTCACCCCGTCCGCCGACGCATCCCGGACCTTCGACTCCGCGATGACGACGCCGTTCGAGTTGACCGCCCGTATCGAAATCCCCCGCGACGCCGGCAGCACCACGTTCCGCCCGTTCTCGTCGTAGCCCCGGACGGAGCCCTTGACCACGTGCGTTCCCACGGGGAAATTCGGCGCGGCCCCCGCCGTCCCGACCACCGCCAGCGCGACCGCCGCGCCCACCGCCAACACCACGTTCTTCATTCGTCCGTCCTTTCCCGGCCGTGCACGCGACCGACCCGGCCCGCGGCTTCCGGCCGCCTGCGAGGCCGATCGGCGCCAAAACCCGAATCTGCACACGTAACCGCTCATGGTAGGTTCTTTCTACCACCCCCTCTCCCTCCCACGCAATCCAAAACCCTCCGCGAGCCTGCACCCGAGCCCCTGCCGCCCTTGCTTCTTCCCTCTCCGCCACCCGATTTGAGATTACGGAAAACCTTGATGTTTTCCCCCGTTTCCCGTCATCCTCCCTTCCATGAACATTCCGCCATTCCCCGCCCGCCTTGGCGGACTTCGCGGACTTGGCACGGGACATTCCACGCGGACCGCCCGTGCTCCGGGAAAAGCCAACGGACACGCCCGTCCCGGACACCATGCGGGGTGCCGGGACGGGCGTTCGGGAAACGCGGGGATGGGAAGCGCGTCAGCCGCGCTTCTTGGCGGGCGCCTTCTTCGCGGGGGCCTTGGGCGCCTTCGCCTTGGGCTTGCGGGAGAGGCCGAAGGTGTCGTGGAGGGCGCGGACGGCGCGGTCGGCGTCGGCGGCGCGGATCACCACCGAGATCTTGATTTCCGAGGTGGAAATCATCTCGATGTTGATCTTGTTGGCCGCCAGGATGTCGAACATCTTGAAGGCGACGCCGGAGTGGCTCTTCATGCCCACGCCCACGATCGAGACCTTGGCGATGCCGGTGTCGAAGTGGACGTCGGCCGCCTTGGCCTTCTTCATGATCGGTTCGAGCACGGCCTGCGCCTTGTGGAGGTCGTCGGCCGGCAGCGTGAAGGAGAGGTCGGTGCGGCCGTCTTCGCTCATGTTCTGGACGATCATGTCGATGTTCAGGTTGGCGGCGGCCAGGGCCTTGAAGATGCCGGCGGCGACGCCCGGCTTGTCGGGGACGGCGCGCAGGGTGACCTTGGCCTGGTTCTTGTCGGCGGCGATGCCGCGGATGATGACGGATTCCATTTCTTCTACCTCCTCCCGGACCAGCGTGCCGGGCTTGACCACGAAACTTGACAACACTTCCAGGACGACGCCGTACTTCTTGGCGAACTCCACCGCGCGCGACTGCAGGACTTCGGCGCCGCTGCTGGCGAGTTCGAGCATCTCGTCGTACGTGATTTCGTCCATCTTGCGCGCGCCGGGCACGACGCGCGGGTTGGCGGTGAAGACGCCTTCGACGTCCTTGAGCACCTGGCAGCGGTCGGCCTTGAGCGCGGCGGCGAGGGCGACGGCGGTGGTGTCGGAGCCGCCGCGGCCGAGGGTCGCGACGTCGTTGTCGCGGTTGATGCCCTGGAAGCCGGCGACGACGACGACGTACCCCTGCGCGAGGTGCCGCTTGATGCGCGCGGGGTCGATCTGCTCGATCTTGGCCTTGAGGTGGGTGGAATCGACGCGGATGCCCGCCTGGCGGCCGGTCACGCTGATGGCCTTGACGCCCTGCGCCTGGAGGGCCATGGTGAGGACGGCGCTGGAGGCCATCTCGCCGGTGGCGAGGAGCATGTCCATCTCGCGCTCGTCGGGATAGGGGTTGACCTGCTTGGCGAGGGCGATGAGGTCGTCGGTGGTGTCGCCCATGGCGCTGACGACGACGACGACGCGGTTGCCGGCCTTCTGCGTGTCGCGGATGCGCCGGGCGACCCGCCGCATGCATTCGGCGTCGGCCACGCTGCTTCCGCCGTATTTCTGGACAAACAAAGCCATCTTCGGCTCCTCCTTCCTATTCGAAATCCTCGATCCGGTACGCGACCGCGTCGCCCTGCACCGCGCCGTCCGCCGCGGCGATCTCCGCGAGGGCCGCGTCGAGCTCGCCCGCGCGGGCGGCGCTCGTCACCAGGATGACCGGCACGTACTCCGCGTCGGGGGCGGCCTCGTGCTGGATCACCGAGTCGATGCCGATCCCGTGGTTGCCGAGCACCGTCGCGACGCGCGCGAGGGTGCCGGGGCGGTCGAGCATCGCGAAGCGCAGGTAGTAGCGCGAGCGAATGGCTTCCGGAGGGCAGAAGCGCAGCGCCCCGCCCGCGTCCCCGGCGGCGGCGGCGCCGGCCGGCAGCGGACGGTGACGCACGCCCGCCCGGAGCGCGAGCGCCGCGTCCGCGATGTCCGCCACGACGGCGCTCGCCGTCGCCGCGCGGCCCGCGCCGCGTCCGTAGTAGAGGGTGGTGCCCACGACGTCGCCCCTGACCTGGACCGCGTTGAAGACCCCCGACACCGCCGCCAGCTGGTGGCTGTGCGCGACGAGCGTCGGCTGCACGCTCGCCTCCACGCCGTCGGGGCCGCGGCGGACGATGGCGAGCAGCTTGATGCGGTAGCCCATCTCGGCGGCGTACGCGATGTCGGCGGCGTCCATGCCGCGGATGCCGGCCGTGCGGACCTTGCCGAGCGGCACGATCTGCCCGTACGCGAGCGTGGCGAGGACGGCGGCCTTGTGGGCCGTGTCGTGGCCGTCGATGTCGAGGCTCGGCTCCGCCTCCGCGTAGCCCGCCGCCTGCGCGGCCTTGAGGACCGTGTCGAACGGCAGCTTTTCCTCCTCCATGCGGGTGAGGATGTAGTTGCACGTCCCGTTCAGAATCCCGTAGATGCTCTCGATCCGGTTCGCGCAGAGCCCCTCGCGCAGGGCCTTGATGATGGGAATCCCGCCGCCCACGCTCGCCTCGAAAAGCAGGTCCGCCCCGCCCGCATCCGCCGCCGCGAGGAGCTCCGCCCCATGCTCCGCCAGCAGCTTCTTGTTCGCCGTCACGACGGTCTTCCCCGCCGCCAGCGCCTGCAGGATGAACTTCTTGGCGATCCCCGTCCCGCCGATCAGCTCGACCACGACATCCACATCCGGCCGCGCGAGCGCCGCCGCCCCGTCCGTCGTGAGCAGCCCCTCCGGAACCACCACCCCGCGGTCCGTCGTGATGTCGAGATCCGCCACCGCCCGCAGCGCGAGCCGCACCCCCAGCCGCCGCTCCAGCAGGTCCCCGTTCTCCAGCAGCGTCTCGACGACGCCCGCCCCGACCGTGCCGAACCCCAGCACCGCCACGCCGATTTCCTTGATGTCCTTGCTCATGCGCGTTCTCCGAAAGTGTGTTTTTGCATCCTATCCCCGCCCGCCCCCCGAAACAAGCCCGAATCCGCGCCCCCTTGCCGCTCCCTTTCCCGCCGCGGACGCGCAGAAGCGCGTCCCTCCCCGCGGAAACCGCAACGGAAGGGTCGCGCTTCCGCGCGACCTTGTGGAAAGCCCCATCCCGGCCCCCAAACCACCCCCATCAGCCCGCGGCGGAAGCGGTGGCGTTTTCCGCCAGCCAGGCGGCGGCCCAGTCTCCGAGGAGCCAGTGGACGCCGAGGGCGACGGCGATGCCCAGCAGCAACCCCATCAGGACCTCGAAGCGGGTGTGGCCCAGGAATTCCACCAGCTTCTCCGGGGAGAACTTGTGGTTGCGGTAGAAGTCTTCCGCCATCTGGTTGAGCAACCGCGCCTGGCGTCCCGCCGCGTAGCGGACGCTCTGCGCATCGACCATGATCAGCGCCATCAGGCCCGCCGCCACCGTGAAGCCCGCCGAGTGGAAGCCCCACGTCAGGCCGATGGACAGCGCGCCGGCCGCCGACGCCGCCGTGTGCGAGCTGGGCATCCCGCCGAGGCGAAGCAGGAAGCCGTAGTCGAATTTGCGCTCCCGGACGACGAAGATCGCCAGCTTGACGATCTGCGCGGCGATCCAGGCGGCCGCGCTGGAAACGAGCGCGAGGTTGTGGAGGAGTTGCGCGAGCATGATCCCGTCCTCAGATCTTCCAGCCGCCGATGCCGAAGGCGCGGCAGACCTCGCTGACCAGGATTGCCGTGATCAGCGTGGGGGCGATGTAGCGGACCATCGCGCGGTAGAAGCCCGCCCCGGCGAAGCCGCCGTCCTGCCCGCGCGCCACCTCGTCCTCGATCGCCTTCGTCCCCACCACCCAGCCGACGAACACGCACGTCACCGCCGCCACGATCGGCATCAGGAACGAATTCGTCACGAAATCGAAGAAGTCCAGGAACTGCATCCCCATCAGCCCCCCGCGCGTCCAGTCGCCCGCAATCCCCATGTTGCGCAGCCCCGCCCCCAGCGTCACGTCGCCCCACGCCCCGTAGCCCAGCGCCGAGAACACCGCCAGGAACGAAATCAGGAAGAACGTGAAGAACGTCGCCGGCCGCCGCTCCATCTTCAGCAGGTCGCACACCGCCGCCACGCACGCCTCGTACAGCGAAATCGCCGACGTCAGCGCCGCGAACACCACCAGCAGGAAGAACGCCAGCCCCACCCACGGCCCCACCCCGCCGAACTCCGCGAAGACCCGCGGCAGCGTCACGAACATCAGCCCGGGGCCCGCGTTCATCGCTTCCTTGACCGGCGTGCCCGTCTTGACCGCGTACATGTACACGACCGGGATGATCATCAGCCCCGCCAGCACCGCGACCAGCGTGTCGAAAATCTCGATCCGGCGCACGCTCTTCTCGATCGAGTCGCCCTCCCGCATGTACGATCCGTACGTGATCATGATGCCCATCGCCAGGGACAGCGAATAGAACATCTGCCCCATCGCGCCCAGCACCGTCTTGCCCAGCTGCGCGACGGAGAAGCGCGCCACGCCGTCCGCCCCCGCCGCGCGCAGGGAATCCATGTTCGGCACGAGGTAGTACTTCAGCCCCTCGGCCGCGTCCGGCTGGCAGCACACGAACGCCGAAATCCCCACCGCCATCGCCAGCAACAGCGGCATCATCACCTTGTTCGAGCGCTCGATGCCGCCCTTCACCCCCAGCACGATCACCAGCGCGCACGCCAGGATGAACAGCATCCCGTACCCGAACGGCGCGAACGGCGCCGACACGAACCCGCCGAAGAACGCCCCCGGCTCCTCCAGCGCCGCCACCGACGAAACGTCGCCGGAGACGATCCGCAGGTACGTCCAGAAGTACTTCAGGACCCAGCCGCCGATCACGCAGTAGTAGGGGACGATCACGAACGGGATCAGCGTCGAGAGGAACCCCAGGATGCCGAACCCGGAATGCAGCTTGCCGTAGGCCGTCATCTGGCTCTGGCGCGTGCGGCGGCCGATGGCGATTTCCGTCACCATCAGCGTGAAGCCCAGCGTCACCACCAGCACCAGGTACACGAGGATGAAGGTCCCCCCGCCGTACTGCGCCGCCAGGTAGGGGAAGCGCCACAGGTTGCCCAGTCCGATGGCCGAAGCCGCCGCCGCCAGGATGAAGGAAAGCTGTCCGGACCACGAGGCCCGTTTCGGAGTGTCGTTCGTTTGCATGGTCCTCCCATCCTACGCGCATCCCCCGCCGCGCGCAAGTCCCCCGCGTGCGGCGGCGCCCCGCCGGACGCATCTCCGTTCCGTGCCAGGTTCTCCTTTCCCGCGGGCGGGACCCCGAGCGGGCGGCGGCGCCCCGCCGCCGGCAGGCGCCCGGGACGCTGCCGGCGGGTGCAGGGCCCGCCCGGCTCCGTTTTGACAACACGGGAAAACCCCTTGTTTTCCCCTCCCGCTCCCACATGCTCCCCCACCATGAACGCACCTGCCCGCACCGACCGACCCGGCGGTGCGGAGGGCGGAATCGGGGCTGTACAACGGCGGGGCGTTCGCCTAGAGTGGCGCCCATGAAAGCCAGCATCCCGATTCTATCGTACCGGAACATCTCCCCCGTCTGCGGCATCCCCCCCGCCGAGTTCCGCACGCAGCTGGAATGGCTGCGCGACCGCGGCTGGCAGTGCGTTCCCCTCTCCCGCGCGATCGACTACGTCAAGGGCCGCGGCAGCATCCCCGAGAAGGCCTACGCGATCACCTTCGAGGACGCCTTCCTCGACCACTGGGTCTACGCCGCCCCCCTCCTGCGCGAGTTCGGCCTGAGCGCCGCGTTCACGTGCGTGACCGCGTTCCTGCACGACGGCCCCTGCCGCCCCGATTCGACCACCGAAGGCGCGGACCTGCGGTCCCTGCCGATGTCCCGCGACGCATGGGCCATGGCCGCGGAACGCAACGATGCCTCCGGCTTCATGAACCGCTTCGAACTGCGCATCCTCACGGAGGAGCAGGGACACGAGCTCGTCGCCGGGACGCATACCCGCCAGGCGTGCTTCGTCTCGGACCGGGCGAGCGACCGGCGGTCGAAGTCGGAAGCCGACCCCCTCCACGGCCTCGATGCCGACGCGCAGGAGGAAGGCCCCGTCTATCCCACCGGCTCCGCCTACGCCCACGACGGCTTCTGGCCCGTCGGCGACGGCATGTTCGACCGCCCGCTGGTGCGGCGGCGCACCGAGGAACGGATCGAGTTCTGCCTCAACGAGTTCCTGCTGTGCCGGGAGCGCCTGGAGGAGCTCACGGGCCAGCCCGCGCGCGTGCTGGCGTGGCCGTGGGGGGAATTCGACGAAGTGGCGGTGGAGATGGCGGCGCTGTCGGGATTCGAGGCGGCGCTGTCGTTCCAGCGCGGGCCGAACGACCCGACGACGCGGCCCTTCGCGGTCTGCCGCATCCGGATGCAGGGCGGCGAGACGGTGCGCGAACTCGGACGCCGGATGCGCACCGCCAGCTCCCCCACCCTCTCGCGCATGTTCCGCCGGCGTACCGGCTGGGTGCCGCTCTCCAAGGTGTGAGCCGCGGCGCCGGCCGTCGGAGTCGCCAGGCGGAGAACCGGCGTTTTCGTTCGCGCAAGGCCGGGCAGGGCGGCGAGTTTCCCCACCGCCGGAACACGGAACGGGCCAGTGCGTCCGCACATTTCCGTCGCCGTCCTCCGGCATGACGGACTCCGGCGGGCAGGGACTGCCCGCCCTACCCGCGCGCACGGGAAACCGCAGGGGGTTCGTCTGGAGCGGATTCGGTTTTCCTGCGGCTTCCCGGACGTTTCCCTCCCACACGGTCGCGCGGAAGCGCGACCCTCCCGGTGCGCTCTCCGCGGGGAGGGACGCGCTTCTGCGCGTCCGCGGTGGAAATACCGGACGGGACAAGCCGCTCCGAAAACTCCGACGGAAAAACCGCCCCGGATTCCGGGGCGGTTTTTTTCGGTCCCGCTCCACCGCGGGGAGGCCGCGGGACGGGATCGGATGGCGGACGGGGTGCCTTACTTCCTGACCTTGACGCCCTTGAAGCGGCCGATCTTCGGGAGGGGGCCGACGATGGGGGCGGCGTAGTCGATGAAGGCCTTGGTCACGTCGTTGCCCGTCTTGGCGATGTACGCGTCCGGCACGCAGCGCGTGTTCTTCGCGACGTTCTTCAGCGGGACGCGCTCGAGCTTGACCTGGTACTTCTTGCCCTTCACGCGGCGGATCGCGATCGAGCCGTCGATGTCCGCGCTCGTGGAGCACTTGACGGCGGCGGCGCCGACGGCGGCCGCTTCCTTCGCGTCGTTCGCCGAGACCAGGCCCGGGAAGGACCGCTGCAGGTAGCCGAAGGTGTCGGCGCGCACGCGCTTGATGTCGGTCTTCTCCTTGATGACCTTGACCAGGTAGTCGCCGAGGGCGCCCGTGCCGGAGAGCTGGACGTTGCCGTGCGAGTCGACTTCCTTGGTGGAGGCCGCGGCGACGGCGATGGGCGTGCCGGTGGAGTCGGCGATGCCTTCGGAGACGGCGACGAGGCAGCGGCCGTGCTGCTTGACGCAGGCCTGGACGTCGGCGATGAACTTGTCGACGCTGAACGGGCGCTCGGGCAGGTAGATCAGGTGCGGGCCGGCCCCTTCGTAGGTGCGGGCGAGGGCGGAGGCGGCGGTCAGGAAGCCGGCGTGGCGGCCCATGACGACGTTGATCTTGACGCCGGGCAGCGCCGCGTTGTCGAGGTCGTCGCCCATGAACGCCTGCGCGACGAACTTGGCGGCGGAAGCGAAGCCGGGGGTGTGGTCGTTTTCGCGCAGGTCGTTGTCGACGGTCTTGGGGATGTGGAAGCAGTGCAGCTCGTACTTGTTCTTCTTGGCCGCCTCGTTGATGATGTGGGCGGTCTCGGCGGAGTCGTTGCCGCCGATGTAGAAGAAGTAGCGGACGTCGTACTTCTGGAGCTTGTCGAAGATGGCCAGGCAGTCGTCGTAGGTGGGCTTCTTGCGGACGGAGCCGAGCGCGGAGGAAGGGGTCTGGGCGACGAGCGCGAGCGTGGCGGCGGATTCGCGGCCGAGGTCGATCAGGTCCTCGTCGAGGATGCCCTTGATGCCGTGGAGGGCGCCGTAGATCTTCTTGATTTCCTTGTGCTTCTTGGCTTCGAGGACCGCGCCGACGAGGCTCTGGTTGATGACGACGGTCGGCCCGCCGCTCTGCGCGATCAGCATGTTGCCTTCGATTTTCGTGTATTTCCTGGCCATGTGGCTTCCTTTCGGTTGGATGGAAACGGGAAGGGAAGAAGATGGTCGGGGCGACGAGATTTGAACTCGTGACCTTTTGCACCCCAAGCAAACGCGCTACCAGTCTGCGCTACGCCCCGACGGGGTTCCTGAGAATCGCGGAAGGGTTTACCACGCTTTGCCCGCCGCGTCAATGCCCGGTGTCCGGTTTTTTTTCGCGCGACCGGACGGGAGGGGGAATGCCGGAGCTGGGAGCGGGCGTCGTCCCGGACAGTTGCGATATCAAGGAAAATCCCCGTGTTCCCGCCGGTTTTCCGGCATCCTCCTCTCCATGAACGCGGAGGCGCGAAATGGGGTTTGCGCGGGGGGGCGGCTTCGGGTAGAGTCGGGGCATGATCCAACCCCAACCCACCGTACGGTCCATTCTCGGCGCGCGCACGCGTCCCACCCTCTCGCTGGAGTTCTATCCGCCGAAGTCGCCCCTCGGCTTCGGCATCCTCGGCGGCTCCATCGAACGGATGCGCGAGGTGCGTCCCGACTTCACCACCTGCACCTACGGCGCCGGCGGCTCCACCCGCGAAAACAGCTTCGCGGCGTGGGAACTGCTCGCGCGGATGGGCTTCACCCCCGTCGTCGCGCACCTGACGTGCGTCGGGGCGACGCGCGCCGAGCTGGAGGCGCAGATCGACCGCATCCACGAATCCGGCATCCGCAACATCATGGCGCTGCGGGGCGATCCGCCGCGCGGGGAGACCGCGTTCCGCCCCCCGGAAGGCGGCCTCGCGCACGCGGACGAGCTGGTGGCGCTGGTCAAGTCGCGGCATCCGGACATCTGCTGCGGCGTGGCGGGGTATCCGGAGACGCACCCGGAGTCGGCGTCGCGGGAGGACGACATCCGCCATCTCAGGCGGAAGGTCGACGCGGGGGCGGACTTCGTGAACACGCAGCTCTTCTACGACAACCGCGTCTTCCTGGACTTCGTGCGCGACTGCCGCGACGCGGGGATCGGGGTGCCGATCCTGCCCGGCCTGATGCCGGTCGCGAGCCGCGCGCAGCTGGAGCGGTCGGTGGCGTTCTCGCGGGCCACGGTGCCGGCGGCGCTGGCGGAGGCGTTCGACCGGGCGCCCGACGACGAAGCGCGGCGCGCGGCCGGAATGCGCTGGACGATTGAGCAGATCGACGGACTGGTCGACGCCGGGGTCGCCGGCATCCACCTCTACATCCTCAACCAGGCGAACACGGTCCTGGACCCCTACCTCTCCGCATGCCTGCACCGCTGGCACGCCGCGCATCCGTGAACCCCTTCGCCGCCGCGTTCTCCCTTGCCGCCGCGGCCGCCCTCGCCGCCGCGGCCGCCGTGCCCCCGGCCGAGATGGCCGTCGGCCAGGGCGAAGCGTGGGTGCGCGTCCATTTCCCGCCATCCGGCAAAGGCGACCTGCGGACCTTCCGCTGGGAGGAGCCACCGGACGGGATCGATCCCGACACCCTCCGCGTCTGGACCCCCAAGCGGCCCGCATCCCTCAAGGAATGGCGGTGGGCCGGCGATGCGGACGCGGACGTCCCCCCGCCGTCCCCGCCCGGCGCGCCGCTCGTCTGGACGCCGCAGGACGCCGCGGAAGCCGCCCCGCGCCGGCGCGCGCTGGAGCTGGAACTGGATCCGCCGCTGTCCGACGCGATGGGCCATTCGCTGACCTTCCGGCTGCCGGGTTTTTCCTGGACCGCCCACTACCACATGACCGTGCGCGGCCTCGGGACGGCCTCCCTCAAGCAGGCGCAGATCGACTGCACCGGAACGGTCCGCATCGACAACGCGACCGACACCGCCTGGCCCGGCGTGCGCCTCTCCTTCGCCGGCCCCCGCGACGCCCCGCCCGACGCCCTGGCCCCGCCCAAGCCGGTCGGCAGTCCCGAACTCGACCGCGCTTCCCCGCTCGCCGCCCCGTGGTTCCCTCCCGACGCCCCCGAACCGGCGGTGCCGTCCGTCTGGCCGCTCCGTCTGCCCGCGGACCTGGCGGCCGGGGTGCCGACCGAAATCCCGTTCGTGGACATCGCGCGCAAGCCGGCCGCCGTCGTGCACGTCTACGATTCCGCGCGGGTGCCGATGCCGACCCCGGCCCCCGGGATGGCGCTCGAACGGCGCCTCGACATCCCCAACACTCGCGAGATGGGACTCGGCTTCCCGCTCCTCCCCGGCCGCCTCGACTGGACCCTCGGCTCGCGCAGCGCGCATCCCGACGTCCACGCCGTGACCGTGCCGCACACGCCGTGTCCCGGCACGCTGCACGTGTCCCTGGGCGACATCGCGGGCATCCGCGCCGCGCGCGCCGCGCGGCCGCCCGTCGATTACCCCGACGGGACGCGCCAGCTCGATTTCACCATCCTCTTCGCCAACGACCTCGAAGGCGAAGCCGACATCGAGGCCACCGAGCGCCCGCCCGCCGCCGCGTGGAACCTCGTCAGCTCCTCCATCCCCTGCACCGTGGACGACGACGGGGCGCTCCGGTTCTCCTTCCCCCTCCCCGGCCGTTCCCGGAAGACGCTGACCTACCGCATCCGCCAGCCCGCCCCCTGACAGCGGGAGCGCCCGAAGAATCCCCTTGCCCGCCCTCCCCTGCAATGGCAGGATGGAACCCGGAAAGGAACCGATGCCATGAACCACTCCATCCCCGTCCTCGCCGCATGCGCGGCCTTGCTGGCCGCGACCGCCGTTTCCCCCGCCTCCGCCGCAGCGCAGGAACGACCCGGGGAGCCCGATCCCATCGAGCGGATCGACGGCATCCTCTCGCAGGCCGGCGCGTTCTTCCTCGCGACCGCCGACGGCGACCAGCCGAAGCTCCGTCCGCTCGGCGCGCACCACGTCGTGGACGGCAAACTCTGGCTGGGCGTCGGCGAGTTCAAGGACGTCTACCGCCAGCTCGCGGCCAATCCGAAGTGCGAGCTCGTCGCGCTCCTGCCCGCCACCCGGCAATGGCTGCGGTGGACCGGGCGGGCGGCCTTCGCCGTCGGCACCGACCGCCAGCGCCTGGAGGAAGTCTTCCTCGAAGCGGCGCCGGGCCTCCGCGCCATCTACGACAAGTCGCCCGGCAAGCGCATGATGTGCTTCACCCTCGCGGATTCCCGCGCGGAACTCATCCCGATGATGCCGCCGGGCGAGGTCCTTCTCGACGAAACCGCCGCGGCCGCCGAGTGAGGTCCGCCGCGGTCCGCCCTTTCGAAAACCACCCGAACCAAAGGAAAACCGCATGAACATCCTGATTCTCCAAGGCTCCCCCCGCGCGAACGGCAACACCGCCTGGATGGCGGCCGAATACAAGAAGGCCGCCGAAGCGGCCGGGCACGCCGTCACGGTCGTCGACGTCGCCCGCAAGAAGATCGCCGGCTGCCTCGCCTGCGAATGGTGCCACGGCAAGGGCAACGGCGCGTGCATCCAGAAGGACGACATGCAGGAGCTGTATCCGCTCTTCGCCGAAGCCGAGGCGCTGGTGCTGGCCGCGCCCGTCTACTACTTCACGATGTCCGCGCAGATCCAGGCCCCCGTCCAGCGCCTCTACTGCATCAACAAGCCGCCCAGGCTCCGCAAGATGGCGCTGCTGCTCTCCTCGTACTCCCCGGGCGTCTACGACGGCGCCGCCGGCGAATACCGCGGCATCTGCGGCTACTGGCAGGCCGAGGACACCGGCATCGTCACCGCCAGGATCGACGAACAGAAGACCGACGCCACCCGCGCCAAGCTCGCCGCGCTCGTGGCGAAGCTGTGACGCACAGGGCGCCGCAAGGGGAGGGACGCGCTTCCGCGCGTCCTGGTTCCGGTCTTCGGGAGGGACGCGCTTCCATGCGTCCAGGGGCCGCCCCAGGGGAGGGACGCGCTTCTGCGCGTCCTGATTCAGGTCGCGCGGAAGCGCGACCCTCCCGGGACGGCGGCGATGCGAAGGGGCTGTTTCCCGGGTGTTCCGGTCGCGCGGAAGCGCGACCCTCCCGGGACGGCGGCACGCCTGCATTCCACAGCCGGCGCCATCCGTCCCGCCTTTCCGTGCTGGAATCCCGTGGAAACCGCCGCGTTCTCCTCTTCGTCACCATCGCCACCAAAGACCGCCGGCCCTTGCTTGCCGACGACTGCGCGCACGAGGCGCTCCTGTCGGCATGGAAAGCTGCCGGGCACTGGATGGTCGGCCGCTATGTCCTCATGCCCGACCATGTCCACTTTTTCTGTGCGCCGGGATTGCATCCACCTCCCGATTTCCGCAAATGGATGACGTACTGGAAGGCCCTTGCCGCGCGCGCCTTCTGGAGCACCCCCTCCGGGAGGGACGCGCTTCTGCGCGTCCACTCGTCCGACATCTCCCGCCATCCTCCGTTGTTCCAGCGGGATTGCTGGGACACCCAGCTCCGCACGGGTGACAGCTACACCGAAAAATGGGCATACGTCCGACGCAATCCCGTTCGGAAAGGGTTGGTCCCGGCGCCCGAAGAGTGGCCTTACCAAGGAGAATTGCATGTCCTCGACTGGCATGGCTGAGCGGCGGCTCGGTTCCCGTGGGGAGGGACGCGCTTCCGCGCGTCCTGTGGTCGGCCAAGGGGAGGGACGCGCTTCCGCGCGTCCAAGGGGCGCTCCGGGGGAGGGACGCGCTTCCGCGCGTCCTTTGTTCCGGTCGCGCGGAAGCGCGACCCTCCCGGGCTTCTGGCAATGCGCAGGGGCCGTTTCCCGTGTGTGCAGGTCGCGCGGAAGCGCGACCCTCCCGGGCCGGAAGGCGGCCTTGCATGTCCATTGGTCGCGCGGAAGCGCGACCCTCCCACGCCTGCATGACTCATCGAAAGGATTTTTGCCATGGGAAACGCCGTCTGGCCGCTGTTCCTGATCGTCGGGTCGAACCTCGTCTACCACCTCGCGTCGCGCGGGGCGGCGAAGGCGGTCAACCCGTTCGCCGCGCTCGTCGTCGCCTACACGATCGCGGCGGCGGTCTCGCTGGCGCTGTTCTTCGCGACGGGGCGCGGGGCGGCGCCCCTCGCGCAGCTGCGCGCGATGAACTGGGCGAACTACGCGCTGGGGCTGGCGATCATCGGGCTCGAAGGCGGCTTCCTCTGCCTCTACCGGGCGGGATGGAACGCGAGCGTCGGCCCGATCGTCACCTACAGCGCGGTGGCGGTCCTGCTGCTGGCCGTCGGGGCGTTCTTCCTCGGCGAGCACGTGGGCTGGCGGCAGGTTGCGGGAGTGGCGCTGTGCCTCGCCGGCATCGCGCTCGTCACGGCGCGGTGAGCACCGCCAGGAGGCCGGCGGGGGGATGACTTGTGCGCCGTTGCGTGCTATGTTCCCCCGCATTCCGTGCGGCAGGAGGCCGCAGGGGAAACGGCGACAACACAAGGAACGATCAATGGAAGCATTCAACGGCATCGAAGACGCGCGGGCGTATTTTGCGCACGACCGGTTCGCGACCGACAACGGCATCGTGCTGGACGAGCTCGGCGGCGGGCGCGCCGTGACGTCCATGGAGCTCGGGGAACGCCACCGCAACGCGTTCGGCGGGGTCATGGGCGGGGCGATCTTCACGCTGGCCGACTTCGCGTTCGCGGCCCTCACCAACGGGCGCGGGCGGCTGACGGTCGCCCAGCAGGTCTCGATCAACTACCTCGCGGCGCCCAAGGGGAGCCGCCTGACCGCCACCGCCCGCTACCGCCGGGACGGACGCACGTCGTGCGTGGTGGTGGTGGACGTCGCCGACGACACCGGGCGCGACGTCGCCCAGTTCGTCGGCCTCGGCTTCAAGGTCGCGCCGCGCGAGGGTTGATCGCCGTCCCCGCCCGCCGCGGGAAAGCGGTGGACGGCGTGTTCCGGAACCCGGACTGCCTGCTGTGCCGGCGCTGTGCCGAGCGCTGTCCGAAGAAGGCGTTGGCGGTCGGACCTCGATGGAGTCGGCCGGTGGCAGCAGCCGACTCGATCGCCCGCGGGCGGGTTGCGGTTTTCTGCCGTTTCCCGGAAGTGTCCCTCCCCGCAAGGTCGCGCGGAAGCGCGACCCTCCCGGTGCGCTCTCCACGGGGAGGGACGCGCTTCCGCGCGTCCGCAGAAGAAAAGGGGGCGACACCATGGCGTTGTCAGGTGACGACCTTGTGTTTTTGTCCGTGCGAAGCCGGACAGGGCGGCGAGTCCCCCCGCCGCACAACACCAACGGACGGCGGCCGCACGATTCCGGGAACCGATCTAATCGGGGAGGACGGTGATGGTCTTGACGGGGATGGTGCGCTGGTGGGGGGCGTAGGGGAGTTTCTTGCCGTGGCGGCCGTTGAAGAGGCCGATGGCAAGGGTGTAGGTGCCGGGCGGGAGGGAGGGGCGGTTGAGCTTCCAGCGGAGGGGGGCATCGGGGAAGGAGGCGTCGGCGAAGGCGAAGTCGAGGGTCCCGGCCAGCTCGCCGCGGTCGTTTTCGAGATGCAGGAAAATGGCCAGGTCGGCGAACAGCCGGTGGGAGATTCCCGGATGCAGGCGGGCGGAAACGGCGTAGGGGATGGTGTCGGAGGCGTGCCAGGCGTCGGGAATGCGGATGTCGAGGAGGGTGGCGACGCGGTCGTAGGCGACGGCGAGGGGCGTCACGGGGATGGCGTCGGGGTCGGCGCCGCCGGGCAGGACGGGCGCGGCGGGAGGAGGCGGGGTCCAGCCGGGCGCGGCCATGGGGTCGGGATCGGGTTTGAGGGTCCAGGACAGGAGGACCGCACCGGGGGCGGAAGCGGAAGCGCGGAGGGTCGCGTCGTAGGGGACGAACGGTTTTTCGAAGGTCCAGTCGAGGTCGTGTTCGCCGGGCGGGAGGTCGAATCCGGCGGAGGGCAGGCCGTCGGGGACGTCGGAGGCGATGCGGTCGGAGAGGGCGAGACGGAGGGTGACCGGGCCGTCGCAGGCGACGCGGGCGCGGAAGCGGTAGGCGCCGGCGGCGAGGCCGGGACCGGCGCCGGGAATGGACGGGGCGAGCGCCGGGTCGGCGTCGGCGGTCTCGGCGACGGGAATGGGCCAGGGGGTGTCGGAATCGAGGTAGCGGAGGCGGGCGAGTTCGCGGGCGTAGAGCGGGAGGTCGGCGGCGAGGGGATGGAGGGCGGGCGGGGCGGGCAGTTCGCCGGCAGCCTCTTCCGCGTTTTGCTCTTCTTCCTCAACCGGCGTGGGAGCGGACGGACCGTGCAGGCGGTACAGGACCTCCTCTTCCGGCGTGGCGAGGATGCTCACCCATACGGGGCCGAGCTGGGAGCGGACGCGCAGACGGCAGGCCCATACGGCGGGTTTGCCGGCTTCGTCGTCGGCGGGGAAGGCGTAGACGGGATCGGGACACGGCAGTTCGACGACCGTCTGGCTCCCGGGCGCGAGCAGGCGGGCGGGAGCGCGGCCGACGAGGGCGGTGGCGACTTCGCAGCGGGCGGGGAGGCGGCCGGTGCGCAGGCCGATCACGAGCTTGCGCGGCGGCGCGGGGTAGACGAGGATGCGCTCGGTCCAGGCGCCGCGCGCGCCGAAGGTATCGAGGAAAAGCGGCGATCCGTCGGCCGCCGCGGCAGGCGGATGGTGGCCGGAGCCGGTGGCGGGCACCGCGAACATCCGGTCGCTGCGCGGGAAACCGGGGCCGCCCGGGAAGATCCACGCATCGTCCGTTCCGGCCGGCAGGGGCACGGAGGGGACCGGGAGGAGGAGCTGTCCGTCGAGCCAGGCGCCGGGCGGGCAGACGAGGCAGGATTCGGCGTTGCGGAAGCAGGGCAGGACCGACGGTTCGGCGTAGAAGCGGTGGAGCCAGCGGGAAGCTCCGCGGCGTCCCGTCGCCCAGCGTCCGTCGCCGAACACCGCCTCCGACCGGCGGCGCGCCAGGTCCTGGATGTCCGGGCGCCGCCAGAAGAACATCTCGCGCGACGTCCCCCATGCGGCTTCCGCCAGCGCGGCGGCGACGAGCAGCACGGCCAGGAAGGCGGCCAGCGGACGGGGAGCGCCGTCGGGCGGCTCGGTCCACCACGACACCGCCAGTGCCGTGCACAGCGCCATCGGCGGCACCAGGAACGAGAAGTGGAACGGCTGGATTTCCAGCTTGAGCGCCGTCGCCAGCAGGAACGCCACCCACGGGAACGTCGCGATCCCCAGCAGCCAGCGCGAGCCCACAACCGACGCGTCGGCTTCGGCGCGCTCCTCGGGCGTGGGTTCGGGGTCGATGGCTTCCGGGGCGGGCGCGGGGGCGTCCCCGGCGGCGTCCGCCGCGCGCCGCCGCTTCCGCCGCGACAGGGAGGCGGATGCCGGTTTCCAGGCGGCGCCCGCCAGCAGCAGCGCCGACGCGAGCGAGAGCGCGGCCAGCCCCCACCCCAGGCAGCGGACGACGAACGGGACGTTGTGGGCCAGGCCCCACGCGATCTTCCGTCCGAACGGCCACGCGAGGCGCTCCGCGGGGACCCCGTAGTTCTGGATGAAGCCGAAGTTGCGCACCGTGTCGTGCCATGCGCGCGTGGTATCCAGCGCCAGCGCCGGATTCAGCACGACGGCCGCGCCGGCGAATCCCAGCGCCGCGAGCAGGCCGGCCCCGACGAGGCGGCCCCAGCCGCGCCCGCCGTCGCGCAATCCCAGCAGCAGCGGCGGGATCGCCATCCACGCCGCGAGGGCGCCCTGGAACTTGCACGCCCAGCCCGCGCCGCACGCCGCGCCGAAAACCACCCACCAGACCGCCCGGCCGCCGACCGCCAGCGCGCTCGCCGCCCAGAGGGCCAGCGCGACGAAGAGGTCCACGCCGATGTCGCCCGTCGTCGAGTGCACCACGGTCACCGCCAGCGGCGAGGCCGCGTAGAGGGCGGCTCCGGCCAGCGCCGCCCAGCGTCCCGCGCCCCAGCGGCGGGCGGCGGCGTAGACGAGGAGCGCGGCCAGCACGCCGTAGAGGAGGCGGAGGGCGCGCGACTGGCGGTAGAGCGCGGCGCGGTCGGGGACGGCCGGCGGAACCGGCTGCCCGGCCACCCATCCGGTGAGGGCGGACGCGGCGCGCGACCCGATGCGGAGGAAGGCTTCGTCGACGCGGTTGAGGCCGTAGGGGTAGCCGTCGTAGAAGAGGTTGCCGGCATGGTGGACGTAGTGCCCGTGCAGATACGACTCCAGCCGCATCACCTGCTTCGGTTCGTCGGGATGGTACACGATCCCCTGTCCGAGCCCGTGCCACAGCCCCGCCCCGCGGAACCCCACCGCCGCCAGCAGCACCGCCGCGGCCGCCAGCACGAACAATCCATTCTTCCGGAAATGTTTCATGCGCCGGATTCTGCGGTCCGCTCCCGTGCAAGTCAAGCACGCCGCGGCCGGCTCACGGGCGCGGGGGGGAGGAAAAGAGACGGCTTGCGACTTGGCGACTTGCGACTTGGATGGAGGGGCCAACAAGCCGCGAGTCGCAAGTCGCCAAGTCGCAATTTCCGGTCAGGGGACGACGCGGACGGTGCGGGGGGCGGGGCCGACGGCGCGGAGGGTGGGGTCGTACATGCCGGTGACCGTCACGGAGGGAAGGACGTAGGTGCCGGGGGAGACGGCGCGGACGGCGTAGTGGAGGGTCGCGGTGTCGTCGAGGCCGAACGAGCGGGGGAAGACCAGCATGCGGTCGTCGCGGGCGTCGGTCCAGCAGGTGTCCCTGTCCATCTGCTTCTGCAGCCAGTAGCTGCCGGCCGAGGTGCGGAAGGAGAGGTTCTCGATTTCCCAGCCGGCGGGCAGGAGGTCCTCGGCGGCCACGCTGGCGACGTCGCCGTCGCGGAGCTTGGTGATGGTGGTGCGGACGATCAGGAGGGTGCCTTGCTTGAGTTCGGAGGGGTCGGCGGGGGTCCCGTCCCAGTTGAAGAAGGCGCGGTCGACGGAGAGGCCTTCGCTGCAGAGGGCGGGCGGCTCGGTGGCGACGCCTTCGTCCTGGAGGAGGTAGTGGAGGGGGACGTCGCCGGTGTTGGCCAGGCGCAGGGGGACGGTTCCGGGGAAGCGGCGCTCCCAGTCGAGGGTGGCGCCGGCGGACGCGCCGGGAGCGCGTTCGGCGGGACCGGCGCCGGCGGTCCACTCGAAGGCGGGCGGGGTCTCGGCGGAGGGCAGGCGCCGGGCGAGCTTGGCGAAGGCGCAGAGGGCGAGGGCGTTGTCCTGGGTGCAGCCCCAGTGGCCTTCGGCATTGCGGCGGGAACGGAGGTAGGCGGCGAGGCCGTAGACGGAGGGGGCGTCGGGATCGACGTCGAGCCAGGCGTCGAGGAGCATGGCGGCTTCGCGGACGTCGCCGTCGTGGCAGTCGCCGCCGCGGCGCGCGCGCGGGGCCGGGATGGGGAGGGAGCCGAGGAGGTCGGTGGCGCGGCGCGGGTCGCCGGCGGCGCGCAGGGCGCAGGCGAGATGGACGCGGGCGGCGAAGTCGAGGTCGGCGGTGCGTTCGCAGAGGCGGTCGATCCAGCCGGCGGGGGCGCGTCCGGCGGCGGCGAGGACGCGGCAGGCTTCGGCGCGCAGGCGCATGGCGGAGCGCCATTCGGGGGTGAAGGTGTCGGCAGCGGTGGGCAGGCGCGATTCGAGGACGGAGGAGCGGACCCAGCGGAGGGCGGATTCGAGGGGGGCGTCGGGGACGGCGTAGCCGGCGGCGCGGGCGTCGAGGAGGAAGCGGAGGGCGTAGAGGGAATCGGGGACGTCGTCGGCGCGCAGCCAGGGCCAGAGGGCGAAGCTGCCGGTACGGGTCTGCATGGCGAGGATGCGCGCGATGGCGGATTCGACGCGGCTGCGCGGGTCGCCGGCGGCCCAGGCGCCGGGCGCGAGGCGTTCGGCCCATTCCTCGGAGCGGAGGAGGGGGTAGGCGCCGGAGGTGGTCTGTTCGAGGCAGCCGTAGGGGTACCACTGGACGTACTGGAGCGCGCGGCAGAGGTCGAGCGACGGCATGGAGGAGACGCGCAGGGTGCGGTCGGCGGACTCGGGGAGGAGGCCGTCGGGCGGCGGGAAGCCGGTGCTTTCGCCGGGCTTGAGGATGCCGTACGACGTGCGGAGGGAGAGGCCGCCGGCGGGGCGTACGGCGAGTTCGAGGGTCTCGGCGTAGCGCTCGGCGGGGAGGCCTTCGGCGTCGGCTTCGATGGTGCAGACGGCCTTGCCGGCGGCGTTGCCCGCGGCAAGCGGGAAGGCGAGGAGGGTGTCGGCGCCCGCGGCGAGGGTCGCGGTGTGTTCGGGTTCGGCGCAGGAGAGGGGGCCGCCGCATGTGACGCGCACGCGGACGTCCATCGGGGCGCCGGAGAGGTTGTGGAGGGGGACGGAGAGGACGCACTGATCGCCCGGCGCGAGGAAGCGCGGGAGGGCGGGCTGCACGACGAGGTCGCGGCGCACCTTGACGGCGGCGTCGGCGGCACCGAGGGCGTCGGGGGTGCAGGCAACGGCCATGAGGCGGACTTCGCCGGAGAATTCGGGCAGCTCGATGACGGCCCGGGCGCGGCCGTTTCCGTCGAGGGCGATGCGCGGACGCCAGAAGGCGAGCGGAACGTAGCGGTTGGCGCGGACGGGGTTGAGGCGCCTGCGGAGGCCGGCGGCGCCGTCGCCGCCGGGCGCGGACACGGTGTCGGGGGCGTCGGGTTCGGGCTCGATGATGTCGGAGTAGAAGTCGTAGAGATCGGTGACGGCGTCGCGGAGCTCGTTGAAGCGGGCGAGCGGATCGGGGGATTCGTGGCCGGTGAGCATGCAGATGGCTTCGTCGACGGCGAAGAGGGTCGCTTCGCCGCCCGCGGCCGGGGCGCCGTCGGGACCGGTGACGGCGATCTCGACTTCGAGCGGCGTGCGGGGCCGCACGACTTCGGGCGCCGCGACTTCGACGCCGAGCCGCCGTCCGGGCCGGTCGACGCGGAGGATGGCGGAGCCGTGCGCGCGGTAGCCCATCCAGGCGGAGTCGCCGGGTTCGGCGGGGCGGATGACGGACACGCGGGCGTGCACGGAGGGCGCCCAGTCTTCGCCGACGTCGAGTTCGATCTCGGCGGTGTTTTCCGCGAGGACGAGGCGGCGCGCGAGGAGGACGCGGTCGCTTTCGACGGTCAGCAGCGCTTCGCCGGGGAAGGGCGACTTGACGAGGAGCTTCGCCTTGCCGCCGGGCCGCGCGGAGCCGTCGCCGGCCCACGAGAGGGCGAGTTCGGCGGGGTTGGCGCGGGCGGATTCCTCCCACCAGCCGTCGCCGTTGCCGACGTGGAAGGAGATGCGCGTGGCGGCGCCGGACCCGGGGTCTTCGGCCAGGATTTCCCAGTCGCCGGTGGAGGGGGCGGCGAACGCCCAGTCGGCGGCGAGCACGGCGTCTTCGCCTTCTCCTTCGAGGGCGAGGGAGCGGGTGGCGCGGGCGACGACGCGCTCCTCGCGCTCGCTGCGCCATTCGTAGTGGCCGGCGGCGTTGCGGCGGAGCGCGGAGTTCCATTCCACCTGGATCAGCGAGAGCAGCACCGCGGGCGCGGGATCGGCGGGCGGCGCGCGGCCGTCGGGGGCGACGGCGGCGATGCGCACGCGCTGGGTGACGGCGACGGGAACGGTGCCTTCCCACGCGGGGCGCAGGCCGATGTAATGGGAGCAGGGGTCGAGGTCGGCGCCGGCGAAGGCCGATACCGTGTGCCCGCCGGTCGTGCGGACCGTCGCGCAGAAGACCGCGCGCAGGGCGGCCGGCGGGGCCGCCCCGGCCGGACGCTTCGCGGCGTAGACGATGCGGCCGTCGTCGTCGAGGATGTACTCGCCGAGCTTCTCGTCCTCGCCGCCGTAGGAGCGCCGCGGGTCGCCGAAGGTCCATCCCTTCCAGCCGGCGGGCGCGAAGGCGGCCGCCTGCCAGGTGACCGTCCCCTCGACCGGCAGGTGCGCCGCGGGGCCGCCGAAGAGGTATTCCGCCTTCGCCGAGAAGTGGATCGTCCGGGCGGACGCGGGCTGGCGGCCGTCGGGCCCCTTCGCGTCCACGCGGATCTGCGGCGGCATGAAGTCTTCCACCGCGAACGACGTCCGGCCCAGCTCGGCCCCGCCGCGTCCGCGCGAGCCGGGCATCTCCAGCGCGAGCGACCAGCGGCCCGTCGCCGCGTCTTCGGGGATCGGCATCTCCAGCGCGACCGCGCCGAGGGGCCCCGTCTCGACGGGGGTCTCCAGCACGCGGCGGCCGTCGGGCGAGCGCAGCACGGCGACCGCCGGGAAGCTCTCCGGGATGTCCAGGCCGATGCCGCGGACGTAGGCCTCGATGCAGGCCTTCTCGCCCGGCCGGTACACGCCGCGGCCCGCCGCGAACGCCGCCTCGGGCATCCCGTCGCGCGGCCAGGCGCGGGAGCCGCCGGACTCCTCGGCGATGGTGCGGTCGAGCGGCAGGTACGTCAGGTCGCCGTCCTTCGAGGCCACGACCACCGCGGGGCTGCCGCCGTCGCCGGGGTCGTCCCATTCGAGATGCGCCAGGCCGTCCGCGTCCGTCTCGCCCGCGGCGAGGATCTGGTGGCGCGTGGAGTGGATTTCGACGCGCACCCCCGCCGCCGCCTTCGCCGTGCGCAGCGAATTCGCCCACACCCACGCCTCTTCGCGGTCGCCCCCGCCGCCGCCCAGGCGGACCGAGAGCCCGATGTCCGTCACCACCACCAGCTGGCGGTCGCCGGTCGAGCGGCGGCGGCAGCTCCACCAGTCGTCGTCATCGCCGCCGCCGTTGCCGGCCACCGCGTCGTCGCCGGGCTCCACCACGATCCACCACGCCCCGCGCGGCTCGTCCTCCCCCGAAAGCGCGCGCAGCGGCAGCAGCGCCCGCCCGTTGCCCGGCGCCGCGCGCCCGCCGTCCACCGCCCGGGCCCCGAAGTCCACCGCGATGTTCGTCAGCGTGTTCGGCTTGCCCTGCCACTCCTCCTCCACCTCGTCCCAGATGCGCAGCGAGCTGCTCATCGCCGCGTCGGCGAGGGAAGACGGATAGACGCGGCTCGCGGTCGCCTTGACCGTCCGCATCCCGCACGTCCGCACCGGCACCGCCAGCGGGCCGCCGGGCGGCAGGTAGCGGCCCGACTTCTCCAGGCGCACCGTCGGGCGCGGGCGCGGAATCTGCATCGTCCGCGTGAAATCGCGCGCGAGCGACTGGCCCGCCGCGTCGCCGGGGAGCCCCGCGCGCAGCGTCACCTCGTACACCGCGTCCGGCTCGAACGCGCCGCGCAGCACCAGATGGTGGCCGCGCCAGTCGCTGCCCGGCCAGACCTTGTACTCCACCGGCGGCTTCACTTCCACGTAGCGCGCGAGCGTCTCCGCCGAATCCGCCGGGCGCCCCGTCAGCCGGAACCGGATCTCCGGCTCCTCGAACGCCGACACCTCCGCCGTCACCCCGTCCACCCCCATGTTGCGCTCGATCGCCAGCCCTCCCTCGTCCCCCGCGTCCGCCGGTTCCACCCCCTTCTCCGCCGATTCCAGGCCCGCGGAAAACGTCCAGTACAGCTCCCTCGTCAGCACCGGGTCCGTCGACAGCGCCACCGTGTTCTCCCCGAGCATCCCCTCCAGACGGAACTCCACCTTCTCCCCGTCCGAATCGCGCAGCGAGAAGTGCCGCGTCAGCTGCAACCGGTCCGGCTCCGCGCTGAACGTCGCCAGCAGCGTCACCCGGCGGTCCGCCGCCACCTCCATCACCGCCACGCGCCGGAGCCGCAGGATGCGTACCGGCGGCAGCGGCGGCGGGGGCGGCGGCGCGGGCGCGACCTCCGTCTCCGCCTCCTCCGCCGGCACCGGAACCTCCTCCGGCCCGTCCGCTCCCCCGCCGACTCCCGCCCCGCGCAGGAGCCCCCACACGTTGACCGCGAAGAACAGCACCGCCAGCGCGAACCACCACCATCCGCCCGGCCCCCGACGGCGGTCGTCTTCCGGCGCCGCCGCGGGAGGGGCGGCGCCGCCGGCCGCGGCGTCCCCGCCGTCCTCCTCCGCCACCACGAAACTCTCCGGCGGGTCCATTTCCCCGATGATCCGCCCCATCGCCTCCTCCGGCGACTCCCCGTCCGCGGGCCGCATCGCGCGCACCGCCTCGTCGAGCTGCTCCGACAGCTGCGCGAGCACCTCGCGGCGCTCCGCCTCCGGACGCATGGCCATGGCCGCCGCCACCGCCTCCAGGTAATCCTCCGCCATCCGGCGGACCGCATCAGTCCTTTCCATTATCGCACCTGCCCTTTCCCGGGACCGCCCGGACGGCGGCCTTCTTCAACGTCTCGATGGAGTCCGACAGCATGGGCCAGTAGGCGTCCATCATCGCCAGTCGGATCCGGCCCTTTTCCGTCAACGAAAAATACCGGCGCATGGGCCCGGTCCCCGACCGGCCCAGCCGCGCCTTGAGGAACCCCTCCGCCTTGAGGCGGGCGAGGATGGGGTAGACCGTGCTTTCCCCGACCGAGAGATCCCGGATCTCCGAGAGCGCCTGGATGATTTCGTACCCGTAGCTCTCCCCGCGCCGCAGCGCGAGCATGAGGCAGTACTCCAGCGCGCCCTTGCGCAGCTGGACGATCCACCCGTCGATCAGCCCGTTCCCGATGTCCTTGCTACTTTGCATTGCGTACTACCTATCGCACGGTAGCGCCCCCGCGTCAAGCCCGGACGGCGGGGGGCGCATCTCCGTCCTTGCACGGTGCGGGAATGCGCCCGGCGGACGCGGGGCCCAAAAGAGGGCTTGAAACGGACGGGCGGATTTGGCATGGTCGTTTTCGTTGGATGGCGGTGCGCCATCCGTGTGATTTGTTCCAGCAAGGAGAAAGAAATGAAAGTATCGGTAATCGCCAGTCTGATCGTGGGAATCCACGTGGTGGTGGTCGCGTCCGTGGCCATGCAGGGTTGCACCGCGACCCGCGCCCCGCGCGCCGAAATCGAAGACACCGCCATCGCGCCGCCGCCGCCGCCCGCGATGCCGCCGACCGTCGCGGAACCCGTTGCCCCGGCCGCCCCGGCGAAGCCCGCCCCCTTCAAGCCCGTCACGGTCCAGCCCCCGGCCCCGCCGAAGCCGGCCGCCGCCGCCCAGCCGTCGGTCTACGTGGTCCAGAACGGCGACTCCCTCTCGAAGATCGCCGCCAAGCACGGCTGCAAGACCTCCGAGCTCAAGGAACTCAACAACATCAAGGACGCGAACAAGATCCTGGTCGGCCAGAAACTGATGATCCCGGACGGGTCCGCCAAGGCTCCCGCCGCCGCGCCCGCCAAGACCGCCGCCGCGAAGGCCGGTCCCGGCGAATACATCGTCCAGAACGGCGACGCCCTCTCCAAGATCGCCGCCAGGTTCGGTTGCAAGACCAAGGAACTGATGGAACTCAACAACATCAAGGACGCGAACAAGATCCGCATCGGCCAGAAGCTGAAGCTCCCCGGCGCGGGCCCCGCCCCCGCCGCCCCCGCC
>JAFXQI010000018.1 GCA_017527155.1 Kiritimatiellia bacterium
AAACGTGCGGAAAACATGCGGAAAACCGACTCCGGCCGGGCGGGGGGCGTCCGGCCGGAAGCCACAGGTTTCTCGTGGGCAACGTGTTGCGCATCCCGCAAGCGGTCGCTTCCGCCGCGTCCGCAATGCGGTGCATTGCCGCCGGCGGTCGTTGTACAGCCGCACGGCGCGATTGACTAGTCAACAAAACAACCAAAAAGGAAAAGAAAACAAATGAAGAAACTCGCAGTATTTGCGGTTGCGGCCGTTCTCGCGGCCAGCGCGTTCGGCGCCGCCGGCTGGATCGGCAACAGCTACATCTATGCCAACGGCGATTGGTATGCCGCCAGCGGTTCCGAAGGGGACTGGACGGCCGGTTCGTGGTCCGACCTCGGCACCATCAGCTCCCTCCTCCTCGGCGGCCAGATCCAGATCTGGGACGAAAACGGCTCGGACTGGGCCAGCGGCGCCGGTGACTGGATGCACTACACCATCGACAGCGACGACACCGCCTGGGTCGACATGAACATGGCCTACTCCACCTACGGCGGGGACTACGGCAACAACATGCTCTTCCAGACCGGCGGGACGGAATTCGCGACCACGGCCGTGGACATCAGCGCCCTCGACGACGGCGAGCACACCATCAGCATCTACTTCGGCGGTGTCGATGGCCAGTACGACAGCAATGGCGGCGCCAACTACACCGCCACGTTCACGAAGACCTCCGCCACCCCCGCGGTCCCCGAGCCGGCGACGATGAGCCTGCTGGGCCTTGGCGCGCTGGCGATGGTCCTCCGTCGCAAGCTGCGCAAGTAATCGCCCGAAAAGCGATACGCGAAAGCGGTCCCGGAAGGGGCCGCTTTTTTCGTGGGGGGGAGGGGGGGATACTTGGGCTGGAGGACGTACGGGATTGGTTGAAGGCGAACGGGAAGGAGGAATGGGGCGGAGGAAGGCTGCGGTGGGAGGGACGCGCTTCTGCGCGTCCGTGGTGGACAAATGGCGGCACAATGGAGCGGTCAGGCAAAGAGGTTGTGTTTTCGTTCGTGCAAAGCGGGTAGGGTTTTCGCCTGACCACTCCAATGAGTGCGGCCACACTGTTTCCGATACCGCTCTATCCCTGCTCCATTTGCCGGATATCAAGGAAAACATTGGAAAACACATGGAATTTCCATGCCCGGCCCTTCCCATTTCCGGGTGCCAAGCGGAGATGGGGGCCCAAGAAAAAAGCCATCCGGCGGCTCGCCCCTTCATCGATGAGCATGTGTGGAATTGATTCACACACAATTTCCTGTATATGTGTTGACGCCAATCGACACATGATTTATGTTTTATGTGCAATCGGGAAAGGAGCACGTCATGAACATCACGTTGTCGGCGCCGGAAGAGACGGTACGGTTGGTGCGGTCGTGGGCGGAAGGAAACCACACATCGCTGAACCGGTTCATCCGGGAAAAGCTGGAGGAGAAGGCCCGGGACATCCAGGCGGAACGGGACCGGAAGGCGGAAGAGTTCGAGGCGTTCTTCCGGACGCTGCCCCCTGTCAAGATGCCGCCCGGGTGGAAGTTCGACCGGGAAGAGGCCAACTACCGCGACATGAAATGCCTGCATGATCCGGATCCGGAAAGGGGGCGACCGTGATTTTCATCGATACGAATGTCCTCGTGTACGCAATGGTTGGGCAGGATCCGGCCAAGATGCGGAGGGCTCGAGCGCTCCTCGCGGAGCTCCGCCAGGCGGAGGCGGGTGTGCTGTCGCTGCAGGTGTTGCGGGAGCTGGCATCGGTGCTGTACCGGAAATCGGGCTGGACGGATGCACAGGTGCGGAAGGCGGTGGAGGAGGTCATGGCATTCCCGTGCGTGCGGGAGTCGATGGCGACGCTGAAGCGGGGGATGGCGCTCAAGGCGCGCCACGGGCTGCAGTTCTACGATGCGCTGGTCGTGGCGGCGGCGGCGGAGGCGGGGTGCGACACGGTGTATTCGGAGGACATGGGCGACGGGGCGGTGTACGGGGGGGTGCGGGTGGTGAACCCGTTCGCGGGGTGACGCGCGGGGGAGGGGGGCGGTGTTTTGGCTGGATTCGGCGCGGGCGGCATGGATAATGCGCAGGTACACATGAAGCGGAAGGAACAGGCAACGGAGCCCGTGGTCGTGCTGGATGCGCGCTGGGTGGAGCGGCGGTTGAGCGGCATCGGCCGCTACACGCTGGAGCTGCTGCGTTGCTTCGGGAAGGACGCGGGCGGGTTCCGGTTCCGCGTGTGGGCGCTGTCGGAGGAGCGGGCGGGGTTCATCCGGGAGGCGGCGGGGCTGGAAGGGAATCCGGCGTTCGCGTTCGAGGTGTTTTCCAAGGGGCCGTTCTCGCCGGCGGGGCAGCTGGAGGCGGCGTGGCGGCTGCGGCGGGCGCGAGCGGCGCTTTACCATTCGACGAACTTCATGGTGCCGCTGCCGGCGTTCCCGGGGCGGTGCCCGCACCGGGTGCCGTGCGTGTGCAACATCCACGACCTGATCCCGCTGCTGCATCCGGAGTACACGCCGCGGGCGCTCAAGACGCGCTTCTTCCCGGTCTACCGCGCCCTCATGCGGGCCATCGCGCGCCGCGCGGACGCGGTGGTGACGGGCAGCGAGGCGGCGCGGCGCGACATCCTGGCGGCGCTGCCCGTCGATCCCGACCGCGTGACGGCGGTCTGGGACGGCGTCTCGCCGCGCTACAGTCCCGCGCCGGGCCCCCGCTCCTCCGCGCGCGGTCCGTTCGCGCCCAAAACCATCCTCTACGTCGGCCGCGCCGACCCCTACAAGAACCTCTCGGGCCTCGTCCGCGCGCTCGCCCGCCTCGTGGAAGGCGGCACCGACGCGGTCCTGCAGATCGCCGGCCCGCCCGACGAGCGCTATCCCGAGCCGCGCCGGCTCGCGCGCGAACTCGGCGTCGAGCCGCGCGTCCGCTGGACGGGGTACCTGGACGACGAGGCCCTCCTGCGCGCCTACCGGTCCGCCGACGTCCTGGCCCACCTGTCGCTGTACGAGGGGTTCGGCCTGCCCGTCGCCGAGGCGATGGCGTGCGGAACCCCCGTCGTGTGCTCCAACGCCGCCAGCCTGCCCGAAATCGCGGGCGACGCCGCGCTCCTCGTGCCGCCCGACGACCCGGACGCCGCCGCGGAGGCGCTCCGGCGCGTGCTGACCGATTCCGCCCTCGCGGAGCGGTTGCGCGTGGCGGGGTTCCGCCGGGCGCCCGCCTTCTCGTGGCCGGCCGCGGCGGCCGCCGTGCTGGCCCTCTACCGGAGACTTCTTGCCCCATGACCGCGACCGCCCCCAAGACCGTCCTCGTCCACGACTGGCTCAACGGCATGCGCGGCGGCGAACGCTGCCTGGAGCTGCTGGCGGGGGAATACCCGTCGGCGCCGGTCTACACGCTGCTGTACCGTCCCGAGCTCGTCTCGGAGGCCATCCGCGCGCACGACGTGCACGTGTCGGGGCTCTCGCGGTTGCCGGGGTTCCGCGACCGCTACCGCTGGTTCCTGCCGCTGTTCCCGACCGCGATCGAGGCGTTCCGGCTGCCGGAGGACGTGCGGCTGGTCGTCAGCACGAGCCACTGCGTCGCGAAGGGCATCCGTCCGCCGAAGGGCGCGCGCCACCTCTGCTACTGCTTCACGCCCATGCGCTACGCGTGGGGGCTGCGCGAGGACTACTTCCCCTCGCGCCTGCAGCGCGCCCTCCTCGGGCCCGCGCTCGACCGGCTCAAGCGATGGGACCGGGCGGCGAGCGACCGGGTGGACCGGTTCGTGGCGATCAGCCGCTGCGTGCGGGAGCGGATCGAGCGCAGCTACGGGCGCGATGCGGCGATCGTCTACCCGCCGGTGAACGTCGCCTTCCACACGCCCGATCCCGACGCGCCGGCCGGCTCCCACGACGGCTACGACCTGGTCGTCTCCGCGCTGGTCCCCTACAAGCGCATCGACCTCGCCGTGCGCGCCTACGCCGCGAGCGGGCATCCGCTGAAGATCGCCGGGAGCGGCAGCGAAGAGGCGTCGCTGCGCGCGCTGGCGGCGGGCGCGCCGAACATCGAGTTCGTGGGGCATCCCGACGACGCGGGCGTCCGGCAGCTCTACCGGCGGTGCCGCTTCCTCGTGTTCCCGGGACTCGAAGACTTCGGCATCGTCCCCGTCGAAGCGCAGGCCTGCGGCAAGCCGGTCATCGCCTACGGCGAGGGCGGCATCCTCGACACCGTCCGGGACAGGCGCACCGGCCTCTTCTTCGGCGCGCAGACGCCCGAAGCCCTCGCCGACGCCGTCGAACGCGCTGCCGCCATGTCCTGGGACCCCGCGGAAATCCGCGCGAACGCCGTCCGGTTCTCGCCCGAGCGCTTCCTCGACGGCATCCGCCGCGAGACCGCGCGGCTACTCGAAAGGCGGTGACGCCCGTGGACGCGCCCGCTCCCCAGCCCGTGCCGGCGACGCCGCCGCCATTGCCGCCGCCGCTTCCGCCCTCCGCCGCCCGCGGCGGATGGACCCCGCAGGGACTCCAGTGGGCGGGGCGCGGCTACCTGAGCCTGGCGGGCGGACTGCTGCTGCTGCCGATCCTCTACTTCGTGCTCGTCTTCAACGCGCACCGGATTGTCCAGATCCTGCTGCTGACCGCGTGCACCTTCATGCCGGTGTTCCACGGCCTCTCCACGGTACGGCCGCCGCGGCCGCGCGCCGTGCATTCCGCGGCGGTGATGCTGGCGCTGGCGGTGGCGTTCCTGACCCCGTTCCTCGCCTTCTGGGGGGCGCATCCCGCAAACCCGTATTTCCGCGCGAACCTCGCCCTGCACGCCTTCGCCGGGTCCGTGTGGCTGGCCGACCTGCATTTGCTGGTGCGGGAGCAGGCGGCGGACGTCGGCGATGCCGCCATGCGCATCGAAGCCACCTCCTGCCTGTGCCTCATGATGCTTCTCCCGATGCTGGCGAGCCTGTGCCTGGCGTTCCTGTCCGGACGCGGCGGCGTCTTCCGGCCCGGCCTGACGATCCATCCGGCCTTCGCCGCCATGCCCTTTCCCCTGCAGGCGCTGCTCGTGATCGCGAGCCTCCCCTACTTCGTGACCCTTCTCATGCTCCTCCAGGCCTCCAACCACGCCTTCTCCCGCGCCCTCGAACGCTGACGGGGGCGGGCGCTGCGGTCGTATCCGCACTCCTTCCGCTTCCTGGCAACCCGTTCCACTCCGTATTCGCGATATCAAGGAAAACACGCCTGTTTCCGCTTGTTTTGGGCGGTTTGCGTTTTTCTGTGGCTTTCCGGACATTTCCCTCCCACAAGGTCGCGCGGAAGCGCGACCCTCCCGGTGCGCTCTCCACGGGGAGGGACGCGCTTCTGCGCGTCCGAAGTGGAAATACTATTTCATAAACCGCTCTTTCATGCATGGCAGCGCCATGAAGGAAAACAAGGTGTCTCTCTTTTTCCGACGACGGCGAGGGCGCCGTCGCTACGCACGGGATGCGGGAGGGATGCGGAGGGGAATGCGCCGGCCGAGGTGCGGAATGGCCGCTGTCAGTAGGCAGGTTCGAAGCGGTCGAGGTAGCGCTGGATGGGGGTGCGGGGGAGGGGAGCCTCGTCGGGGGCGTCGGGCGGCGTGTCGTCGGGGAGGGGGCGGGAGCGGGCGTCCCAGAGGTCGAGGTACTGCTTGCGGGCGAGAGTGGTTTCGAGGAAGTCGCGGTGGAGGCGCTCGGCGCGCTGCCAGAGCTGGTTGAGGGCGAGCGACCAGGCGGCGTCGTCCGGGGGACGCGGGGCGGCCGAGTCGTCGTCGTCCCCGCCGCGCTGCCACCAGTGGCGTTCCGGCGCGGGCGGGGTGGCGAGCTGGGCGAAGTAGGAGGCGTAGGCGGCGATGGCGTCGCGGAGGGCGTCGGGGGCGGTCGGGGCGAGTTCCTGGACGCGGACGAGCAGGCGGGTGGCGAGGCGGGTGCACCAGGGCTGGCCGCGCCAGGCGGCGAGGTCGCGGGCGTAGACTTCGGCGGGGATGTCGGCGGGTACGCCGGGATCGGTCTCGCGGGGACGGCAGGTGAGAATGTCCATGAGAAGGGCTTCCTGGGCGAGGGAGCGGTCGCGGCGGCCGACCCCGGCGGCGCTGTCGGCGGCGGCCGCGGTGCGGGCAAGCCAGGCGCGCCAGAGGGTTTCGGGGGATTCGTCCTTGCCGGCGAGGGCGGGGGAGTGGGCGCGGAACCAGCGCGCGGTCGGGGTTTCGCGGCGGGCGAGGGCGTCGAAGAGCGCCTGCCAGGCCGCGGCGTCGCCGGAGGGGAGGAGGAACTCGACGGCGGCGGCGGCGTAGGCCTTCTCGCGCCACTGGCCGGAGGGAAGGCGGGACAGCTTGACGATGTCGGCGAGCGGCATGGCACGGCCTTCGCGCCAGTCGCGGGCGATCCAGTCGCGGGTCCGGGCGCGGAGCGCGGAATCAAGGTCGCGGGCGAGGCCGCAGGCGAGCCAGTCGGGGGTCTCGGCGCCCATGCCGTAGCGGAATTCGGGCGGGGTGGCGCCGGCGGCGCAACGGTTGAGGAGGAGCCAGCAGGCGGCTTCGTCGAAGTCGTCGGCATCGACGCCCCACACGCCGGGCGCGGCGAGACGCTGGAGGAAGCGGCCGTCTTCCCAGCCCTGGATGCGCACGACGGGTTCGATGCCGTCGGCGCGGGTGCGGAAGGAGACGGCGATCGGCGGATCGTTCCCGAAAGGTACCGTGCGGCCGATCCATTTGGACAGGGCCTTTTCCTGCGAGGCGAGGCGGTCGGCCCATGCGAGGTTGTCGGCGGAGGGCAGGCCGGATACGAGGTAATGGAGGTCGGCGGTGCGGACGGAGGCGTGTCCGGGGGGAGGTGCGGAGGCGGCGGGGGGAGTCAGCAGGCCCCAAAGCAATGCGGCGGCCAGGGAGCCCGCGGCCCCGTACAGCAAGCGCGCCCGCTTTCGGGGCGGGCGCGGGGTGGGGGAGCGTGGGGCGGGCGGCCAGGGGTTATTCACCGGCGGGAGCCCCGTTGGTGGGGAGGACCGTCCAAACGCGGAAGAAGCCGCGCGGATGGTCCAGATGCCAGTCATCGACGGGCACGACGGTGTTGGTGTCGATGGCGGTGACGTTGGTGATGCCGACCCAGTCTTCGTCTTCGGCCAGCATGTCGGCCACGTATTCGAGGTTGTAGGTCAGACCCGAAATCGAGGGCCAGGCCACGTCGTACAGGTACACCGGACCTTCGTCATCCGCGAGCAAGTCCTCGGGCACGGGGGTGGCGGCCAGGCGGATGTCCAGGAAGTACGGCGCGCGCGGGTCCATGCCGTGGGTGTGTTCGAAGCCGTCGGAGAAGCCGTCGCCGTCGGTGTCCCAGTTGTCGGGATCGGTGGCGCTCAGCGTCGTCTCGGCCACGTCCACCAGCCCGTCGCCGTCGGTGTCTTCGAGCGGCGAGCCGTCCAGGGCCTTCCAGACGCCGAAAGTGACGTTGGTGACGGTGTGGGTGTCGTCGTCGGCGTAGGTGAAGGGACGGGAGTCGCAGTAGGCGACGGATTCCCCGGGCGTGGGGCCGCTGAAGAGGCGGACGACGTAGGAGTTGGTGGTGTCCAAGCCGCACACGCAGGCGGCGAACTTGCCACGGCCGCGCGCGGAGGGAATGACGCCGGCGCCGACCGCGGATTCCGCCAGCAACGGATTGCGCGTATCGACAAGGTCAGCTTCCGGTGCGTAGGCCGTCCAGACGGGACCCGCCTTGTACATCTTCCGGAACTCGATGCGCGAGCCGTCGGGAATCGGGAGACCGTCGAAGCCGATGACCTGGTCGCCGACCGCGCCCACGTACAGGTTGTTGGCAAAGCCCCAGGCCAGCGGCGCGACCGCCGCCAGGGCCGCCAGGGCCATCAGCGTTTTCTTGATGCCGTGATTCATTGGTTGTCCTCCTCCTGCCGCCGCGGCCGGCGCCGGCGCCAGGCGACCAGGGCGCATCCGCCGAGCCCCAGCAGACCGAGTGTCGCGGGTTCGGGGATGACTTCGAAGTAATTCTTGTTGGGTGCATCCACGTCTTCCAGCGTCCAGTTCTGGAACTGGAAGGTCGGATCCAGCTTGGTGGTTCCGCTGATGCCCCAGTAGCTGGCGGTCACCTCGCCCTGTTCGATGCTGGTCGCACCGAACACGCGGATGTACACCGTGTCGTAGACTTCGTTGTCGATCTGGATTTGCGTGTAGAGGCCGTACCAGCCATCCAGATTCTGGAGGGAGCCCGTGTACACGATTTCATGGCCAGATTGGGTGGTGTTGGCCAGATAGACATCGCTCGAATCGGGGATGTGGCCGGACGTGTAGGGCTGGGCCGAAGCCTGCTCGCTGGTCTGTCCATACAATTCAAATTGCGAGGCCGCCGAATTGACCGGGGCACCCGCGTCGCTCGAGTTGTATGCGATGACCTGGATGATGGACCCTTCCTGGAGGTTGTAAGCCGTCATATCCGACCCCGACCAGTGGAACTGCAATTCGAGCAGCATGGCGTGCGCGGCGGGCGCGGACGCGGCGAAGAGGCAGAACAGCGCGGCTCCCGCAATGCGGGCAAGCCAGCTCCGGCATGTCGATGTGTGTTTCCGTTCCACGTTCATTCCACCTTTCAGCGAAGGCTACTATACTACACGCGCACCCCCGCGCAAGCCCAAAAGCCGGGCCCCGAAAAATTCGCGCCGTCTCCGGTTTCGTTTTCTGCCCCCCATGCGGCCAGGTCTCGCCAGCGGGGCGAACTCTCCGAGCGAACCGTCCGGCCTTCCATGCGCTCCACACGAAAAAAGCCGGACCCCGAAGAAGGGCGTCCGGCTGTGGCGGAGAGCCGTGGAATCAGCGGCGGAAAGGACGGTCCGGGCGGTCCTGCGCTTCGTTGCAGCGAACGGCGCGGCCGACGATTTCGGTGCCGTTCACGTGGGCGATGGCGTCGTTGGCCTGGTCGTTGTTGGGCATTTCCACGAAACCGAAACCGCGGCTGCGGCCGGTCTCCCTGTCATTGATCACTCGCGCGGAGACCACTTCTCCATACGGCTCGAACGCGGCGCGCAGATCTTCATCCGTGGCTCTGAACGAGAGATTCCCGACATATATTTTCACTGATTTCTGACTCCTGATGACACGGGCCGCGCATTCATTCGACACACCCGCCGCGGCCGGCGGTCCGGGGCACCGCGGCGGACTGGCGCGGAAACTACGCGCTGCGTCCGCGCGGCGCAAGCAAATTCGACAGAAAATTCGATGGGACACCCAACCGGTTTTCCGGGCGGTTTTCCCGGAGGGGCTCAATGCCGGTCGGCGACCACGGAAACAGAGGACGCGGCGGGTTCCGCCGAGGCATCCCGGGGCTTGAGGAAGGCGAGCCAGACGGCGGCGAGGACGAGGACGAATGCGAGGATGTGGTTCCAGCGGAGGCGTTCGCCGAGGACCGCCGCCGCGAAGAGGCAGAAGACGCCCAAGGAGATGGCTTCCTGGATGATCTTCAGCTGGGTCGCGGAAAAGGTCTGGTAGCCGATGCGGTTGGCGGGCACCTGGAAGCAGTACTCGAAGAAGGCGACGCCCCAGCTCGCCAGGATGACCGCGAAGAGGGGCCAGCGGGCGCTGGGCATGAACTTGAGATGCCCGTACCAGGCGAGCGTCATGAACAGGTTCGAGATGACGAGCAGGAGGACCGTTTTCATCGGTCACTCCCCGTCGTTGAGTTCCTGGAAGTAGCGGGCGTAGTCGATGCGCCCTTCCTTGAGGAACCGGATGGCGGACCGCGGGTGCGAGTTGAGCAGCCCCGTCAGCATGTAGGGCGCGTCGTAGCCCCAGAGGGTGCCGCCGGCGCGGAGCGGAAGGATGCGGTGCTGGACGAATTCGAGGAGCGGAAGGAAATCGTATTTCGGGTTCTTCAGGAAGCCGAGGAGGAGCTCGGAGTAGCAGTTTCCGGCACCGCGGCCGAGGCCGTTGACCGTTGCGTCGAGGTAGTTTACGCCCCAGCGGCAGCATTCGATGGTGTTCGCGAAGGCCAGCTGCTGGTTGTTGTGGGCGTGGATGCCGACTTCCTTGCCGACGGCGCCGATGACGTCGACGTACTTGCAGGCGAGGGCTGCCATCTGCTCGGGGTAGTAGTTGCCGTAGGAATCGACGATGTAGACGATGTCGGCGGCGGACTTCGCCATCATCTGGAGCGCCGCATCCAGGTCTTCCGTGCGGACTTGCGACACGGCCATGAGGTTGCAGGAGACCTGGTAGCCCTTGGCCTTCGCGTCGTCGATCATCTTCAGCGCCGTCGGAATCTGGTGGATGTAGCAGGCGACGCGCACGAGGTCGATGACGCTTTCGGACTTCGGAAGGATGTCATCGAGGTCGGTACGTCCGGCGTCGGCCATCACCGCGATTTTCATCGGGGAAGGATTGTCGCCGACGATGGCGCGGATGGATTCCTCGTCACAGAACTTCCACTTGCCGAATTCGTCGGGATTGAACATCTTCTTGCTGGATTTGTAGCCGAACTCCATGCAGTCGATGCCGGCGGCGATGTTCGCCTCGTACAGGGACTTCACGAAATCGTCCGTGAACCGGAAGTTGTTGCAAAGCCCGCCATCCCGGATGCTCGCGTCCAGAACTTTGATTTCCGGACAGAAGGCCATCATGTTTCGGTTTGTATCTTGTTTCATGGAAATGCCTTGTGTTTCTTCTTCCGAAGTTGGGGTTGGGTCTGGAGCAGGCGCTGCCGGAGCGGGTCCGGGCCTCTTCCGCAAGGTCCTCCCGTCGACCGGGCGTTCTGCGGTGGGTGGAATCAGCCATGCGGAATCCTTCCGCACGGCTCCCGGTATGCGTCCTTCCGCGCAGAAGTCCCGGACACGGCGCGGTGTGATGCCGTATTCTTCCGCGAACTCCTGTACCGACTTGTATCCTTCCTCGTTCATTTCGGGGCGGCAGGATAGTTCTGGGGAAAACGGGTGTCAAGCGGGTTTTCCTTCCACGGGGAGAGCCTTCGAAAGTGGGGACTTGCGATATCAAGGAAAAGCGCATGAAAACAACGTTTTTTCCTTGTAATACAGAGGTGGCGAGGGTGATGATCATGGCGCGGAGGATTGAGAAAATATACGGGAATTCAATGTATTTTCAATAATCTCACGACATGGAAACCGGCAAGACCGTGGGGGAGGCATGCCCCCATGCGGAATGATTGACGGGGCGGGCGAAATGGGGGAGGATGGGGGCGATGCAATTGGGACGGAAAGACAGAACGGTTTCGTGGAAGGTCCAGATGGCGATGATCTGGGCGTCGCAGGCGCTGTCGCTGATGGGGTTCTCGTTCTCGCTGGCGTTCGCACCGTATTTCATCCAGGAGGACCTGGGGGTGGGGATCGGGCAGGGGCTGGAGATGTGGGTGGCGTTGTTCACGTCGTCGACGGCGGTGACGATGGCGCTGGCGGCACCGGTATGGGGGTGGCTGGCGGACCGGCACGGGAAGCGGATCATGCTGCTGCGGGCGAACTTCGGCGGGGCGGCGTGCATGTCGTTGATGGCAACCGTGACGTCGCCGGGAGTGCTGATCGCGCTGCGGTCGGTGCAGGGCCTTCTGACGGGGACGATGACGGCGGCGCAGACGTATCTTTCGGCATCGGTTCCGTCGGAGAAGCGGGGTCTGGCGATGGGAGGGCTGAGCGCGGCGGTGTACTCGGGGACGATGGGCGGTGCCTTCTTCGGGGGGCTGGTGGCGAAGGCGGTGGGGTACCGGTGGGCGTTCGCGGTGTCGGGGGTGGTGCTGCTGTTGAGCGGGTTGCTGGTGCTGCTGGGTACGGTGGAACCGAAGGACGGGGCGGCGGAGGTGCCGCGCAAGGAGGGGGCGGTAGAGGGGAAGAAAGCGGCGCGCTGGCGGGTGCCGGGACTGGTATGGGGCGTGCTGGGATTGGTGCTGGCGGTCTCGCTGGCAAGGCAGTTCGATCTGTCGTTCCTGCCGCTGCTGGTCCAGGACATCCACGGAAAGCTGGATGCGGACGTGGCGCTCTGGAACGGATTGGTGAATGCGTGCGGCAGCGTGGCGGGTCTGCTGGCGGGGGTGCTTACGGGGTGGCTGGCGGACCGGATGCGGCCGTTCGCGCTGATGATCGCGGGATCGTTGCTCGCGGCGGTGTTCAGCGGCAGCCAGATGTGGGTGGATTCGTTTGGGGTGTTGTTCCCGGTGCGGTTTTTCACGATTTTCGGGGCGGGCACCCTGGAGCCGGCGCTCAACGCGTGGATTGCGAGGAACGTGGCGGAGGGCCGGCAGGGGGTGGTGTTCGGGCTGTCGAGCACGGCGCGGGCGGTGGGGTGGAGCATCGGACCGCTGCTGGCGGGGGCGGTGGCGACGTGGCAGCTGCGGGCGGTGTTCGGCGTGTCCTGCGCCGCCTACATCGTCCTCGCCGCCGCATGCGCTCTGATGCTCCGCCAGCGCCGTACGGTTTCCTCTTGACTTTTCGCCCCCGCCCTCTATTGTGGACCACGACCCTTTTCAAGGGGCGTTTAGCTCAGTTGGTCAGAGCGCGTGCCTCACATGCACGAGGTCACTGGTTCGAGCCCAGTAACGCCCACCATTTTTCCACCCCGCCGTTGCGGGGTTTTTCGTTGCAGGGAGGGGGCGACGGGGGTAGGGTGCGGGCATGGCGAAGTATGGTACAGGCGATGGGGAAACGGCTGCGGCCCGCGGAATCGGGTTGCATCTGAAGCTGTCGCTCGCTCGGGAGGGAAAGGGCGGGCGGAAGGAGTTCTTTGGTCCGGGGGTGCAGGAGCTGCTGGGGCGGATCCGGGATACGGGGTCGATCCAGCAGGCGGCGCGCGGGATGGGGCTGAGTTACGTCAAGGCGCTCAAGATCCTGCGGCAGACGGAGGAGGGGGTGGGGCGGGCGGTCCTGGTCCGGCGCAAGGGGGGAAACGACCGGGGGCGATCGGAGCTGACGCCGTTCGGCGAGCGGTTCCTCGGGAAGTATGCGGCGTTCTGCGCGGAGGCGGAACGGGAGCTGGCGGGGCGGTTCGCGGCGGTGATGGCGGAGGTGCTCGAGGGGGATGAGGACGGGGCGCCGGTGCCATGATCCAAGGACGCGGACGCGGACGGCGGGGGGACGGGGCGGACGAGTTGATGGGGCTGGATTTCGGGGCGATGTTCCGGCGGCAGGCGGCGGCTTCGTCGTACCGTCCGCGGTCGGCCGCTGAGTGGGATGCGCGGGCCGTGGCGCGCAGCCGGCGGGAGAAGGGGAGCGATTACGTGCGGGAGTTCCTCGCCAGGGTGGATTTTTCCGGGGTGCGGACGGCCATCGACATGGGGTGCGGGAGCGGAAATCTCGCGGTGCCGCTCGCGCGGCGGCTGGACAAGGTGTGGGCGTACGATTTCGCGCCGGGGATGCTCCGGCTGCTCAAGGCCGCCGCCGCGGAGGCGGGCGTGGAGGACCGGATCGCCGCGCGGAGGCTCGCGTGGGAGGATGACTGGTCGCGCGTGCCGCGGGCGGACCTCGTGATCTGCTCCCGCGCGATGGATGCGGAGGACATGCAGCGGGCGCTCAGTAAGATGTGTGCCAAGGCGAAGGTCCGGTGCTGCGTGACGCTGCACGCGGGGGGATTCTTCCTCGACGGGGAGCTGCGGACGGTGCTGCGGCGGCCGGCGGTGCCGCGTCCGGGGTGGCTGTACGCGGTGAACATGCTGGCGCAGATGGGGTATCTGCCGCGGGTGGATTACCTGGAGACGCACGGGGGGCTGTCGTACGCCGACGTGGACGAGTTCGTCGGGAGCGTGCGCTGGCGCGTCGGGGAGCTGACGGCCGCGGAGGCGCGGCGGGTGAGGGCCTACGCCGGACGGTTGCCGCGGGGGGAGGACGGCGGAATCCTCCACCGGCACGATTTCCGGTGGGCGTTCGTTTCCTGGGACGTGTAGGGCCGTCAGGGGACGGCGGAAGCGGACAGGCCGTTCAACCAGGCCTTGATGCGGTTCCGGAGATGGAGGGCGGGCCCGGACAGGTTCCCCGCCCTGAGCAGCCGCGCCATGGCCTGTTTCGTCGCGTCGAGCCGGCCGGGCGAAACGTTGGCCCGGCGCTCATGAGAGATTACGGAAAAACATGGTGTTTTCTGTCGTTTTCTTGCTATGGCGCGATGCCGTGCCGGGCGCGCCTTTCGGACGGTGACGAGGCGGACGATGCCGAGTCTGGTTTCCGCGAAACGCGAGAGGGCCGCGAGGGAATGGTTCTCACGGAGGAGCGTGGCGAGGCGGCGGCGGGCGGCGGAGAAGGGGGCCGACAGGTCGGCAGGAAGGGACTGGTCTTCGGGCAGGCCGTCCATGACCCATTCGAAGGGGAGGCGGTCGTCGAGGGCGAGAATCTGGCGGAGGCGCTGGACGAGTTTCTTGTAGCGCATGGCGGTGGAGTAGCCGACGCGGACGCGGTGGTCGCAGAGCCAGCCTTTCATGCCGCCTTTGCGGGAACGGATGAGTTTCTTGCCGCTGGGGAGGGTGGTGCAGAGGAGGGAGCGGTCGAGGGTGGGATCGAGGTCGGCCAGACGGGACCCGAGGCGCAGGCAGGTCGCCAGGTCGCGGCGGGGGAGGGTTGCCCACTCGCGTTCGAGGTCGGCGGGGGTGGGTTTTCCGCGGAGGGAGGGGGAATCGGGGCGCTTTTCGCGGATGCGGACCTGGCGGGCGATTTCGTCGAGGACCCACGAGCCGACTTCGCCGAGGGCGAAGGCGGCGAATACGGCGGGTGTGACGGCGAGGAGGATGGGGAGGAGGCGGTCGGCACCGGGACCGACGAGATTGCGGTTCATGCCGTGGAGGCCGCGGAGGGTGGAGGCGGTGCGGGAGAGGGCTGTTTTCATGGGAGACATGATGGTGGAATTGTTTTGGAAGTCAATGATTTTTCTATAATCTCGCATGATGGGAGGGGGCGATTGGGCTTGCATGGGGGGAGGGGGTGTGGCAGGGTCGGGGGGATTGGAAAGAGGAGTACGAACATGGCTTTCGAAAGTGGATCGATGAGTTTCCGGATGGTGGCGCTGCCGCGGGCGTTCCCGAAGGACTGGGTGGAGAAGTTCGCGGAGAAACGGGCGGGGTCGTTGGATGCGTCGGACCTGGAGGCGACGTCGGGATGGGTGACGGGGCGGCACCTGCTGGACACGAACATCACGGAGGAATCGGCGCTGCACGCGGGGTACGTGCGGCTGGTCTGGCGGACGGCTTCGCGGAAGGTCCCGGGGGCGCTGCTGAAGGCGGAATGCCGGATGGAGGAGCTTGCCCGGATGGCCGCGGACGGGGTGCCGTTCCTGAAGGCGAAGGACCGGGCGGAAATCCGCAAGGAGGTGAAGGAGCGGCTGACGCCGAAGATGCCGCCGACAATCAAGGCGATCCCGTTCGTGTACCAGCCGGGGACGCACCACCTGTACGCGACGGCGATGTCGGACACGCTGCTGGACACGCTGTGCGGGGCGCTCCGCGAGGCGCTGGGGTTCGGGGGGACGCCGGACGACCCGGAGCCGATGGCGCAGCGCCTGAAGAACGTGGACCTGATGGACCAGGCGGGGGTGGGGTTCTCGAAGGAGACGGCGGACGTGGCGATGGAAATGATGCCGGGGCGGGAGTTCCTGACGTGGTTGTGGTTCAAGACGGAGACGCAGAACGGGCGGGTGGCGCTGTCGGACGGCCGGGCGCTGGACGTGCTGATCGAAGGGCCGCTGACGTTCGCCCACGAGGGCAACGGGGCGCACCTGTCGGTGCTCAAGAAGGGGATGCCGGAGCGGAGCGCGGAGGCGAAGACGTGCCTGAAGTCGGGGAAGAAGCTGAAGGCGGCGACGGTGACGCTGGCGCTGGACGAGGCAACGCAGTGGCGCTTCCAGCTGGACGCGGACACGTTCGGCGTGCGGTCGCTGAAGGTGCCTCAGGGGGAGGGGCCGATGGACGCGGTGAGCCGGTTCCAGGAGCGGATGATCTACCTGGAGCAGTTCCGGGAGATTTTCTGCGATCTGTACGGGTCGTTCGCGGAGTTGCGGGCGAACGGGCGGAAGTGGAAAGGGGAGCTGGAGCGGATCCGGGAGTGGGTGCCGTCGCGGCCGGGGAGGCGGTGAGGGGGGGGCGCGCCCTGCGGGCGCGCGGTGACGAGTGACGAGTGACGAGATGCGGGGGGGGAAAATGGGAGGGGAAGCTCGGGGGGGGGGAGGGGAAAGGGATGAGGTGAAAAAAAACGGCGGGCTGACAGCCCGCCGTCAAGAGGAGGGGAAGGGGCTCAGCGCTTTTCGGGGATGGGGATGCGGAAGAGGATGGTGTAGTTGACGGGGATGACGACCATGGTCAGGAGCGTCGCGAAGGTCAGGCCGCACATGATCGTCACCGCCATCGCGGCGTAGAAGGCGTCCACCACCAGCGGGAGCATGCCGAGGACCGTCGTGCCCGCGGAGAGGGCCACGGGACGGACGCGGGTGACGCCCGCGTTCACCACCGCGGTGTAGGGTTCGACGCCGGCCGCGGTCTGGGCGTTGATTTCGTCGATCAGGACGATGGCGTTCTTGATCTGCATGCCGATCAGGCTCAGGAAGCCCAGCAGGGCCATGAACCCGAAGGGCTGGTCGAAGGACAGGAGGCCGACGACGACGCCGATGATAATCAGCGGCACGGTCATGAAGATCACCAGGGGCTGCCGCAGGGAGTTGAAGAGGCAGATGACCACGAAGACCATCATCAGCAGCACGGCCGGGAGTTTGCTGCCCAGGCTGGAGTTGGCGCTGCCGGAGTCTTCGTGCTCGCCGCCCCAGTCGGTGCTGTAGCCTTCGGGCATGTCGGCGCAGGCCGCCAGGAGTTTGGGCGCGAGGCGGTCGAAGACGGTCGCCGCGGTTTCGCCGCCGTTGGGGTCGGGGTTGCATTTGACGGTGATGCACAGCATGCGGTTGCGCCGCTGGAGGAGGGCTTCTTCGGTGGTGCTCTGGAGGCCGTCGACGACCTGCGCCAGGGGGATGGAGCGGCCGAGGTTGGACGCCCAGAACCAGGAGGACATGAGGGATTCGGGGTCGTTGCGCTCGCTTTCGGGGGAGCGGACGATGATGGGCAGGCTTTCGTCGCCTTCCTTGTAGTAGCCGATGGGGCTGCCGTCGGTGGCGGCGAGCAGGCCCATGGCGATGTCGCGGCGGGTCACGCCGAGGTTGCGGGCGCGGGCTTCGGAGACGATGGGCTGGAGGAGGTCGACGCGGTTTTGCCAGTCGGTCTGGATCTCGACGAGGTGGCCTTCGTCGGCGCGCATGACGTCGAGGCAGCGGTCGGCGTAGCGGCGGAGGGTCTGGCCGTCGGGGCCGAGGATGCGCATCTGGATCTTCTGGGGGTCGCCGGGGCCGAGGACGAAGCGCTGGGTGTAGACGAGGGCGTCGGGGGCGATCTCGGCGGCGTGGTCGTCGACCTGACGGGAGATTTCTTCGAAGAGGTGGTAGTCTGCGAGGTCCACGAAGAGGATGCCGTAGGCGGTGTCGTCGTTCTCGGGGCTGTAGGTGAGCAGGAAGCGCAGGCCGCCGGTGCCGCTCATTTCGGTGACGCCGGTGACGCCGTCGAGGGTGCGGACCCAGTCGGCCATGGCCCGGATGCGCGCGTCGGTGGCTTCGATGGCGGAGCCTTCGGGCATGCGCATGTGGATCATCATCTGGGGGCGCGTGGAGTTGGGGAAGAAGTTCTGCTTGACGCGCCCGAAGCCGTAGCAGGCGGCGGCGAGCATGGCGAGCATCAGCATCATGAAGAGCCAGCGGTGGCGGATGCAGCCTTCGAGGAAGCCGCGGTAGGCGCGGTAGAAGGGGCCGGCGTAGGGGTCGACGGGGGCGTCGGAGGCGGCCTCGCCGGGTTTCTTTTTCTTGCCCTTGAGGAAGGTGGCGGCGAGCAGGGGGGTGAGGGTGATGGCGAAGATCCAGCTCAGGAACAGGGAGATGCCCAGCACGAGGAAGAGGGAGCGGCAGAATTCGCCGGTGGAGTCGTTGGAGGCGCCGACGGGCGCGAAGGAGAGGATGGCGACGCCGGTGGCGCCGAGGAGGGGCCATTTGGTCTGTTCGACGATGGCGACGGCGGCCTTGACCTTGTCTTCGCCCTTCTGGGCGGCGATGAGGACGGCCTCGGTGATGACGATGGCGTTGTCGACGAGCATGCCCAGGGCGATGATGAAGGCGCCCAGGCTGATGCGCTCGAAGAGGACGCCGATCTGCCACATCACCAGGACGGTCGCCATGACGGTGACGACGAGGACGAGGCCGATGAGCACGCCGCTCTGGAGGCCCATGGCGACGAGGAGGACGGCGATGACGATGATGACGGCTTCGACGAGGTTGACGACGAAGCCCTGGATGGCGGTGTCGACGCTGGTGGCCTGGTGGGAGACGACGCCGATTTCGATGCCGATCGGGGTCTCGGGGAGGAGTTCGGCGAGGCGTTTGTCGATGCTGTCGGCCATGACCATGCAGTTGCCGCCGGCGACGGTGGAGATGCCCAGGGCGATGCAGGGATGGCCGTTGTAGCGGAGGATGGAGGCGGGAGGATCGTTGTAGCCGCGCCGGATGGTGGCGATGTCGCGCAACCGGAGGGTGGAGCGCGCGCCGGTGGAGGGGTCGGTGTGGACGATCAGCAGGTCGCCGAGTTCTTCGACGGAGTCGATCTTGCCGGCGGGCGAGATGCGGATGTAGCGGTCGCCGACGGTGAGGTTGCCGGACGGCGCGACTTCGTTCTGGCCGGCGATGGTGGCGGCGATTTCGCCGGGGGAGATGCCGAGGGAGGCGAGGCGGGAGCGGGAGATTTCGAGGTAGATGGTTTCGGTGCGCTCGCCGAGGAGTTCGATCTTGGCGACGTCGTCGCAGAGGAGCAGTTCGCGGCGGAGGGTCTTGGCGTATTCCTTGAGTTCGGCCATGGAGTAACCGTCGCCGTAGATGGCGTAGAGGACGCCGTAGACGTCGCCGTAGTCGTCGAGGACGAGGGGGGTGGAGCAGCCGGAGGGGAGCTGGTCCTGCATGTCGGAGACCTTGTGGCGGAGCTTGGTCCAGACCTGCGGGAGGCTGGACTTGGGGACTTCGTCCTTGATCTCGACGGAGATGATGGACTTGCCGGCGTAGGAGGTGCTGGTGACCTTGTCGAGTTCGCCGAGCTTCTGGACGGCGGTCTCGATGGGGTCGGTGACTTCGTTGAGGACTTCTTCGGCGGTGGCGCCGGGGTAGGCCGTGACGATCTGGGCGACCTTGATGGTGAACTCGGGATCCTCCAGCCGGCCGATCTTGGTGTAGGCGTACATGCCACCGAAGAGGAGCGCGGCGGAGAGGACGTAGGTGATGATTTTCTTGTCGATGCAGTACTGGGCAATGCTCATGTTGTCTCCTGGCTGACGGCACGGGAGCCGACCGTCAATCACCTTATCCTATCCCCTTTCCCCCTCCGCGACAATCCCATTCCGCGCCCCGCGCAGAATCCGCCGCACCCCCGCCCCCTCCCGTTTCCCCAACGAGCGGAAAAAAAGTTTCCAATGGTTGGAAACCTTCTCAGAGAATCGGCGGGGCGCGGAGCCAGCGGATGGCCGCATCGCGCAGGCGGGCGAATTTCGGTGAAAGGGTCTTGTCTTGCAGGAAGCCGGCGAGCGCCCGGCGGGTTGCTTCGATGCGGCCCGGATCGATCGCCATGTGGCGGGTCGTGCTGCGGACTTCGGGGTAGTGGCCGGCGCGGCGGCGGGCCTTCCCGTCGCGGGCATTGCGGCGGGCGCGGAGGAGTTCGGGAATGCCGAGTGCCGCGTCGACGTGCTTGCGCAGGCGGGTGAAATTGGGGTTCTCGCGGAGGAGGCGGGCGAGACGGCGGC
>JAFXQI010000062.1 GCA_017527155.1 Kiritimatiellia bacterium
CCCTCGACCTTGCCGACGTAGCTGCAGTTGTAGTTGTAGCCGGTGTAGGGGTCGCCGCGCCAGTTCGCGTTGCCACCGACGTACGACGGACACTGCAGGACGCGCCCGTTCGCGCACTCGGGAATGCGTTCCCAGATCACGCCCGGTCTCGCTTTGCCGCCGGCGCCGGTGGTGAAATCCCAGCACGCGGTTTCGCCGCCCTCGGTGCGCATCCCCCACGGGAACTCGCCGCCGTGGTCGGCCGCGTAGGAGAGCGCGGCGGCGGCGAGCTGCCGCAGGTTCGTGGCGCACGCGGCGGCGCGCGCCGCCTCGCGGCCCTGCTCCAGCGCCGGCACGAGCAACGCCGCCAGCACGCCCACGAGGGCGATGACGGCGAGGAGCTCGACGAGGGTGAAGGCGCGGCGGGCGGAGGCACCATGACTCCGACGCATCCGCGCATCCTGTTTGCCGAGAGGCGTCCACCATCCGCGCGGCGGCGAGGGGACTCGCCGCCCTACCCGCGTTTCTCGCAAGGAAAGCTCGATCCGCGAGCTGGGTAGGGCGGGCAGTCCCCTGCCCGCCGGGTACCGGGAATGCCCATGCCATGCCCCCCGGTTCGTGCGGATGCGATGGCTCGAGGTGTCCTTCATCCCCAACGATCGCGCTGTTCCTTGAACCACCCTACTCATGCACCGCCAGACGGAAGAACACGCCGGAGCCGTCCTGCGCACGCAGAAGCGGCCAGCCGAGGTCGTCGATGCCCGCCCAGAGCGGGAGGGAGACGGTCCATGCGCCAGCCGCGAGGTCGGTGGCCCGTTGCAGGCGCACGAGGTCGCTCGCGTAGGGGGCGATGGGCGCGGCCAACGTGCCTGTCGCCGGGTCGAATCCGCCGATGGCCGCCGTGGCGGGCCCCTCCGCGTCCGGGGCGCGCCCGAGCGCGGCGTTGACGGCGGCCGTCGAACCGTTCGCGCAGACGTTCGTCTTCGCGTAGCCGGGGCGCTCGGCGAACGGGACGCATGCATCGACCCAGTTGCGGAAGGAGGGCGCAGGCGCTACGTCCGCCACCGCGTCCACCTCCGTCGTGTCAAACGGGTCGAGCGACGTGATGCGCACGAACCGCACGTACTTGCGCCCGAGCCCGTCCCGCGGCAGGTCGAAGCCCGAGATGTCGAAGCCCGTGCCGCCCGCGGAGCCGTCGTAGAGGCGCGCGTAGTCGGCGAGCGTGCGGCCCTTGAAATCGCCCGGCCCCGCCGCCGGGTCCACCGGACGCGTCGCGTCCGCCGGCGCGCCCCACCAGCGGTTGCCGTCGAAGAGCGACGCGTCGGGGTTCTCCGGATCGCAGCGGTACGCGAACGTCGGCGCGAAGTCGTCCGCCCACGGGCCGTCCGCGAAGGCGAACCACGTCTCGTCGTCCGCGCTCACCTCCACGAGGCCGCGCTCCGCCACGATGGTGTCGGTGTCCACGACGAGCCCGGCGGGGTCCGAAACCCCGTCGAAATACGCGCCATCGCCGAGCGTGTGCATCGCGTTGCCGAACACGATGAAGTCCAGTCCGAACGGGTTTCGCGGGTCGTCGAGCACCCCGTGGTCGAACTCCACCGTGATCGATCCGCCGGCGTCGCCGTCCGCCGAAGCCAGCGTCACGAGCCGCCCCGGCCCCCACGCGGGCGATACCGGATTGACCGTCGTCGGCGGGATTTCGCCCCACCCCGGAACGGTGCGCGCCGGCCCACCGAGCGCGTTCGCCGGGTCGCCGTAGTCGCCGCCCGCCGCCACGTCCGCCGCCGCGACGCGCCAGGCGTAGGGCGACTCCGCCGCCGCGGGAGTTCTTTCGGGGACCGACGACTCGCCGCTCTGCCAGTCCGTCAGCTTGAGCGCGTACCATCCGCCGTCGGACAGGAGGTCGTAGTCCACGCCGCTTCCGTACGTCCAGTCGCACGCCTCGAACGACGTGCCGGCGCCCGGCGACTGCGCCCAGTAGAGCGTGCCGGCATAGACGCCGACGAGGGCCTCCGCGTCGGTGGCCGCGCCCGCCGCGAGATCGAACGCCGCCGCGACGTCGCTCCGGTCGTAGCCGAACCCGTCCACCGACGTCCCCCACTGGGAGACCGAGCTCGCGTACTCCAGCCGGTTGTCCTCGCGCGCGATCGCCTCGATGGCCACCCGCGCCGGTACCGGCTCCCCGTCCCAGCGGTACCCCCACGCCAGCGGTTGGGCCCCGTCCGTGTTCCAGTCCACGACCACCACCGCCCGGTTCGTCCCCCCGCCGACCCAGAAGTGGACGTCGTCGAACGTGAATTCCGCCCGCGCCGCGCCGCCCGCGGCGAGTCCCAGCGCCACGGCCGCGGCGCAACCCGCCAGACGCGCCCGTGCGGCGCGCCCTGCCTTGAATGATTTCATCTGTCGTTCCTTTGCGACCACCGTCGCGAAGGGGCGGGTTCGGACCCGGTTGTCCGGCTGCCCTTCCCCGCGGCACGTCTTCTGGCTGACCTCCTGTGGGACCCGGCCGGGCCTTCCCCCGCCGCGTGGAAGCCGGAACGACCCCGCCGCAGGGTGGCGCAGTGGCCGGGACATGCGGAAGCTCACAGTTGCGCAACAGCTCCCGATTCGCACGGGATTCCGTTTGCCCCGGGGCGGAACCTCTCCGCCGTGGTTTGAGTCTCCATCCTATCCCCACCCCCGCGCCGTTTCAACCGTTATCCGCCACCGTCTCCGGCCCCGCCATGGTGAATGCGTTCATGGCGGGGACCATGGTCTGGAAACAACGGGAAAACGGATGGTTTTCCGTAATCTCACGACATGGAAACCCGGCGGCCCCCTGCCGGCTCGTTTCGTCTCTTTGTCGGTTCGTCGCTTCCCCGCGGACTCACAGTCCGGTCGCGCGGATTTCCCGCAGGAATATCCCGAGCTGCCGGTCGTCGCCCGCGCCGAGGTCGGCCGGCGACCAGGTTTCCGTCTCGATGAGCAGGCGGTTGGGGTCGGCCAGGCATCCGGCGGGAATCCGCGCGGCCAGCCCGCCATCCGTCGCTTCCGTCTCCAGCGGATGTCCGTTCAAGGAGAGACGGGGCACCACCGGGGGGACGTCTTCCGGCCGCAAGGACGAACAGTCCAGTTCCAGAAGGTAATCCTGCCCGCCTTCCAACGGCAGGTACACTTCCGCGCGGCCGCCGGTCCAGCGTCCGTGGCCGGGCGCCCCCTCGTGTTCCCGCCGGAAGAATCCTTCGCCCAGCAGCGCGCCGTCCTCCGCGTTCCCGACGCGCACGCGCAGGGAACCGACATCGCGCCGCGCGTACACCACCAAGGCGCCGATCTGGACGTTGCCGTTCCGCGGATTGCCCGGGTATGTTTCCGCCCTGCGCTCCACATGGATGCGCAGCGACCGCGGGGGACGCGGCAGGCGCCCCAGCTCGAAGACGTACGTCCGCAAGCGCCCCAGGTGGGGGCCGGTCACGGTCACGGGGGCGGCTTCGGGGCAATCCGGCACCGAGAGGGTGGCGGCCAGACTTCCCTTCGGATCGTCGTACAACGCCGTCAGGGAAATCTTGACGGACCAGGCCGCCCCGGGGGCCCCCAACCCTTCGGGCAAGCGGATCGTCCCGTCCCCTCCGAACTCCCGCGCCGCCAGCGGGGCCGGCCAGTACGGGTGCACGCGGTCCAGCCCCGCAAGACCGTCGAGCTGCCGGAACTCTTCCGACAGGTAGGACGCGGCCGACGGCTCTTCGACCGGCCCGAACGGCATCTCCAGCGCTCCGTCCGGATGGAGCCACTCCGGCCGGAAGTCGTCCGGGATCGGCCCTCCGGCCTCCATCAGCAGCTCCACGCCGTCCTCCCCGCCCCGCACCGCCTCGTCGATCCACTCCCGCGGCACGGCCAGGAACTGGTATCCCGGGTCCAGCCGCTCCGCCAGGACCAGGCCGCACGCCCGGACGCGGATCGGCAACTCCGCCGCGCAGGCCGGCGCCTCCAGCCGCAGCAGGGCGTACGGCGGCGGCGGCGACATCCCGGACTCCGGCGGGAACGGCAGCCGGTGTACCGCGCGGTTCCCCGCCCACCGCACGACGCGGACCACCCGGTACCGGCTCTCCCCGAGGCGGAACGCCCCGCCGCCGGGCACGTCGTCCAACCGCCCCCAGCGCTCCAGGATCCGGTCCGCCGGCGGCCCCGGCGAGGCCCAGTGCAAGGCCGCCCGGTTCTCCGGCCGCACGAACGCCAGCGGCGGTTCCCTCACGCACGAGGCCGCATTCCCGCGGTCCACGACCACGCTCGGCCAGTCCGTGAACACCGCCACCACGTCCTCCAGGAACCGCGCCCGCCCGTCCAGCAGCACCGGCCGCCCTTCCCCGGCCCAGGGCGAGATCGCCTCCAGCGCCCGCGCCACGTCCGCCCGCGTGGCCCGCACGCCCCACGGCCGGATGGACAGGACGACGAACGCGCACCAGGCAACCATGGCGCCCCAAACCGCCCACCACCGCGCCCTTCCCGCCCGTTCCACCCACGCGCCCGGCACCCCCGCGCGGCAGAGTCCCCGCCGCAACGCGCGCCAGAGCCATCCCGCCGTTTCGCAGGCGCCCAGCATCGCCACCGGCGACAGGAAAAACAGCGTGGACAGGAAGAAGCGCCGGTGCGCCTTGATGAAGCCGTCGAACCCCAGATACGTCGCCGCCGGCACCAGGAACAGCAGCAACCAGCCCCGGTTCCGCCGCTTCAGCGACCATGCGATGCCCGCCGCCAGCGCCAGGCTCCCACCCCATCCCAATTCCTCCGGGATCCAGCCCGCCATCTCCTCCATCATGCGGACCCGCGTGGAAATCGTCGGCAGCAAATCCAGCAGATACCCGGCCTGGGCGCTGGCCGGCAGCACCCCCATCCACCAGGCCGCCGCCAGCGCCGCCGCGGCCGCCGCGCCGGTTCCCGCGAACCACCCCGCCAGCCACCATCCACCGGACCGCTTGCCCGCGGGGCCGATCCACCCCGCCGCATCCGCGAGCAGATACAGCCCCATCGCCGGCAGCAGCAGCACGCCGGTCTCCCGCACCGCCACGCCCGCCGCCACCCACGCCAGCGACGCGCCGATCCACCCGACCGCCGCCCCGCGCCCGCCGCCCTGCCGCCGCGCCACCGCGCGTTCCAGGCACAGCAGCGCCAGGACCGCCGTCAGGTACACCGGCGTCTGCCGGAACGCCCACAGCAGGAAATGCGGATTGTGTTCGTACCCGCCGAGCAGCAGCAGGGCCGATCCCGCCGCCACCGCCGCCCCCCGCCGTCCGCTCCCCGCGAGCCGCCCCGCCAGCACGGCCAGCGCCCCCACCAGCATCCCGAACAGCGGCACGTTCGTCCAGAACGCCGCATGCACGCCGAACACCCGCATCACCCCCGCCAGCACCAGCGGCCATCCCGGCGCCACCAGCCCCGGATGGACCCCGCCGCCGCCCGCCAGCATCCCCTTCGCCAGGAGCAGATACGTCCGCGGATCCTGCCCCGTCGCGTACGTGTGCACGCGCGAGTACGCCCAAACCGTGCCGGCCGCCACCGCCAGCCCGAACAGCACTCTCTCGACGATTCCCTTCTTCATGCTTCCCACTCTACCATCCCCCCCCGCGTTTTTGAAGGAGAGCCTGCCGCAGTCTCCGTGCGGTCCGCACCAGAAAGCGGTTGACGCCCCCTCCCCCGTCCAGTACGGTGCCGGAGAAGAACAAGGAGAACAGATATGGCAGCGTATGTCGAAACGACGAAGACGGGTTGGGGCTCGCGCATGGGGAGTTCGCTGAGAGGCGTGGGGACGGGGTTTGTCATGCTCGCGGCGGGGCTGGCGCTGCTGTTCTGGAACGAGGGGCGGGCCGTCAAGACCCACAAGGCCCTCCAGGAAGGCGCGGCCGCCGTCACCGAGGCGGACCCGGACCGGATCGACCCGGCGCTGGACGGGCGGCTGGTCCACTTCACCGCCGACGTCAAGACGGACCGGCCGCTCCGCGATGCCTGGTTCGGCGTGGAGCTCCCGGCCCTGCGGATGGAACGGCGCGTGGAGATGTGGCAGTGGCAGGAGTCGTCCTCGACCTCGACGAAGGAAAACTGGGGCGGCAGCGAAACCACCACCACGGAATACGATTACTGGAAGGGGTGGTCCGAGGACCGGATCGATTCCGCCAAGTTCAAGGTCCCGGACGGCCACCGCAATCCGGCGCAGTTCCCCGTCAAGGGCCGCGAAATCATCGCGGGCAAGGTGACCGCGGGCGCGTACACCGTGCCGCCCAAGTGGGTCAAGACCATGGGCGACCTGGAACCGGCGGAACTGCCTTCCGCGGAGACGCCGCTGCCGGAGGACGCCCCGGCGGGGATGTTCCGGACGGCCGAGGGGCTCTATCTGCCCGTGCACCCGAAGACGGCGGTGCAGGAGGTGGTCGCGACGGTGACGAATACGGTCGAAATGACCCTGGCCGACGGGACGACGGAGTCGGTGGATACGGTCGA
>JAFXQI010000019.1 GCA_017527155.1 Kiritimatiellia bacterium
CCCCCCACGCCTCTCCCCTCGACCTCCCCCCCGCCGCGACCGCCATCCCCGCCGCCCCCCAGCCGCTCCCCGAGGCCCAGGCCGCAACCGCCGCCTCCGCCCGCACCGCGACCCTGGCCGATACCGCCAACCAGATTGTCTCCGCGATCGCCTCCCGCATCCTCGTCACCCCCTCCATGGCGGCCGGCGGCGACGGCGAAGTCCGCATCTTCCTGCAACCCACGGTGTTGGACGGTTCCGCGGTGACCCTGACCGCCCACGACGGCACCCTCTCCGTCACCCTGACCCCTTCGACCCCGGACGCCGCGCAACTGGCGGCCGCGGCCCTTCCGCAACTGACGGCGGCCCTCACCGCCCACACCCCGGCCTTCCGCCACGTACACGTCACCCTGGCCGCGAAGAAAGGAAATCCCGATGAAACCGCTTGAAATCCTCTCCGCCCTGCCCGCCCTCTCCAAAGCCGCGCCCTCCCGCATCCTCGACTCCCCGGCCTTCGCGATGCCCTGCCGCTACGGCGAAGAGACCGTCCTCCTCCGCCCCGCCCCCGTACGCCCGGCCGACGCCGACACCCTCCGCCTGGCGGTCCTCTTCGGCGACGAACCCCACGTACTGGGCCTCGCCCGCACCCCGCGCCATCCCGAACTCGACGCCCTCTGGAACACCCGCGCAGACGTACCCGCCCCCATCCTCCTGGCCCTGGCCGAACGCGAATGCGGCCCCCTCTTCCAGCTCCTCGAGAACGCGATCCGCCGCCAACTCCGCCTTTCCGGCCTTGCCGATGACGCCGCCGCCGCCGACTCCGACCTCGCCCTGCAAGTCGCCGACATCCCCTTCACGCTCACCCGCACCCCGACCGTCGAGACCGCGCTCGGCAGTACCCTCCGCCACCTCGACCCGACCCATCCCGCCATCCGCGACATGCCCCTCACGGCCGAAACCGAATACGCCTCCTTCGCCCTTCCCGCCACCGACCTGGCGACCCTGGCTCCCGGCGACGCCCTCCTCCTGCCCGAAATCGGCACTGTCCCCCCCCGCCGGATCATCGACACCCGCTACATCCTCGACGACGCCGGCGTCACCCCCTACACCGAAGACACCCGCTGCCGCGTCGTCGCCGCCGATCCCCAAACCCTCACCCTGGGCGACCTCTTCGACGCCGCCGAAACCCCGCCTCCCGCCCCGCCCCCTCCCACCGCCACCGCCCCCCTCCGCCTCCTTCAGGCCAACAAAACCCTTGCCCAGGGCCACCTCGAAACCCTGGGCGACGCCCCCGCCTTCATCGTCGAATCCCTCTCCACGCCCGTTTGAGCGAACCCCTCCCGCCACCAGCCCACTCCCCTCCGACCAACCGAACTCCCGAACAACCGAACAACCGCCCTCCCAAGAAAACACCATGTTCCAGACCGACCCATTCCTGCTGATCGTTCTATTCATCGCCCTCTCCCTCCTGCCCTTCGTGGCCATGATCGCGACGAGCTACCTCAAGATCGTCGTCGTCATGTCCCTGATCCGCAACGCCCTGGGCATCCAGTCCATCCCGCCGAACATGGTGGTCAACGCCATCGCGATGATCCTGACCTTCTACATCATGGCACCCGTCGCGAGCGAATCCTGGAGCATCGCCAGCGAAGAACTCGCCCGCGCCCGTGGCACCCCGGCCGTTGCCGCCGCGGCGGCGGCCGAAGCCGGGACCCCGGACGGCCGCTACTTCGAGACCGACGCCATCGCCCGCGCGTCGGAGCCCTTCCGGCGCTTCCTTTCCGAGCACACCGCCATGCGCGAGCGCGCCTTCTTCGTCAACACTGCCGAAAACCTCTGGGGCCGCGACGACGAACCCGCCATCGTCGATCCCGAGAGCTTCTTCATCCTCCTCCCGGCCTTCTGCGTGTCCGAGCTCACCAAGGCCTTCCAGATCGGCTTCCTCGTCTACCTTCCCTTCATCGCCATCGACATCATCGTCTCCAACATCCTCCTCGCGATGGGCATGATGATGGTCTCGCCCGTGACCATCTCCCTGCCCTTCAAGCTCCTCCTGTTCGTGATGGTCGACGGCTGGACGCTGCTGATCCAGGGCCTTGTCCGGGGGTACCTGCTGTGAGCCAGGCCCAAATCCTCGACTACGCGCAGATGTGCCTCATCCTGGTCCTGCGCCTGTCCCTGATCCCGATCGCCGTCGCGACCGTCATCGGCCTGATCGTCTCCCTCCTGCAGGCCCTGACCCAGATCCAGGAACAGACCCTCGGCTTCGCCGTCAAACTCATCGCCATCTCCCTGACCCTCCTCATCTGCGCCTCCTGGATGGGCTCCACCCTCCTCCTCTACACCCAGGACATCTTCGCCCACTTCCCCCTCCTGAGGTAGTTTGATGGTTTGATGGTTTTTCATGTCGCACTCCTCCTCCATCCCTTCCCCCTTCCTTCCCGACGGCGGACTGTCGGCCCGCCCCCCCTTTCCGCTCGTCCCTGTTGTCCCTGCCCTCTGACCCGCCATGCCTCTCCCTTCCACTCCGAAACCCGCTCCCTCCCGCAAACCCACTCTCCTCTCCCGCGTCGTCGCGCTCATCGAAGAGGCCCGCCGCAAAGTCGCCGCCGTCGCCAACATCGCCCAAGTCTACACCAACTACGAAATCGGCCGCCGGATCGTCGAAGAAGAACAAGGCGGGAAGCGCCGCGCGGACTACGGGAAAAAGATTTTGCTGGACCTTTCGCAACAACTGACGGCCCGTTTCGGACGCGGCTGGAGCGTGGACAGCCTGGAACGGATGCGCAACTTTTTCTTGATGTATTCCACCTTGGAGATTTCCGCAGCACCGTTGCGGAAATCCGGGGACGGGGAAAAATCCGCAACACCGTTGCGGAAATCTCCGGACGGCACTTCCGCCGCCACCGACTGCGTTCTGCCCCAATTCACCCTCCCCTGGTCCCACTACCTCCTTCTCATGCGCATCGCCGACCCCGTCGAGCGCGCCTTCTACGAACGCGAAGCCACACAAGGCACCTGGTCCTTCCGCCAGCTCGAGCGCATGTACCGCACCTCCACCTTCGAGCGTCTGGCGGTCTCGAAGGACAAGACAAAAGTCCGCCCCCTCATGACCCGGCCCGCCCCCGACGCCGAAGTCGCCGGCGAAGCCCTGAAAGACCCGCTCGTCACCGAATTTCTCGGCATCCCGGACCGCTGCGACGAAAGCGAACTCGAATCCCGCATCATCGCCCACCTGCAGGATTTCATGCTGGAGATGGGCAAAGGCTTCACCTTCCACGGACGCCAGGTCCGTTGCGCCATCGGCGACCACAGCTACTGGGTGGACCTGGCCTTCTACAACCGCTTCACCCGCTCCTTCTTCCTCATCGACCTCAAGCTCAAGAAAGTCGGCCACGGCGAACTCGGCCAGATGCAGACCTACATCAACTACTTCGACCGCCAGATCCGCCTCCCCGACGAAAACCCCACCGTCGGCATCCTCCTGACCTCCGAAAAAGTCGACCAGGCCCTCGTCGAGATGTTCACCCCCGACTCCGGGAAAAACCGGATCTTTGTCAAGCAATACACCAGCGTCCTTCCCTCCAAGGCCGCCCTCAAGCGCATCGTCCTCGAAGAAAAGCGCAAATTCGAGAAAGAGAAACTTCTCGCCCTCGCCTCCTCCAAATCCCCCCTCCCGCCCCCTCCCGCTTCCCTCCCCAAACGCTCCCGCCATCCCACCATCCAACCATCGCAACCCCTTCGCCCGTGACCTACGCCTCCTTCCATCTCTGGATCCTCTCCGCCGTCCTCGCGATGGCGCGCATCGGCGCCGCCTTCGCCATCTGCCCGGCCCTGGCCGACACCATGATCCCGGGCGTCGCCCGCCGTGCCGCCACCTTCGCCTTCGCCGTGCTCGCCCTTCCCGCCATCCACGCCACCATCCCGCCCGGTGAACCCGACCTCTGGCTCTTCGCGCTCGCGGCGTTCCGCGAAGCCCTGATCGGGTTCCTGATCGGCTTCTTCGGGGCGATTCCCTTCTGGGTGGCGGAGAACGTCGGCAACTTCATCGACAACCAGCGCGGCGCCACCATGGGCGAAGTCTACTCCCCCCTTTCCGGCACCCAGGTCTCCACCACCGGCATCTTCTTCACCCAGATCGTCTCCACCGTCTTCTTCGTCGGCGGCGCCGTCTTCCTCTTCCTGGGCGCCCTCTACAAGAGCTACGCCGTCTGGCCCGTCTTCGTTCCCGGCAGCGTCCCCTCCCTGGACTTCGCGCCCAACGCCCCCCTCCAGGTCCTCGGCACCCTCGACGGCATGCTCCGGACCACGGTCATCATCGCGGCCCCGGTGATCATCGTCATGTTCCTGGCGACGATCGGCCTGGGCTTCGTCAACCGCACCGCCCCGCAGCTGAACGTCTTCTTCCTCTCGATGCCGATCAAGTCGGCCATCGGCGTCGCCCTCCTGATCGTCTACCTCCCCTTCATCATGGACATGCTCATGTACACCCGCGACACCGCCATCCTCGACCCCGCCCGCGCCCTCCTCGGAGGATGATCCAGCCACAAAGGACACAAAGAGCCACGAAAACCGATGACGGAAAGCGAAGCCAAGCAAACCTGCGACCGGATACGGCAGACGGCATACGACCTGCATGCGTATCTTGGCATCGGCTATCTCGAAAAAGTCTACGAGAATGGCCTTGCCCACCGCCTGTCGAAGACGGGCATGGACGTCCGAACCCAAGTGCCGCTGGCGGTCCATGACGAAGACGGCTATGTCATCGGTGAATACGTGGCCGACATGGTGGCCGACGGCATCCTCGTCGAGCTCAAGGCCGTTTCGGCCCTCCGTCCCGAACACCTTGCCCAAACCATCAACTACCTTCAAGCCACCCGGCGCGACCACGGACTTCTCATCAACTTCGGCTCCCGGAAATTCCAATGCCGCAAACTCATCCGCCGGAAATGACTTCCCTCCTTCCATATCCATCCCCCGTCTCTCTCCGGCGGCGCCCTCCCTTTCCTTCTTTTGTCCCCCTTTGTGTCCTTTGTGGCTGAAAAACCATGGCTGAATCCTCCTCAGGCGAAAAGACCGAACTCCCGACCCCGAAGAAACTCCGGGACGCCCGCGAGAAGGGCCAGGTCTGCACCTCCAAGGACATCGTCTCCACGGCCGTCCTCGTCGTCCTCTTCGCCGTCCTGGCCTGGATGGGCCTCGCGCTGACCGACGACATCTCCATGCTGATGGACTACATCGGCCAGCGCCTGGCCGGCAACCCCTTCGACGCGACGAAACAGGCGATGGCGCTGGCGGCGATGGTCGTCTTCAAGCACTCCTTCATCTTCGTGGCCGTGGCGGCCCTGGTGGCGATCGTGGCCAACGCCGCGCAGATCGGCTTCCTCTTCACCCTCGAGCCCATCAAGCCCAACCTCGAGAAACTCAACCCCGTCGAAGGCGCCAAGAAGATATTCTCCGCCAAGAACCTCTTCGAATTCCTGAAGAACACCCTCAAGGTCACCTTCCTCGGCTACCTCCTCTACAAGATCATCTGGGCGTCCGTCCCCGAGCTCCTGACCATGTGCTACGGCACCGTCGACGACATCTTCCCCTCCCTCAAGCTCATGCTCAAACGGCTTGCCATCTACACCGCCTTCGGCTACATCCTCATCGCCGTGGTCGACCGCCTCTTCCAGGGGCGGAACTTCACCAAGCAGATGATGATGACCAAGGACGAAGTCAAACGCGAATACAAGGAAATGGAAGGCTCGCAGGAAATCAAGCAGGCGCAGCGCCAATTCCGCCAGGAAATCCTCAACGGCCCAGACCCCGTCCTCTCGACCAAGAAAGCCTCCGTCGTCGTCACCAACCCGACCCGCCTGGCCATCGGCATCCGGTACAAGGCCGAAGAAGCGCCCCTGCCGAGCATCTGCGCCATGGGGGCCGGCTACTACGCCAAGATCATCCGCGAGACCGCCCTGGCCGAAGGCATCCCGATCCTCGAAGACGTCCCCCTGGCCCGCGCCCTCTACGCCACCGGCCGCATCGAAGACCTCGTCCCCGAAGACCTCCTCGAACCCGTCGCCGAAATCCTCAAATGGGCCAAGCGCCTCCAGGACGCCCAGAAAGAACAATCCGACCTCGACTCCGTCACCCTCTAGCGTTAAAACACCCGCCGATGAACAGGGAAACCGAGACGCAAATCCCCCTCGACAGCATGGACGAAAACACCATCACAGGCGACATCCTCGACGCGGCCGTAAAGCTCCACCGGCACTTCGGCCCCGGACTGCTCGAGACCGTCTACGAGCAGCTCCTCGAAGCCGAACTCGTCCACCGCGGCCACACCGTCGAACGCCAGAAAAACATCTCCTTCGACTACGACGGCCTCCACCTCGAAAACGCCTTCCGCGTCGCCCTCCTCGTCGACGGCCTCGTCGTCGTCGAACTCAAGGCCTCCGAGCAGATGAAGCCCGTCTACGCCAAACAAGTCAAAACCTACCTTGTCGCCATGGACCTCCACGTCGGCGTCCTTCTCAACTTCGGCATGAACACCGTCAAAGAAGGCTTCGTCCGCGTCGTCAACCACTTCCGCGACCCCACGCCCCCACCCACCCCCGCCCCCCTCCAATGACCCTCCTTTCCCCATCCCTCCCTTCCTCCTCCAAGCCTCCGCGCCTCTCTCTCTCTGCGCCTCTGCGTGATCCAAAGGAGATCCCATGAGCACCTCCATCGAAACCCACTACACCGCCATCGCCCCCAAGCTCCTCAACTGGCTCGTCGCGACCGGCTCCCCCCATGCCGAAGCCGCCGACCTGGTGCAGGAGACCTTCCTGCGCATCTGGCGCATGCGCGACGACCTGGCCGAGGACACCTCCGCCGTGAGCGGCCTGGCCTTCACCATCGCGCGCAACCTCCGCAAGAACCACTGGCGCGACGACGCCCGCCTGACCTTCGTCGACGAAATCCGCGACGGCGACGCCGGCTCCACCGCCCCTCCCGACGAACTCCCGTCCGAGACCGAAGAACGCCTGGCCGACCTCCGCACCCGGCTCACCGAAGCCTTCTCCAAGCTCCCGCCCAACCTCCGCGACACCTACACCCTCTTCCAGGTCGCGGGCCTCTCCATCCGCGAGATCGCGACCCAGACCGGCGCCACCGAAAACCTCGTCAAGGTCCGCATCTTCCGGGCCAAGACCAAACTCCGCCAAATTCTTTCCGAAATGGGTGTAACCATTCCCTGACCTGCGTGTAGACACGGCGAACACGGAGAAAACCAATGAACATCGACTTCAACAACATCGCCAAACCCGCCGCCGCCCCCATCGCCCCGACCGCGCCCCAGGCGGCCCCCGCGGCGCCGTCCGCCCCTGCCGTTGCGTCCGACCTGACCATCACGCAGGCCCGTCCGACCCCCGAAGACCTCGCCGTCTCGACCCTCCCCGCCGACGCCCTTTCCCGCACCGACGACCTGGGCCTCCTCGTCTCCTCCGCCTTCACCCTCCCCGCCCCCCCCATGCCCGACTTCACCGGCGCCTGACCCGAGAACGCCACCCACGGCCGGAGCCGCGGTGCTGGCCGCGGCCCCGGCCGTATCGTTTTCCCCGTTCGTCCGACGCCGGATGGCCCCCTCCGGCTTTCGCATTTCCGCTCCTTTGACTTGACTCGCCCCCCTGCCACTCCCTCCCGCGCCCCTCTCCGTCCGCCCCTTTCGCGGATGCATTTGAGATTACGGAAAACACGATTGTTTCTCGCATGTTTCTGCCACCCGATCCCCCATGAACATCGCCCCGTTTCTCCCCCTCCTCCCCCTCCTCCCCCCCATCCCTCCGCGCCTCCGCGCCCCCACCGTTTTTGTTTCTGTTTTCTCGCGGATGCGTGTAGGATGCCACCGCCATGAAAACCCGAGAAGACTACAACCAGTTCCTGGAACAAGTGCGCGAGGCGACCGGCATCGAGGCGCTGCGGCCCGACGAATCGGGGCTGGCGAGCGTGCGCGTCGACGACGCCTACAACGTCAACCTCCAGTTCGTCGAAGCCACCGGCAAGGTCCTCTGCTTCGTCGAAGTCGCGGAGCTGCCCCCCGACGCCCCCAAGGCCGTCTACCGCGACCTCCTCGCCGGCGGCCTCTTCGGCAAGGACACCGCCGGCGGCCATTTCTCCCTCGAACCCGTGACCGAGACCGTCGTCTACAACTACTTCTTCGACCTCGACACCGCCGCCGACGACATCGAGGAATTCGTCTCCACCATCGAGAAAATCCTCCAGCTCTGCGACCTCTGGGCCGAACGCATCAAGTCCTCCCTCTCCGAAGGCCACGCTCCCGACGACGCCGCCCCCACCCTGGACTCCCCCCTCCCGGGGTCCATGGTCTTCCACGCGTGAGAGCCGGAAAAGGCCTTCTGGCATGACGGACATCCTCACCCCCTACGGTGGATTCCGACGGACCTTTTCCTTCGCCTTCGCGTGCCTCGTCTACCATGCCACCGAGGTCTTCTGCGCGCGCAACTACTCCTACAAAAACGATCCCCTCGGCAAGACGGTCGGCCAGATGGTCGGCGCCGCGCGGTCCGCCCGCCAGAACATCGTCGAGGGGTCCTCCCGCGCCGGGACGAGCAAGGAAACGGAGCTCCGCCTCTACGACACGGCAAAGGCTTCCCTCGAAGAACTCGCCGGCGACTACGAGGCCTTCCTCGTCGGCCGCGGCGAACTCCCCTGGGCGGAAACCGACCCGCCCGCCGCGCGCCTCCTGTCCCTCTCCCTCGACCGGTACACCGGCCCGCTCTCCCGCCACGACCACGCCGCGTACATCCTCTCCATGCGCCGGCGCTTCGCGGAGTTCCTCGAAGCGGAAGACCCCGTCACCGCGGCCAACTCGCTCCTGCTCGTCATCGACCAGGCCTGCAAGCTCCTCCACCGCCAGATGACCGGTATCGCGGATGCGTTCCGCGAAGAGGGCGGCTTCACCGAGCGCATGAGCCGCGCCCGTCTCGAAACGCGCGACGCCCAGGCCGCCGCTTCCGGGGCCCCGGCCTGTCCCCTGTGCGGAAAACCCATGCGCAAGTTCGTCGCCCGCAAGGGTCGCAATGCCGGCCACCCCTTCTGGGGCTGCAGCGGCTACCCCGACTGCGCCGGAACCCGCCCCTGCGAGGGCCCGGGAGGTGGGACGTGAGACGCGAGACGAAAGACGCGGCTCGGGGCCCCGCCGGGAAACACGTCTCCCGTCTCGCGTCTCATGCCCTCCCCCCCCTTGTAACCTTTTCCCGACAGCCGTGTAATCCGTAGCGAAAGGACCAGACACCATGCCCATCAACCTGCAATCCTTCGTCAACACCGCGAAGTCGGCGATCATCTCCTCCCGGGACATCACCATCCAGGGGAAGGGCGAGAACGCAACCGCCAAGCTCGGGAACTACGTGTTCTCCGCCGGGAAGGCCTCCAACGCGGCCGTCATGGCCGCGTTCAAGAGCGCCCTCGAACGGGAGTACGGGGTCTTCGGCACGCACGCCTTCGACACCATCCTCGGCGAACGCCTCCAGACGGGCAAGTCGCTCCGCGCCTGCGACGTGAAGGCGACGCTCTCGCGCCTGGAGTCGGTCAAGGTCGCCCGCTTCTCCGGCGAGCTCTCCCGCCAGCTGGACACGAACCCCAAGTTCCGCTCGCTCTCCCCCGAGCTGCGCCGGAAGATCCGCTCCGACCTCTCGCAGAACCCCGCCAAGGGCGTGGACGTGCAGGCGTGCAAGTCGCAGGCGGACCTCGCCCACGCGGCGGTCAAGCGCCTCGACGCCGCGATCCACCACTACCGCACCGGCGAGAAGGGCGACGACATCGACCTCGACGGCCGCAAGCGCCTGGACGGCAAGGCCGGCGCCCGCCAGCCGACGGGCCTGCGCAACCTCAAGACGGTATTCCACGACAACGAGACGTCCATCGAGGACCGCATCAAGAAGGGGATGCTCGGCTCGGGCATGCGCGTGAACCGCTCGATCACGCATCCGGTCCTCCTCGACAAGCTCAAGACCAACGGCGTGGAGCCGGGGTTCATCTTCCGCAACGACTGGTCGACGGACGACACGCACGGGTTCATGGCCGACATCAACTCCCCGGAGAGCAAGAAGGCCCTGGAGGACCTCAAGGAGAAGAACCCCGAGCTGGCGAAGCTCTGCGAAGGCAAGACCCTGCGCGAGCAGATCATGCTCGCGGGCCGGGCGCATCCGGCGGGGATGGCGGCGGTGGCGGAGTTCGTGCTGGAGGAGGCGGTGGGGATGGCGGTGCACCCGGAACGCATGCACGACCACCCCTTCGAGAACCTCGCGAAAGCCCTGCAGAACCACTTCGCGCCGCAGGACCTGAAGCGCTTGGAAAATGCGGTTTCCGACCCGAAGAACGGCAACCTCCTCAAGGAAGCGAAATTGGAGCTGTTCACGGAAATCCGCGACACGGTGATGAACGTCCGCCCCGGCGACGACTTCCACCCGATGTCGCCGATCTTCAAGCACTTCTCCGACCGCGCGATCGTCAAGCTCGACTACAACGAGAGCACCAAGTTCTCCAGCGGCGACACCGCGAGCGCCGGCACTTTCATGCGCCCCGAGCGCGTGGCGGCGAACCGCAAGATGGGCCAGCTCTACCGCTTCACCTCCCGCCAGTCCGCGGACAAGATCTCCGCCGGCGCGGTCACCGAGGCGCTGGCGAACGACCTGACGCGCGTCGCGGGCGTCCCCGCCCAGGAGCTGGAGATCGTGCGCGGGAAGTATTCCGACGGCCATCCCAAGATCATGCTCACGGCCAAGTTCGCCGAAGGCTACAAGGACCTCGAGGCCGGCATGCTCAAGGACGGCCGCGCCGTCCCGCCGCCCCCCAACGAGTTCGGCATCCCCGGCGCCAAGCCCGAGCCCCTCGGCAAGTACAAGGCGTTCTTCCTCGTCACGGCCGACCGCGACGGCATCGGCAAGCGCGGCCAGAACAAGGGCTTCGTCAACGGCAAGTTCTTCGCCATCGACCCCGGCCACTCGCTGGAAGGCAACGGCAAGTACCTCAAGGTCTCCGACGACCTCTCCTTCAAGGACACCTACGGCCACAGCTCCAAGCCCCGCTTCAACAACTTCTCCGTCTTCGACGACGACACGTTCTTCGCCAAGATGGAGGGCGTCGTCAATCTCCGCCAGCGCGCCGAAGCCGGCGAGTTCAAGAAGGTCTTCGACGACTACCGCGCCGCCTTCGACCCCAAGGAAGACGGCATCTCCGACGCCGAAAAGGCCCTGCGCACCAAGATCTGGGACGACATCGACAAGAAAGAGGCCGAGTTCAACGAGTCCCTCAAGAAGATCCTCGACGTCTCCGCGAACAACCTCGCCCTCTACGACGACCTCGCGGCGGACGGCCCCGCCATCCAGCAGGGCGCCATCGAAACCGTCGCCAATCTCGAAAAACTCACCTCCCCCACCACCTGGGTCAGCAAGAAAGGCCAGGTCGCCCTCGACCACCTCGAAGTCATCCCGGACACGCGCGTCCCGTGGAAGGGGACCCTGAAGGGTGACAACCTCCTGTTCATCTGCGAAACCAAACTCTCCTGGGAGACCACCCAGCTCCTGGAGGCCGTTGTCGAGGGGGCGGGCGGCAAGTGCGAGGGCGACGCCCTCGGCGTCACGCGGGTCACCATCCCGAAGGACAAGGCCGCCCAGTTCTTCGCCTCCTTCAACGAAGAGCAGGTGCAGCAGCTCACCCATACCGCCGAATACACCGCGCGCAAGGACGGCCGCGACGGCCTCAAGGAAGCGAAGACCTGGACGCCCGTCCCCCCGCCCCCCCCCAACGACCCGCGCCCCCTCATGACCGTCGAATCCCTCCCCGAACAGCTCGATTTCGACGTCGACGGCGTCGTCTACCGCTTCCCCAAGATCCACTACCAGAACCTCATCACCAAGCATCCCACCGTGGACTGCCCGCGCACCATCGGCGAACTCCGCGCCCTCCTCCGCGCGCAGGTGCAGCTCGGCCGGGAGGTGCTCGGCGCGCTGATGAGCGGCCGGCCGCAGCTCTTCGAGCCCACGAACCAGAACATCGTCGCCCTCACCTACGCCCTCCACGCGGCGGCCCTGAAGAAGGGCGAATACATGTACCGCGGCTCCTTCTCCATCGAGGACAAGAACGGCGACATCGCCCGCTGGCTCGACAAGGCCCAGAACCTCTACATCCGCACCTCCACCCACGCCAAGCCCTACCAGTCGGCGCGCGTCGACGGCCACCTCAACATGCCGCGCGGCTACGACGTCCCGACCGGCGCCGGCGGCCTCCTCAACGGCATGAGGACGTTCCACTTCTTCACCATCCCGGACGAGGACGGCCTCAAGAACGGCGGCAACGGCAACGGCCCGCGGCGCCGCCTCTTCCTCAAGTGCGAAACGTTCGGCATCTTCTGCTCCACCGCGCACCTGCGGATCTTCAACAAGCCGGCCTCCGTCGCCGAAGGCATGAAGACGCGCGGCTACCGGTTCGGCGACGTCCTCGAATCCATCGCCCACGGCTCCTCCCTCTTCGCCTCGCTCTTCACGCCGAAGGAGGCCCCCGGCATCCGCAAGGAAAACCTCACCAAGCTCCAGAAGGACGCCATCCTGTGGGCCCAGAACAAGCTCCGCACGAAATATCCGCAGCTTGCGGAGCGCCTCACGGCGGGGAACGTCCTCGACGGCGCGGGCCTCAACAAGATGATCGACAACATGGCGTGGATCCTCGAACACATGCCGGAAGACGAAGACGAGCGCGCCTGGATCACCGACGTCCTCGACTACATGTTCGCGCCGCTGGAAAAGAACTTCGGCAACGAAAAATACGGCGACTCCGGCAACCGCATCGGCAACGAAATCATGATCGGCGCCAACGACCTGCGGTAGCGAGGAGACACCCCATGAAACGCCTGCCGCTGCTGCTCCTCCTCCCGCTCCTCGCCCTTCCCGCGTTCGCGGACGAGCCCGTGCCGCCGCCCCGCAACTTGGAAGAGGCCGTCAAACGGTTCCTGCACGACCGTCCCCGGAAAGCTGGCGAACTCTTGTCTCCCTACGTCATCCAGACCGTCACCGATGCCGACGGCGGCACGGCCTGGTTGTTCACCTGCGAAGCACTCCATGGGGCGACCCGGAATCCGTTCCGTGATAGCGGATCGGACGAAGAAAAGAAGGTGTGGACCGAGACGGTCGTCTTTCGGGTCGATTCCTCCGGCAAGGTGGGCGAACTCTCGCGGAAACCTTCGGAGAAGCGCCCCTTCCCGCCGCTCGAGCCGTCCTTCGCCTTCAACTACTGCCGCGCGGCGGGCATCAATCCCGACACCCTCTCGAACCTCTCCATGGACGCCGGAACGAACATGGTTTTCGTCGTCGGAACCCAGGCGCCGATCCGGGTATCCCTCCTGGAGCTCGCCCGTGCGGAGAAGGCGTACTTCTTCAAGAGGATTGCCGAAGCCGACCGCATCGTGGTCCGGGATGGCGGCTTCGATTGTTGCGTGCCCGAAGAGGAAATCGACCGCCAGCCCGTCCTCGCCGTCGTCACCAACGCGGCCGAGGTCGCCGCCTTCACGGCGATGATCCGGTTCGAGGACGGCCCCAGCACGGGTGCCTATTGCATGTGCTGCGGCTATCCCGGCATCGACTGGTGGAAAGGCGGCGAACGCCTCGCCCTCACCTCCGTGCAGCATGGCGAGGCGCTCCGCTGGCGCACCTTCTCCGACGACTATTCCTTCACCGCGGAATCCGCCTCCGCCCTCTCCCGCTGGTTCGAAGCCCGCGGCATCCCCCTGAAATAGCCCCGCCCCGCGGCAACGGAATCATGATCGGCGCCAACGACCTGCGCTGGCGCGTTGCAAGAAATGGTGAGGCCGCTGTCCATTGTGCCTCCACCTTTTCTTCCGCGGACGCGCGGAAGCGCGTCCCTCCCCGCGGAGCGCGCCCCGGGAGCAACATGGGGGCATGGAGAAGAAGCGGCTGGAACGCATCGCCGGAGCGTTGGCGCAGGCATGGGCCCCATCGGAGTTTGTACTTTGTCCCCGGCAGGCACAAATGCGCCCCAACCTGGAATGTTGCATCCAAAGCCACCATTCTGTCCTGCGCCCCCCTTGCCCCCTTGCCCTCCTGCGGCAAATGGGGGTTCACAACGCGGCAGGGGCGTGGTAGGGTGGAAAGAACGAAGGAAGACCGACCATGACCATCGACAAGAAACTGGAAAACGCCAAACTGACCCTCGCCCTTTCCGGGCGTCTCGACACCAACACCTCCCCCGACCTGGAGGCGGCGCTGAAGCTCGACGGCGTGGACGAGCTGGTGTTCGACTTCGGGGGCGTGGAATACATCGCTTCCTCGGGCCTCCGCGTGCTGCTGTCCGCCCAGAAGGCCATGTCCGCCAAGGGCGGCCGGATGCTCGTCGCGCACCCCAACGAGATGGTCCGCGGCGTCTTCGAGGTCACCGGCCTCGACGCGGTCTTCGAAATCGTCTGACCGCTCCCCGCGGGCCGCCGCCGCCCGCCGCGGGTTTTTCCAATGGTTGGAAAACTTTTTTCCAATGGTTGGAAAACCTGCGCCGGTTTTTCCAATGGTTGGAAAATATTTTTCCAATGGTTGGAAAACCTGCGCCGGTTTTTCCAATGATTGGAAAAAATTTCCGGCCGTTTTCCAATGATTGGAAAAAAGTTTCCGGTCGGAGGAACCCGTTCGGTTTGTCTCCGCGCCGCGGCGGGGAGGGCCGGTTCGCCCGGCGCGCGCTGTAACTTTTCCCGGCGCCGGGGGTATGCAGGGCGAGACGGAGATGCTACCATCGGGCATCCAGCAAGAAACGGAGATACGACATGCAAGCCGCTTTCGAAGACATCCAACGACTCGCCGCCGGGAGGTGGCCGGACGCCTGTTCGACCGCAGGGGACCAGTGTTTCACCCTCGACGCGGGCGCGTTCCGCGCGGAGTTCTTCCGCGCGCCGGGGGACCCCGCCGGCGACGTGTGCGTGCGGGCCAAGGTGCTGGATCTGGGAGGGGTGCGCCGGGCGGGGGCCTTCGCGGTCGCGGCGGTGCAGGGGAATTACTTCTGGGGCGGGACGCGCGGGGCGACGCTGTCGCTCGGCTCCGACAACGCGCTGTGGCTGACGGAACGCCGCGAGGCGGCGGAGCTGGCGGACGCGGAGTCGCTGGAGGCGTGTCTGGCGGATTTCGCGCTGACGATCGACGACTGGCGGGAAAGGAGCGCGCTCTATGCCTGATCTCCGCGAGCAGTTCGAGGATGTCCTGGAGGAGTTCTCCGCGGCGACCGGCCTGGACGTGTCGCTGGTCGGGGACGCGGCGTGCCTGACGGTGGACGACGAGATCATCGTCAACATCCAGTACATGGACCAATCGGACACGGTGCTGCTGTGGTCGCCGGTGGGAGGCTTCGGTGGCACGGACGCGCCGGACGCGGGGGCGAAGGCGCTGGCGCTGCTGCGGCTGGGGGACCTCGGCAGCCCCTCGGCGGGTTTCACGCTGGCGCTGGACGCGGATGCGGATGTGGTGCTCGCGCTCGACCGGCGCAGCGCGCGGGTGGTGTCGTCCGCGGACGCGCTGGCGGGCTGGATCGAGGCGCTCGTGCGCGCGGTACGCGCGGTGCGGGAGCATTTCGCCGTGAATTTCCCGGCGGGGGAGGACTGAGCCATGCCGAACTCTCCCGGAATCGTCGGACCGAACGTCCCCGTCATGCCGAACCCGCCGGTGCTGGACCCGGTGGCGCCGCAGGTGCCGCCGCCGCAGCAGCAGGTGCAGCCGCCGCAGGTGCAGCCGGTCGACAACCAACCCGTCCACGACCCGGTGGTCCAGGATGTGGTGCTGAACGGCGCGGACGGGCCGAATTTCGAGAACGGCGCGGGCCAGGCGCTGCATCTGGCGCAGGCGCACGATCTGGGCAGCGGCCGCGACTGGGACATCTCGTCGGCGAAGGACGCCGCGGAGCTCGCCGCGCGGTCGGCCAAGCGCATACGGGAGATGGTGTCGGGGTCGGCCGATTTCCGGCAGTACGAAACGAACGTGGCCGATTTCGTGGCCGGGGTGCTCGAGGCGCATCCGGAGGCCGAGGCGGCGATCGGCCCCGCCTACACGAAGCTGCTGCAGAAGCTCTCCGCGCTGCGCGACCTTCGCGCGGTCTTCGCCTCCGGCATCAAGGACGGCTCGAACCACGCGGACGACCCGCGCGCGGCGCTCGACTCCATCCGCAAGCACCTGCGCGTCTTCCGCTACGAGACGCAGCGGGTCCTCTCCAAGGCCGGCTTCGCGGCGGGCGCCCAGGAGAAGAACGAGCTCGCGATGCGCGCGATCCAGAACTTCTTCACCTTCGGCGCGAAGCACCACGTCTCGCTCGACGAGTTCCGCGCCATCGAGGACGCCGAGCGGGAATTCTTCGCCGCCGTCGGCGAGCTCGAGGCCGCCGTGGAGCGCATCGACCCGAACTCCGTGGAACCCGCCCAGCCGCCGAACTTCGCCCTCCGCGATGTCCTCCCGGCGGTGCTCGACCTCTCGCACCGGACGAACGACCGGATCCGCGCCTTCCAGGACGCCGACGCCTCCACGGCGGCCCTCCGCGGCATCCTCGGCGAAATCCCCTCCAAGGGCGGCAGCCGCCGGGTCGACTTCACGGCCGGCATCGGCCTGCTGATCGGCCTGGGCTTCCCGGGCACCTTCGCGGCGGGGGCGAAGGTTGGCGCCCGCTTCAAGGTCTCCGCCGACATCTCGGTCCCCGACGGCGGCGGGCCGCTGACCGTCACCTTCCGCATCGGCGGCGGCGCGGAAGCCAAGGCGCTGCTGCGCGGGCTGCCCCTCACCAAGACCGCGTCGGTCAAGGCCGATGCCGGCCTCTCGGGCACCGCCGAGCACTTCACCACCCGCACCTACGCGACCGTCGACGACCTCATCCTCGACGCCCGCCGCAACAAACTCGCCTTCGGACGCACCCTCCTCGGCTACGTCGCCCGCCCCTTCGTCGAGTTCGGCTCCGCGGTCGGGCGGCTCGGCAAGACCCTCTTCCGCTGGATGGGCCGCCGCAGCGACGAAACCAAGCTGGTCAACGCCAGCTACCTCGAACTCCTCAAGCACCGCGGCGTCGTCGGCGCCCTCGACGGATTCCTCGCCCAGCGCGCCAACCCCATGGTCGTCTCCGAGCGCACCGGCGTCCTCCTCACCGGCAACGTCGGCGCGCAGGCCTCCGGCAGCATCCTCGGCTTCGCGTCCGCGGGCGCGTCCGGCTCCCTCGCGCGCTCCATCGAAGTGCGCGTGAAGGGCAAGATGTTCATCCCCGCGGCCCGCACCATCCGCCAAAGCGAAGACCCCCGCGCCCTGCTGCGCCCCGGACCGGGCGGCGGCGAACCCGCCATCCTGCCCCAGGTCCACTCCTACGACGAACTCCTCGCCTCCTACGAAGACCTCCTCGCCGCCCTCCTCGCCGCCCCCCCCAAGGACACCCCCGCCTGGGCCACCTTCGCCAACGCCGTGCGCACCCACCTCGTCGCGGCCGAAGCCCTGCACCGCGACGGCCACCTCACCCGCGAACAGGCCGACCGCCTGCTCGCCCGCTTCTCCGACCCCGGCGTCCGCATCCCGCCCGACATCTACCGCGAATACCTCATGGACGGCGTCGCCGGCGCCAAGCCCCCCAAGATCCGCACCTCCGCCCAGGGCGAAATCAAGGTCAGCGTCCTCTCCAAGCAGACCGACTCCTTCTTCGGCGGCCTCGTACCCAACCCCATCGCCGGGGCCGCCGTCGCCGGCGTCGCGCAGATCGCCCGCCGGAACATCGGCCTCGACAACCTCCTCCGCTACAGCTGGACGAGCGAAAAACCCGCCAAACCCGGCGCCGACCCCCGCCCCTGGGAAAACACCGTCAAGACCACCCGCCGCCTCTCCTTCATGTCCAACGCGCCGGTGCGGGCCATCCTCGACCACGTCGTCCGCGCCAAGATCGAGGCCCGCACCGGGACCCGCCCCGGCACCGAAGTCGACAAGGAAATCCGCGACGCCATGCTCAAGGAAGCGGCCATCACCCTCCTGCCCAAGATCGCCTTCGCCGGCGCCAAGAAAGCCGTCCTCGACTGGCTCGCCGTCCCCGAGAACCAGGAAAAACTCGCCCGCTTCGTCCTCGAGCACATCGACATCCCCCTCGGCATCCTGATCCCCTTCATCGAGCACCTCATCGAGAACCCCCTCGAAGCCATCGAAGACGCCTTCACCGCCTTCATCTACCTCCGCGGCACCGACATCGCCTGGCAGACCGAAAGAGTGCAGACCCTCGAATGGAGCTACGAAGACGGCAACCTCGTCGGCTACGCCCTCTACGACGAAACCAGCACCAAGACCGGCATCAGCGTCGATCCCGTCGGCGTGGGCCTGGGCGGTTCCGGGGACATCTCCTACACCGTCACCGAGTCCGTCAAGAAACAGGGCATGATGGTCAACCCGACCCTGACCACCCTGATGGGCAAGACCGAACAATTCCTCTTCGCCGACACCGGCGCCACGGCGCCCGGCAACTCCGAAGCCTTCAAGAACTGGCTCTGCAAGCACCGCGCGGCCATCGAAGACGCCATGCGCCCCATCCGCGACAACGCCCCCGAAGCCCTTTCCATCAAGGCGCGGGCCATCGAAGCCACCGATGGCGACCCCGCGGCCGTCCGCGAAATCGAAACCGCGTGGAACGCCGTCCGCGACCTCCCCGACGCCGCCCTTCCCGAAGCCCGCCTCGAAGCCCACCGCCGCCTCCTCACCACCCTCGTCACCGCCTTCCGCGCCCCCCTCGTCCGTGACGCTGCCGCCTGAGGCCGCGCCCTGGGGGGGGGCTTGCAGGGAGTTCTAGATTCCTAGATATCTAGATATCTAGAGAATCTAGGCCGCTTCCCCTCCGTCTCTCCCGTCCTTCCGCTCTCCGGCCCCATCCCGTTCGCCCGACGCAGGCGCCCGGGCGGTGCGGGGCCAAAGCCGCGGGACGCACAGCCGGAGCGTGTCGGGAAGGGTCACGAACGCGGTTGACAGGAGGAAGCGCGGGGTGGCCGCGAGACGCGCGCGGCGGTCCGGCAGCGCGAACAGGCGATGGCGGGCGGATGCGGCGGCAACGTCGCAGTCGGGGGAGACGGCCAGGCCGTTGGCGGGGAACCGGGCATAGAGGTCCGCGGCGGACGCGCCGTCCGGCGGGCAGGCCGCCCTGGCAATCCACGGGTCCTCCCGGGCGAGGAGGAGGAGGTTCGCGCCCAGGGCCGGTTCGGGGATGCCCGGAGGGATGGACTGCCCGGGATCGAGGTCCGCGGCCACCACGCAGGCGGGGGACGGGGTGCGGGTTTCCAGGAGGAGGATGGCATGGGCGTCATCCACGCGGTACGCCATCCGCAGGGCCACCGGGGCCAGGAGCAGCAGGGCGCCGGCCGCCGCCGCGAGGTCGGCCGCCCGGTGCGGAACGCGGAGCCGCCCGAGGGCGGCGTGCAGGAGCGGGAGGCCGAACACGGCGGCGGAAAACGTCCACGGCACGTACCGGCGGTACCCGAGCATCTCCGTGGGCAGGGTCCACGTGGCCGCCAGCAGGCACAGCGCCACGAAACGCCCGCCCCGCCCCCCCGCCAGGAGGAGGAGCAGCAGGGTGCAGAAGGCGAGGCGCCATCCGGCCGTGGTGGGGGTTCCGGGTTCATGGATGGCCTGCCCCCACGTGAGGGACTCGGGGAAGAAGTCCTCCCGCCCGGTCCGCGCCCGGTAGAAGGCGCGGACGAGTCCCGGGGACACGTGGGCGTTGAACCATGCCCCCACGTGCCCCATGGCCGCCGCGTCTTCGTTGCGGTCCAGGAAATCGGCGGTGAGTTTCTCCGCCTGGATGCGCGCGCCGTCGTCCGCGGCCAGGGATTGGAAGGGATGGGAGAACCAGCCCCACGGCGAAATGAGGGGCGAGGAGGTCACGACGGTCACCACCAGCGCCACCGCCAGCAATCCCGTGCACAGGACGGGCCGCCGGCATGGCCGGATCCGTCCCCGGAGCCCCCCGAGAATGGCCGCGATCGCCCAGAACAGCATCGCCTGGAGCAGGCCGTTCGGCTTCGCCACGGCCATCAGGACCGTGAACGCGCCGATCCGCAGCGCGTTCCACCGCCCGCCGCGGAGCCAGTCCCGGAACGAGGCGAGCAGGCCGATGGCGCACAGGTCGAGGGCGGCGTCGAGGGGATTCGTCCAGTCGGGCATCAGTCCGGCCAGCGCCGCGACGGCCAGGATGCGCCAGGTCCGCGGCAAGCCCCGGAACGCATCGAGCAGCACCAGGGCGGTCCCCGCGAGCAGCAGCGGCAGCAGCGGGAAGAGAAGGTTGTGCGGATTGCCGGCGAAGAACCAGGCGGCCGCGGCGAAATACCACACGCCCCTGGGCATGGACACGGCGTGGAGCGCATACAGCGAGGAGGGATCGACGCCGGTCGCCGCCTGGATGCCCTCCGGCGTGCCGCCCCATACCGGATTCCATCCCCCGATCAGCAGCCGCACGGCCGGGACGTGGCAGCGGAGCATGTCGTAGCGGGCTTCGACGACGGTCGCGTTCGACAGGAGCCAGAGGAAGCCCAGCACCGCGAGGAAGCCGCCCGCCGCCGCGATGCCGCTCCGGCGGTTCCCCGCCCGCCCGTACGCCCATGCGACGGTCCCCGCCACCGCGAGCCACCACTGCCAGGCGCCGCACCGGCCGCCCGGAAAGAGGAACGTGGCGGCGACGATCTCGATGACCAGCACCGGGAAAACCAGCAACGGCCCCTCCAGGGCCGCCACCGCGGCCGCAAGGGAGCGGAGGAAACCCTTCATGGCGCCGCCTCCCTTCCGGCGGCGTCGCCCGCGGACGCGGGGCACGCGACGCGGAAGCCGTATCCGCTGTAGGCGTCGTAGCCGGGCGGGGCGCCGTGGCGGCGCGCGGACCGGTGGTCGCGGGCCGGGAACCCCCAGCTGCCGCCGCGGAGCACCCGGGTGGTGCCGACGGCGGGGCCGGCGGGATCGGTCGCCGCCCCGGCGGGGTAGGGGGCGTACCAGTCCAGGCACCATTCCCAGACGTTGCCGTGCATGTCGTGGAGCCCCCAGGCGTTGGGGCGGTATTCGCCCACTCCCGTGTTGTGCTGGCCCCCCCCTCCACGGCCGTCGCGGGTGTTGAGCGGACAGCGGGCGATCTCGGCCAGCGCCGGACAGGTCACCGCGTCGGACAGGTCCCGGCCGCTGTTGAGCGCGGTCCGGGTGCCGGCCCGGCAGGCGTACTCCCACTGGGCCTCGGTCGGCAGGTCGAAATCCAGTCCCGTCTTGGCCCGGAGCACGCCCATGAAGCTGTCCGCATCCACCTCCCCGCTCTCCGGCCAGGCGGCTCCCGCGCGGGCCCCGCGGATCGACGCGTGGGACACGCAGTCGGCGGGACGGGTATCCCCCGGCGCGGGGGACGTCCGGTGGCCCATGGCCAGTTCCCACTGGCGCTGGGTCACCTCGAACACCCCCGTCCGCCCACCGCGCAGATCCACGGCCAGGTACAGGGGGGCTTCCTCCGCCCGGATCGGGGCCGCGGGTACGGGATTGCCGGCGGAGCCTGCCGCGACCGCCCCGAGGGCGTCGCCCCGGGCATTGCGCCGGGAAGCCGCGGGGGAGGACCCTGGCCACGGGGCGGATGGGTTTTGAGATTACGGAAAAACAGCCGTAAACCGGCCGGTTTTCCACCATGGTCCCCGCCATGAACGCGAGGGCCCGCAGGGGCGGTGTTTCGCGGTTGTCCGGCGGGGGGAGACGTACTAGTATGCGGATACGGGTGCGGGACCGTTGCCGCCGCGGCGGCGGGATGGGACCGGACCCGGCAGGACTGCGACATGGAACTGATTCACGCGATGAATGATTTGGCCGCCGCCATCGGGATGCGGCCGGTGGAACCCGAGGAATCGGGCGGCTTCACGCTGCTCTTCGACGGCGAGCACGAGGTGGCTTTCGTCCCCGACGGCTCCGCCACGTTCTTCCATGCGGTCGTGGGCGAGGCGGCGGACCTGGATCGCGAGGCGCTGCTGTCGCTGCTGGAAGCGTCGCTGCTGGGGGCCGACACCGACGGGGCCGCATTCGGCATCCACAAGGCCCTCGGCGAGGTGGTGCTCTGGAAGCGGTACGGCGAGTTCTCGGGCAAGGAGGACCTGGAGACGGCCATCCATGCCTTCCTCGGCCAGGTCCTGGAGTGGAAGCGGCGCCTCGCGGAAGGCCGTTTCGCCTTGCCAACCGCCGACACGCCGTTCCCGTCCGCTTTCGGCGAGCGTTTTTTGCAGGTGTGAAGGACGGGCGGGGGGGGGCATCCCCGGAAACGGCTTGGGCGGGGTGGTCGCCCATGCATTTGGAAACAGGAAAAATCTTGTGTTTTCCGCCGGATTCCCGTCATGCCAAGCCCCATGAACGCGTGCCGGGGCGGGGAGCGTTTTTTGCGCTTACGGGGCGGGAGGGGGTTTGGTAGGGTGGGGGGCGTCATGGCGGCGAAGAGGGACATTCTGGCTCATGCGATGCGGCTGTCGGCGTGCGCGCTGATGCTGGCGGCGGCCGGCGTGGCGCGGACGGGGGCGATCGGGGGGCGGCCGGTCGCGAAGCCGCGGGCGGGGAATGCGGCGGGGGCCGTCCGGACGGGGCCGGACGGGGTGCGGGTGGCGGATTCGTCGGGGCTGGAGGTCGGGGTGACGGGGTACGGGGGGGCGGTGCCGGTGGTGGTGACGGTGCGGGACGGGCGGGTGGAATCGGTGGCGCCGGTGCTGCCGAACCAGGAGACGGCGCTGTTCTTCGGGCTGCTCGACGAGGCGGGGCTGTGGCATTCGTGGGACGAGATGACGCTGGAAGAGGCGGCGGCGGTGGAGGTGGACGCGGTCGCGAGCGCGACGTATTCGTCGCGGGCCGCCATCGCGAACGTGAAGGCCGCGCTGGAGGCGCTGGGGGAGGGGACGGCGGAAGGGAAGAAGAGGGGCGGGGCCGATGGGGCGCCGTCGGCGGCGACGGTGGCGGCGTTGGCGGTGCTGGTGGCGGCGGCGGTGCTGCCGCTGTTCCCGCGTACGAGGGGGAATGGGTGGCGGACGGCGCTGCTGGTGCTGGACGTGGCGGTGCTGGGGGTGTGGAACGGGTTGTTTTTGTCGTTGGACCGGCTGCTGGGTTGGGCGGCGTCGGGGCTGCCGGGGACGCCGGGGGACGCGGCGGCGGCGCTGCTGCTGCTGGCGATGGGGTTTTTGTATCCGCTGGCCGGGAAGACGTCGCACTACTGCCTGCACGTGTGCCCCTTCGGGGCGTGCCAGGAGCTGGCGGCGCGGCTGCCGGTGAAGCGGTTGGCAGTGCCGCCGGGGGTGGCGCGGGCGCTGTCGTGGGCGAGGCGGGGGCTGTGGGCGGGCATCATGCTGTCGCTGTGGTGCGCCCTGGCGGCGCCGTGGACGGGATGGGAGCTGTTCGGGGCGTTCGCGTGGCGCGCGGTGCCGCCGCTGGTGGGGGCGCTGGCGGTGGGGGCGGTCGCGGTGTCGGCGTTCGTGCCGCGGGCGTACTGCCGGTTCGCGTGCCCCACGGGGACGCTGCTGAAAATCGCCGAATCCCGGGAGTGAAACGGTACGGAAACGAAAGGACCCTGACGATGAAATCCGCGAATTTCCTGAACATTCTGCTGGCGACCGCGCTGCTGTGCGTGTGCGCGACGCTGTGGCTGCGCACCGCGGAGCGGCCGGAGCCGGTGGCGGTGGCGGTCGTGGAGGAGACGGGGCCCGCGGCCGCGGACCTTCCGCCGCGCGTGGATGCGGACGGGCCGGAGACGGATGCGCCGTTCCACGGCACGGCGACGTTGCCGCCGCCGCCGGGTGGGGGCGGCGGGGGCGCCGTGGAGGCGGCGCTGGCGGCGATACGGGCGGCGGCGCCGGGGAATGCGGGTGATGCGGCGGCGGAGGCGGCGGAGGGGAAGGCGGAGGGCGGGTTCCGGGAGTTCGACGTGCGCGGGGAGTTCGAGGTGAATCCGTTCACGTGGTTCACGGGCGGCGGCGCGCTGCTCTGCGCGGGCGACCGGGAAAAGTCGAACGCCATGACGATCGGCTGGGGCGGGCTCGGGACGCTGTGGGGGCGGAACGACGCGGTGACGGTGTACGTCGCGGAGTCGCGGTACACGCGGGAATTCATGGACGCGGCGCGGCGGTTCACGGTGATGGGGTTCGACAAGGTGGCGCAGGCGCGCATCCTCGCGTACATGGGGAGCCACTCGGGGCGCGACGGCGACAAGGCGGCCGCGCTGGGGCTGCATACCGCGTACACGCCCGACGGGACGCCGTACTACGAGGAGGCGCAGGTGGTGCTGGAGTGCGAGACGATGTACGCGGCGCCGTTCGATCCGGCCGGGTTCCGCGAGGTGCCCGCGGCGTTCTACGCGGATTTCCCGGCGGGCATCCACTCGATGTACGTCGGGAGGGTCGTGCGGGCGTTCAGGAAGTGAAATGGAGTGGAATTTAAAAAGCAAAACACACAGGAGAGAGGAAGACATGAAACGGATTGCGTTGGCCATCGTGATTGCGGTTGCGGCGGGGGTGCCCGCGTGGGCGGACGGGGCGGAGGTTGACGGGGCGGGGGGCGGGGACATCGCGCTGCCGGCGCCCGCGACGTCCGGGGGGATGCCGCTGGGCGATGCGCTGTCGGCGCGGGCGACGCACCGGGAGTTTTCGTCCGCGGCGCTGTCTCCGCAGGAGCTCGCCGACCTGCTCTGGGCGGCCAACGGCTACAACCGGCCCGCGGAGAAGAAGCGCACGGCGCCGACGGCGGTCAACCGGCAGGAAATCGACCTGTACGTCTGCACGGCGGACGGGGCGTACCTCTTCGACGCGGCGGCCAACACGCTGCGGCGCGCCGCGGACGCCGACCTGCGCGGCTTCACGGGGCGGATGAACGCCGGGGCGGAGAACTTCGCGGTGAAGGCGCCGGTGGCGCTGGTGTACGTGATCGATTTCGCGCGCCAGGGGATGCAGGACCGGCCGATGGACGCGTTGCGGTACGCCGCGGTGGATTGCGGGTTCGTCGGGCAGAACGTGTACCTGCACTGCGCGGCGCATGGGCTGTACACGGTGTTCCTCGGCATGATCGACGCGCCGGCGATTTCGGCGGCGCTGGGTCTGCCGCCCACCTCCACGCCGCTGTTCGCGCAGACGGTGGGCCGGCCGGCGGAGTGACGGCGGGGGGGGCTCCCCTGGCCCTAGATACCTAGGTGCCTAGATATCTAGGGGGGTGGCGGGTTGCTCGGGGCAGGTTGCTGCACCACCACGGGCGCTCCGCCGCCGGGCGGTTGCAGCACCCAGGCGGCGGCGATGCCGGGGGCGTGTTGCATGGCGCGGCGGCCGTCGTCGGGGCCGAGGATGAAGAGGGCCGTGCTCCAGGCGTCGGCGAGGGCGGCGGTGGGGGCCAGTACGGTGGTTTGCAGGACGCGCCCCGCGGCGGGGGCGCCGGTACGGGGGTCGATGAGGTGGCCGGGGCGTTCGTAGTTGCCGGAGGTGGCGCAGGCGTGGCCGCCGGGGAGGGTGAAGGGGCGTAGGGGCGCGGCGTCCGCCGCGGCGAGCGGATTGCGCAGGCCGGCGGTCCAGGTTCCGCGTCCGACGAGGGTTCCGCCGGCGTCGAGCAGGAAGTCGTTGGTGCCCGCGGCGCGGGCGGCGGCCGCCGCACGGTCGGCCCCGACTCCTTTGGCGACGCCGCCGAGGTCGAGGCGCATTCCGGGCACGGGCAGGCGGCAGGCCCCGGGGCGGCGCTCGATCCGGCGCCAGTCGAGGAGTTCGGGGGTGGGAGGCGGGAGCGCGGGGACGGGGGTGTCCGGCGGGCGGCGGGGATGCCCGTGCAGCTCCATCAGGGGGGCGACGAGGGGATTGAACGCGCCGGCGGTGGCGTCGGCGGTACGGAGGGCGACATCGAGCGCGTCCTCGAAGGCGGGGGGGACGGGAATCCATCCGCCGCTGCCGGCCGCGTCGGCGAGGAGGGCGGGGGGCGAGCCGGCGCGGAAGACGCTGGTGGCGGCTTCGACGGTTTCGAGGGCATCGCGGGCGGCGGCGGCCATGGCGTCGGCGGCGGATTCGGCGGCGGGGCCGCTGCCGCGGACGCGGAGGCGGATGCGGGTCCCCATCGCCGGCCACTCCCGGAGGACGTCGGCGGGGGCGGCGGAGGCCAAGCCGAGGAAGAGGAGGACGGCCAGGAGGGGCGGGGGGGGCAGGGGGGGCGTGCGGAGATGGAACATGGGCGGGACTGTACCCCGGCGCGGGGGGCAGGGCAACTCCAAGCACGGGAGGATGGGGGGAAGGGGGGCGAGTTTTCATGGGGGGATTCATGCATGGAATACAAGGGGAAACGGGGTATTTTCCTTGATATCGCGAGTGGTTCCGGCTGGGGCGCCGGATGGGCCGGAGGGGGACAAGAGGGGGGGGCAAGAATGGGCAAGACGGAGGAGGCGGGGGTGTGCTATCGTGGAGGGCATGAGCGAATCCGGAGAGCGGACGGGGGTATTCCCGGCGGTGCTGTTGGCGGCCTATGCGGCGCTTGCGGCGGCGCTGGGCGTCGCCCCCGCCGACCGCGGGGTGTGGTGGGCGGAGAACCTGACGGCGTGGATTCCGGTCGCGGGGCTGGTGGTGCTGTGGATGCGGGGGGTGCGGTTTTCGCGGACGGCGTACGCGCTGATGGCGGTGTTCTTCGCGATGCACACGGTGGGGGGACACTACACGTTCGAGAACGTGCCGTTCGGGTGGGTGACGCGGACGTTCGGCTTCGCGCGCAACCACTACGACCGCCTCTGCCACTTCGCCGTCGGCGTCTTCGCCTGGCCCGCGATGGAGTGGTTGGGCGGGACCGGGCGCGTCCGCGGCCGCCGCACGCTTGCCGTCCTCGCCGTGCTGGGCATCCTCGGGTTCGCGGCGCTGTTCGAGATCGCCGAATGGACCTACGCGGCGCTCGCCGACCCGCGGTCCGGGTCCCTCTTCCTCGGCTCCCAGGGTGATCCGTGGGATGCCCAGAAGGACATGCTCGCCGACGGTCTCGGTGCCCTCTGCACCGCCATCGCCTACTGCCTCGCCCGCCGCGCCCCGAACCCCCAACCCGAAGGAGACCTCCCGTGAAAGCCGTCTGGATCCTCTACGACATCGTGCTCGACGCCGACATCCTCGCCCTCCTCGCGGAGACGGCGCCCGGCGGCTACACCCGCTGGCCGCGCCTGGCGGGTGACGGTCCGCAGTCCGGCCCGCGCCTCGACGACCACGTGTGGCCCGGCGCCAACGCCGCCATCCTGGCGGTGCGCGGCGACGCGGCGGCGTCCGCCCTCATGGCGCGCCTCCAGGCGCTCCGCGACGGCGTCGGCCGCCTCACCGGCGTCTGGGCCTTCACGACCCCCGTCGGCGAGACCCTGCGCTGACGAGGGAAAGCTTCCCGGCGGGGCGGGAACGTGGTATAGGGTGGGGCATGGAAAAACCGACACTGCTGATCTTGGCCGCCGGCATGGGAAGCCGTTATGGCGGGTTGAAACAGATGGACGCCGTGGGTCCCTCCGGCGAAATCGTGATGGATTACTCCATCCACGACGCGCTCCGGGCCGGCTTCGGCCGGGTCGTGTTCGTGATCCGGCGCGACATCGAGGACGCCTTCCGGTCCGTCGTCGCCGCGAAATGGGAGCCGCGCATTCCCTGCGCCTACGTCTTCCAGGAGCTCTCCGACCTGCCGGCGGGGTTCGCCGTGCCCGCGGGCCGGGCCAAGCCGTGGGGGACGGCCCACGCGATCCGCGCCGGGCGGACCGCGATCGACGGCCCCTTCGCGGCGATCAACGCCGACGACTTCTACGGGGCGGACTCCTTCCGCGTGCTGGCCCGGCGCCTTTCCGCGCCGGCGGGGGAGAACGCGCACTGCATGGTCGCGTTCCGGCTCGGGCAGACGCTGTCGGAGAACGGGACGGTGAGCCGCGGGGTGTGCCTGCGCGACGCGGCGGGGCGTCTGGCGGGGATCCGCGAATACACCAAGGTCGCGCGCGGGGCGGACGGGGTGCTGCGCGACCGGCCGGAAGGCGGCCCGGAGTCGGTGCTGGCGGGCGACGAGCCGGTGAGCATGAACTGCTGGGGCTTCATGCCGTCGTTCTTCGGCGAACTCGAACGCGGGTTCGCGGAGTTCCTGTCGGGCGGCGGGGCGGCGGATCCCAAGGCCGAGTACACGATCCCCGCGGTGGTGGATGCGTGCATCCGCAGCGGGCGGGGCACGGTGGACGTGCTGGAGACGTCGTCGCGCTGGTTCGGCGTGACCTACCGCGACGACAAGGCCGCGGTCCAGGCCTCCATCCGCGACCTCGTCGCCCGCGGCGAGTATCCCGCGGCGCTGTAGGGCGGACGGGGACGCGCGGAAGCGCGTCCCTCCCCGGGCGGGCCGCCCGCACGGAGGGCTCGCCCCGCCGCGCGGAAAAAGTTTTCCAATGGTTGGAAAACTTTTTTCCAATGGTTGGAAAAAACGGCAAAATTTTTTCCAATCATTGGAAAACCGGCGGAAAATTTTTCCAATCATTGGAAAAAACGGGCGGATTTTTCCAACCATTGGAAACTTTTTTTCCAACCATTGGAAAACTTCCGCGCGTGCGCGGGCGCGCGAAAACAGTTGTTTCCGGGGGGGGATTTGGTAGGATGGCCGGGATAGTTTGCAAGGCAAGGATCGACCATGAGCGACGACATCGAACAGACCCCACAGGACCACGGCGAGGAGGCGGAATACCAGCCCGCGGCGCTGGCCCCGCAGAACGCGGCCAGCCGCATCGAGCACGTCACCATCGAGGACGAGATGCGCAATGCGTACATCGACTACTCGATGTCCGTCATCGTGGGGCGCGCGCTCCCCGACGTCCGCGACGGGCTCAAGCCCAGCAACCGGCGCATCCTCTTCGCCATGAAGGAACGCGGATGGACCTCCCGCGTCAAGTTCGTCAAGTGCGCCAAGGTCGTCGGCGAAGTCATCGGCAACTACCACCCGCACGGCGACGCCGCCATCTACGACACGCTCGTGCGCATGGCCCAGGATTTCTCGATGCGCTACATGCTCGTCCAGGGCCAGGGGAACTTCGGCTCCATCGACGGCGACCCCGCCGCCGCCTACCGCTACACGGAGTGCAAGCTCCACGCCCTCGCCGAGGAACTGCTCGCCGACATCGACAAGGAAACGGTCGACATGCAGAAGACCTTCGACGAGACGCGCGACGAGCCGGTCGTGCTGCCGTCGCGGTTCCCGAATTTGCTCGTCAACGGGTCGACCGGCATCGCGGTCGGCATGGCCACGAACATCCCGCCGCACAACCTCGGCGAGGTCATCGACGGGCTGCTGTACCTGATCGACCACCCCGCGGCGACGGTCGCGGAGCTGATGCAGTTCGTCAAGGGCCCGGACTTCCCGACGGGCGGCACGGTCTGCGGCGTCAAGCCCATCCGCGAGATGTACGAGACGGGCCGCGGCCACCTCTGCGTGCGCGGCAAGGCCCGCGTGGAGGACTGGAAGGGCGACCGCGAACGCATCATCATCTCGGAAATCCCCTACACGGTCAACAAGTCGGCCCTCATCGAGAAGATCGCCGAGCTGGTCCACGAGCGCAAGCTCGAGGGCATCAGCGACCTGCGCGACGAGTCGGACAAGGACGGCATCCGCGTGGTCGTGGAGCTCAAGCGCGGCGCGGTCGGCGAGATCGTGCTCAACAACCTCTACAAGCAGACGCAGCTGTCGATGACCTTCGGCGCGATCATGCTCGCGATCGACCACGGCCGGCCGCGCATCCTGACGCTCAAGGACCTGATGCAGTGCTTCATCGACCACCGCTTCGACGTCCTCAAGCGCCGCTGCGAGCACGAACTGCGCGAGGCCAGGGCGCGCGCCCACATCCTGGAAGGCCTGCTCATCGCGCTCGACAACCTCGACGAGGTCGTCCGCATCATCCGCGCCAGCCGCAGCCGCGACGACGCGCGCGTGCAGTTGATGGGGCGCTTCGGCCTCAGCGAGCTGCAGGCGAACGCCATCCTCGACATGCGCCTCTACCAGCTGACCGGGCTGGAGCGCGACAAGGTCGAGGCCGAGTACAAGGCCCTCCTCGAGCGCATCGCGTACCTCGAGGACCTGCTCGCGAACCCCATCAAGATCTACGGCGTCATGAAGGACGACCTGCGCGCCGTCCGCGAGGAGTACGCCGACCCGCGGCGCACCGAAATCGCCTTCGACCCCGCCGACATCAGCATGGAAGACCTCATCGCCGACGAGGACTGCGTCGTCACCGTCACCCACGGCGGCTACCTCAAGCGCACCCTCACCAGCGTCTACCGCGAACAGAAGCGCGGCGGCAAGGGCCTCAACGGCATGGACACCAAGGACGAGGACTGGGTCGAGCACGTCTTCAACTGCTCCGCGCACGACTGGATGCTCTTCTTCACCGAGCAGGGCCGCATGTACTTCCGCAAGGCCTACGACATCCCCGACAGCGGGCGCACCTCGCGCGGCAAGGCCGTCGTCAACTTCCTGCAGATGGGCGAGGGCGAGAAGATCGCCGCCATCATCCCCGTCCGCGGGTTCGGCGGCGACAAGAACCTCTTCTTCGCCACCGAGCGCGGCATCGTCAAGAAGACCCCGCTCGCCGCCTACAAGAACGTCCGCGCCGCCGGGCTCATCGCCATCCGGGTCGAAGAAGGCGACCGCGTCGTCGGCGTCGAACTCACCGGCGGCGAAGACGAAATCATGCTCGTCACCCGCCACGGCCAGGGCATCCGGTTCAAGGAAACCGACGTCCGCACCATGGGCCGCCCGGCGGCCGGCGTCATCGGCATCCGGCTCGCCGAAGGCGACGCCGTCGAAGGCCTCGAATGCGTGCGCGGCACCGCCAAGCTCCTGACCATCACCGAGAACGGCTACGGCAAGCGGACCGACTTCGGCGAATACCGCCTGCAGCACCGCGGCGGCACCGGGCTGATCGCCAACGAACTCACCGGCAAGACCGGTCCCCTCGTCACGGCGCTGACCGTCGAAGACGACGCGTGCATCATGCTGGTGACCAAGAGCGGCATCATGATCCGCATCCCGGTCGACGGCATCCGCGTGACCGGCCGCAACGCCCAGGGCGTCAAACTGATCGACCTGGAAGAAGGCGACGCCGTCATGTCCGCCACCCCCGTCGACCCCGACGAAGCCAAGCCCGAAGGCACCCCCGACCCCGCCGGCGAAACCGCCGACCCGGCGGCCGAAGGCGACGCGCCCGCCGAGGATGCCCCCGCCGAAGACGCCGCCGCCGAGGAGCCCGAGCCCCCCGCCGAATAACTCCCTCCCGGCGGGCAGGAACTGCCCGCCCTACCCGTGGAACGCGCAACGCAGGGTAGGGCGGCGAGTCCCCTCGCCGCCGTGCGAAAGGGGCGTGCATCAGCACGCAGGGTTCCATGTTCCCTGCATCTTCCCATGCATCCAGCGGGCAGGGACTGCCCGCCCTACCAAAATCCATTGACAAAACACTCGTTCCTGTACATTCTTCCATCCATGCACATTTTTCCCGTTCCCTCCCATCCGCCTTACCCCGTCCGCGCACGGTTGCCGCATGACGCCGCACCCTTCCCCTCGTTGCCCGACCCCGTGCAATTCATCACGGTCTGTGCGCGGAATCGAACGGGGGCCCCGTTCCTGCCAGTGGCCGACACCTTGTTGGCCGCTGCACGCCATTGCCAAGAGCGCGGGATCTGGTTCCTGCGCCTTTTTCTCGTCATGCCGGACCACATCCATGCGCTGCTTTCCGTGGCCAGGGATGCATCCTTGGCCGCGACGGTGTCCAACTGGAAACATTATCTGTCGCGGACGTCGGGCATTGCGTTCCAGCGCGATTTCTTCGAGCACCGCATGCGGAACGAAGCCGAAACGAGCGAAACATGGACGTACATCCGGAACAATCCGGTGCGGAAGGGGTTGGCCGCGCATGCGGATGAATGGCCGCATTGGCTGGGGTTCCATCCCTTCACGGGCGAGGAGTTGCCCAGACACGGCGGATGAACAGCGGGCGGGGGACTGCCCATCCCTTCCCTCTGGAGTGCGCAACGCAGTGGTAGGGCGGCGAGTCCCCTCGCCGCCGCGCGAAAGGGGCGTGCATCAGCACGCAAGGTCCCGTTTCTCCTATGGCTTCCCATGCGCCCGGCGGGCAGGGGACTGCCCGCCCTACCCTGGGACGGGCGACGCAGGGGCGCCCCTCACCCCCGCGCGCCGCGGCGCGCGGGCGTCGCCTTGTAGCGGATTTCGAGGCTGGGGGCGGGCGTGGACAGGTCGAGCACCATCGTCACCGCCATCGGCCCCGACGTCCACTGCGAAAGGAGCCGCGAGACGACCGTGTCCGCGGGGGTCGCGCCCTCCCCCTCCGAGCGCGGATGCGACGACGTCGTCTCCACCGCGTCCCCGTAGCGGGCGTCGAGCTGGCCCTTGAGGCGGTCGTAGAGCTTGCGGGCCTGCTGCGGCGTGAGGTCGGGCAGGAACCCCGAACCCGGCGAGGCGAACTGGAACTGGACCCCGTAGAGCCGCTCCCGGCGGAAAAAATACGTCATCATGCACGGCTGGTTCAGGACGTCGAGCGAATACACGATGGCCGTCGGCGACGTCCGGAACGGCGGAATCCCCTCCGCCGCGCGCACCTCGGAGGGCGACGCCTCCCACCGCACGTCGCCGCTGCCGGGCGGCGAGGGGGCGAGGTCCGGCCGCGCGTCCGCGGCCGGGAACACGCACGGCTCCGCGTCGGGGAAGGCGGCGAACACCGGGATGTCCGGCTTCACCGGCAGCTCCGAAATGCCCGGCAGATGCTGCACCAGCTGGTAGCGGTACACCACGAAGGCGAACACCGCCACCGCCAGGAGCAGCGCGACGGGGATGACGTAGGAGAAGCCGCCCTGCCGGTTCCGCTTCGCGAGCTCGCTCTCGATGGCGCGCGCGAGCTGGTCGGGGCACGACGTCCCGCGCCGCCCGCAGGGGGTGCCCTTGAGGAGCGCGGCGACCTCGGCGGCGGGCCGCCCGACGACGAGCTTGGCGACCCCGCCGGTGTTGCCGGGGCATCCGCCCTCGAAGGAGCAGGCGGCGAGCGTGCCGTCGGGGGCGATGTCGAAGCTCACCGAGCGCGAGCAGGTGCCGGTGCAGGGATACGTGGGCATGGGAGGACCTTTCTACGGGGTGGCGGGGTTTTCGAGGCGGCCGAGGAAGAGGACGGTGCGGGTGGAGTTTTCGAGGATGGCGAAGAGGAAGGGGCGGTCGGCGCGGAACACGACCGGGGGCGGCTCGGGCGCGGGGCGGGCCCCGAGGGCCTTGAAGCCCATGGCGGTGGCGGCGGCAGCTTCGGTGCCCTCTTCGGCGACTTCGATGAAGGCCTTGTGGATGACCATGTCGGGTTGCAGGTCGCGGGCGCCGGTGATGTCCGAGAAGTCGGCGGCGGGGCTGAATGCGGTCTCCAAGCCCATCGCGCGGAGGGCGGGGACGAGATCGACGGGGCCCCACTCCATCTTGAAGCGCGGGAGCCAGAGGCGGACTTTGCGGTGGCCCATGGCGGAGAGCCAGGAGGCGAGGTTGCAGGCGCTCAGGTCGGTTTCGAGGTCGGCGAGAGGTACGCCTTCGCGGGGCAGGAGGACGAGCATGGAGCAGGTCCGGCCCTTGTAGGGCAGCAGGAGCGCCTGGAATCGGTCGTTTTCGAGGCAGGCGGCCCCGTCGAGGGTCTGGTGCATGAGCGGGACGGAGACGGTGGAGCCGCCGAAAAGGTGGAAGTCGGCGTCCTCGGTCCGCTTGGGCTCGAAGGGGCTTTGCCAGCGGCCCTTGAAGTAGATGGCGTTGACGAGGACGAGCTTGGTGGTGGGCTGGATGGTGCCGGGGCCGAGCAGATCGCGGATGCGGTCGTGCGTGCGGTCGGCGGTCCAGCGGTTGATGCCGGTACGGGCGGCTTCGGGGGCGTTGGCGAAATCGGCAGGGTGGATTTCAGCGTCGTAGCGGGCTTGGAGGGCGGCGGTGTAGGAGGGAAGGACCGGCAGCGCGTCGTCCATCCAGAGCGAGCAGGCGAGGGAGAGTTCGACGGGAGATGCCGGGGCCTGGCAGGCGTCGAGGGCGTCCTGCAAATCCTGGCGCTCGATGGCGGGAAGCCGGAGGAAGACGTCCAGTTCGTCGGCGGTGGCGCCTTTCGCGCCGAGGGCGGCCATGCCGAGGACGGTGGATACGCCGAGCGGCGAGAAGAAGATGTTGCCGGGACGGCCCTGGCGGCTCTTGAGGCGGGAGTAGAGGTTGCAGGCGAGGTCGTTGGGCGCGGCTTGCGCGGCGGGGAGGGCGAACAAGGCGGACAACAGGATGGGGAAAAAGTGTTTCATGAGCGCAGTTTCCGCGGAAAGCGGTGGCTTGGCAAGTCATTTTTTCCTCCCGGAACGTTCATGGGGGCGGAGTGGGGGGAAATGGGCGAAAAAGCCAGGATTTTTCCTGTTTCCAAAAGAGGGTTTGCCAGCAAGATTCGATTGCACTCGATTGCACTCGATGGCAGTCGGTTGCAATCGACGGGGGAAAATCAGGCCTCGGACTTGGCGATGATCTTGGAGAGGAAGTCGCGGGTGCGGGGTTGGGAAGGGTTCTCGAAGATCAGCGAGGGGGGGCCTTCTTCCAGGATCACGCCGCCTTCGAGGAAGAGAACGCGGTCCGCCACGTCGCGCGCGAAGTTCATTTCGTGCGTCACGATCACCATCGTCATGTGGTTGGCGGCCAGTTCCTGCATCACCGCCAGCACTTCGCCCACCATCTCGGGGTCGAGGGCGCTCGTCGGTTCGTCGAAGAGGAGGACGCGCGGCTCCATTGCCATCGCGCGGGCGATCGCGATGCGCTGCATCTGGCCGCCGGAGAGCTGCGAGGGATAGGCGCGGGCCTTGTCGGGAAGGCCGACGCGTTCGAGCAGCTCCATCGCCTTCTTTTCGGCGGCTTCGCGGCTGACGCCGCGGATCATGCGCGGCGCCATCGAGATGTTGTCGATCACCGTCATGTGCGGGAAGAGGTTGAACCGCTGGAACACCATCCCCATGTCGGACCGGTAGCGGTTGAGGTTGCGCTCGCGGGCGCGGTGGGAGAGGCGCCGGTCGGTGCCGTCGCGCTGGAGGGAGCCGCCGGAGACGATTTCTTCGCCGCCGAACCAGATGCGGCCGGAGGTGGGCGTCTCGAGGAGGTTCAGGCAGCGCAGGAAGGTGGATTTGCCGCCGCCGGAGGGGCCGATGACGACCACGACTTCGCCCTTCTTGATGGTCGTGGTGATGCCGCGCAGGACGTGGAGTCCGCCGAAGGATTTGTGCAGGTCTTCGACTTCGATGAGGGGTTTGCCCGGCGGCACGACGGGTCGGTCGGAGAGGAAGGGGTCCGGCGTCGGCGGGTCGAGGACGGGAACCGCCGGGGCGGCGGGGGAGGCGGGTTGCTTGCGGGTGGAACGGGTCATAGGTCAGCGGGAGGAGCGTTGGAGGTGGCGTTCGAGGCGGGCGAGGAGTTTGGAGAAGATCATGACGAGGACCAGGTAGATGCACGCGACCGCCAGGAAGGGGATGTACGCCTGGTAGGTCTGGGACCGGATGATGGACCCGCCGCGCGCGAGGTCGTCGAGGCCGATGAAGGACGCGATGGACGTGTCCTTGAGCATCACGATGAATTCGTTGCCCAGCGCCGGCAGGATGTTCCGGATGGCCTGCGGCAGGACGACGTGCCGCATGCCCTGGCCGTAGGAGAGGCCCAGGGAGCGGGCGGCTTCCATCTGGCCGACGTCGATGGAGACGATGCCGGCGCGGATGATTTCGGCGACGTAGGCGCCGGAGTTGAAGCCGAAGGCGAGGATGGCGACGAGGATCTTGTTGTTGATGGAGGAGAAGATGATGAAGTAGGCGATCAGCAGCTGGACGGTCATCGGGGTGCCGCGGATGACGGTGATGTAGGTCTTGGCGACGGCGTCGAGGACCACGAAGTGCCCGTGCTTGTCGTGGGTGTAGCGGACGATGGCCGCCAGGAAGCCGAGGATCGCGCCCAGCACGACGGCGCAGAGGGCGACGGAGAGGGTGTTGCGCAGGCCGTTGGTGATGTAGTGCCAGCGGCCCTTGTAGACTTGTTCGGTGCGGACGGTGACGGTGCCGTCGGGGGCCGTCTCGCGGACTTCGCGCGTGCCGAAGGGGATTTTCTTGATGAAGCAGACGTAGAAGTTGTTCTCGAACGACGCCAGCCAGCTGCGCCGCACCGGGCACAGCATGCGGTAGTGGTCGGAGGGGTCGTCCTCGCGCTCGAAGCGGAGGTCGCAGTTTTCTTCGCGGGAACGCGCGGCCGCGAGGGTGAAGGCGGCCTCGGTCTGGCCCGCGGCGAATTCGAGGCGGTCGGTGGAGAGGGAAAAGGCGCCGTCGGGGGCGTTGTGGATGGCGAGGCGGTAGGCGGCGGGGGCGTCGGCCGCGTCCGCGGCGCGCACGACACGCACTTCGACGGGGTCGCCCGCGAAGAGGCCGAGCGGCAGGGTCGGGAACTCGCCCGGCCGGCCGTCGGGTCCGGGCGGGAGGGAAAGGGTGGAGGCGTGGCGGCCTTCGCGCTCCTGGACGGTCAGCGAAAGGGTCGCGTTGGTCTGCCCGGTCTCCAGCGGGAGGCGGGCGGTGAGGGGGATCTTGCGGCCGGGGATTTCCAGCGTCAGTTCGTAGACGATCCGGTCGGCGGCCTCGCCGCGCACCAGGTCGATCTCGTGCGCCGCCGAGGCGTCCACCGATACCGCCGTGCGCGCGGACGCGTCCCCGCCGCCGTCCGCCAGCCCCACGTCCACGTCCTCCACCGCGCGCGCCGGGCGCAGGCACAGGAACGGGACCAGCGCCGCCGCGCACAGGAGTGCGGCGGTGGCGCGGGGAACGGCGGAATGCGGGAACGCGCGCGCGGACATGGCCGGGCTTACTCGGCCGCTTCGCCGGCGGACTGGAGGGCGTCGGCCTTGGCGGTCCATTCGTCGACGATTTCGTCGAGGCGGCCGCTGTCCTGGAGGCCTTCGATGACCTTGTTGACGGTGGCGAGCAGCTCGGGCTGGCCCTTCTTGATGGCCACCGCGTACTCTTCCACGGTCAGGAAGTCGGAGATGTCGTAGTCGGGCTCGCCCTTGATGAGGTTCTTGGCGGGGTCGATGTCGGCAATCACCACGTCCACCTTGCCCTGCTTGAGCGCCGCGAAGGCGGAGGCGGGCGAGTCGAACATCTCGGGCTCCTGGCCGAGCTGCTCGCGGACGTAGTCGGCGGAGGTGGTGCCGTTCTGGACGCCGATGCGCTTGCCGGCGGCGGAGGCGCCGTCCTCGCAGGGGGCGGCCTTGGCGTAGACCAGGACGATGCCGGTGCGGACGTACGGGACGGAGAAATCGACCTTCATCTTGCGGTCCTCGGTGACCGTGATGCCGGCGGCGGCCAGTTCGGCCTTGCCCGCGATCAGGGAAGGCAGCACGGAATCGAATTCGACGTCCTCGACGACGAGGCCGCGGCCGAGCTCGGCGGCGATGGCCTTGCAGATTTCGACGTCGATGCCGACGACGTCGGTGCCCTGGCGGAACTCGTAGGGCGGGAAGGTGGCCTCGGTGATCATGCGGACGGGGGCCTGCGCGTCATCGGCGGCGGGGGCTGCGGCGGGTTCGTCTGCGAACGCGGCGGCCGCGGCGAGGAGGGAGGCGAGGAGGGTCAATGCAATCTTTTTCATTCGGTTCCTTTCGGGGTTGAAACAATGCCCGACCCTACCACACCCCCGCCCCCCGCACAAGCGCGCGTTGCGGAATGGCCGCCGCCGGGCGCATCTCCGGTTCGTGCAAAGGGCCCCCCCGAAAGCGGACAGGGAAGACGGGGAAAACTCCGATGGGTCCGATTCCTCCGCTACGCTCCGGGGAGAGGGGCCTTCCCGGCACCGTTCCTTGGAGAGCGGATGGAGACTCCGATTGGTCCGATGGGGGCGTCACGCCCAAACAAGTGTTTCCCATGTGCAGGGAAGGGTAGGGCGGGCAGTCCCTGCCCGCCGGCGCCAGGGATGCCGAAGGACTGCACCGGAAATGGGTGGCCGCACGTTTCCCTTGGTTCTGGCCGGATGGCCACCGCATCTCCGATGCCATCCGCTTGCCCGTTCCAGTCCCCGGCGGCGAGGGGACTCGCCGCCCTTCCCGCTTTGCACGACAGCTCCAGCGTGCCGCCCGTTCCCCGCCGCGGACGCGCAGAAGCGCGTCCCTCCCCGTGGAGAGCCCGGCGGGAGGGTCGCGCTTCCGCGCGACCTTGTGTGGGTGGGCTCCATCCGGGAAGCTGCAGCAAATCTTGAGCCGCTCCATCCAAAGTCACATTCCGGTCCTACCCGCCAGGACGCATCCCGGCTGCGTGCAAGGCCCGGAAGGTCGTCCGTCTCACTCCGGCAGCTTCACCCTCACGCGGAAGAAGCGGCTGGAGGCGTCGCGGGGACCCCACGCGCCACCCATGGATGCCTTGCCTTCCGCGGTGCAGGTGCGGTCCGCCGGCCAAGTCGGGGGGGCATGCCGCCAGCAACGACCGCACCTGCCCCGGCGGGGCCTCCCTCTCGAACATCGCCGCGTTCTCGCAGCTTGGCATCTCAGGCCTTCCAATGAATCGAATCAATCCAATCAATCGAATGCGCGCGCATTTCGCGCGCTACTCGGCAAATCCTCGCAGAGCACGGACGGACTGTCCGTAGTCCCGGTAGTAGTAGTAGTACCGGTAGAAACTGCCGGAATCGAAGTAGAGGCCCCACGCGAGGTACGAGTTCGACGAATGCGGCGTGGAAGACCAATAGCGGCCGCCCGATCCGGAAAGGAAGAGGCCCGTCCCGTGGCCGTAGCCGGCGGCGGGAAGGAAGATGCTCGCGGAAGCAAACTCGCCCTTCCCGGTGAAGAGCCGCCCGTAGACGCCGTTGCTGGTGGTCCAAGTCGTCGTGGTGTTGTCAATCAGGTCCGCGAACTCCGCATCCGTCGGCATCCGCCACCCCCCGCCCCAATGCACCTGCGCCGCGTCGTGCTCCGGCGCCAGCGCCCCCTCCGCCGTAATCCACCCCTCGCTCTGCAACGTTGCATGGTCCTTGTGGTACGTCGGCGTGTTTCCCTCATCGAACGAGAAATTCTCCGCCGACCCGTCGCTCGCCACCCAGGCACTCCCCTCCCACCGGTAGCCCACCGTGTCGCCCCACCAGAAATACAGCCCGTAGTCCTCGGGCGACTCCGCGCCGATGTTCGTCTCCGCCCAATACGGCCCGTCCTTCCAGAGCTGCACGCCTTTGTGGGCGTCCGGTTCGGGCGTCTCCTGCCCCAGCACCACCCGCACGCGGAAGAATCGGCTCGACGCGTCGCACGGCCCCCACTCGTCCTCCATGGACGCCTTGCCTTCCACGACGTACGCGCGGTCTTCGCCCAGGTCGGGGTCCCATTCCACCGTCACCTCCCCGTCCGCGACGGTGATGGCCTTGATCTTGAACGCCGCCGCCGGGTCGGTCGGCGACAACCCCGCCACGAAGCACGCCCACACGGGCATCCCGTTCGCCGCGGTCGCCTTTGCCGCGGCCTCGTGGTCACCGCCGTTGGCCGCAAGGATGTCCGCGGCGTTCTCGTCGATCCACGTGTACGGGACGCCGGTGGTCGTCGTCTCCTTCTCCGGCGCCGCCCCGTACACCACGGTGCAGCCTTCCGGCACTGCCGCGTTGGCCAGCATCGCCGTCCCCTCCCACGATGCGGGCACGTACAGTGCCGTCAAGGCATTGCAGTTCATGAACGCCCTCGTTCCGACGCTCGTGACGCTGTCCGGGATCCGCAGCGATGCGAACACGTTTTCGGCATAGTAGAACGCGAAATCCG
>JAFXQI010000020.1 GCA_017527155.1 Kiritimatiellia bacterium
CCGCCCGCTCCCCATTTTCACCCATTCTCACATTCCCCCCTCCCGGAAAAGACAAGCGGAGAAAAGCGGCCCGGAAGCCCGAAGGGCCTCCTTTGTCCCGGCCCCTTTGTCCATCCGTTTTTGTCATTTTTGTTTCCAAATCCCGTTGGGACAAATCATCCGATTTTTGCCGGGCACAGCTCCGCCACCGGGCACCTGCCGCACTCCGGCGCCCGCGCGTTGCAGCAGCGCCGGCCGTGGAACACCATCGCGTGCGACCACGCCGTCCAGTCCTCGCGCGGCACGATGTCCCCGAGGACCCGCTCGATCTTCACCGCGTCGTCCTCGTCCTGCACGAACCCGAGGCGGTTGCTGAGCCGTATGAAATGCGTGTCCACGACGAGCCCCGGCTGGCCGAACACCGTCGCCACCAGCAGGTTCGCCGTCTTGCGCCCGATGCCCGGCAGCTTCGTCAGCACGTCGAAGTCGCCCGGCAGCTCCCCATGAAAATCCGCCACCAGCCGCGCCGCCAGCGCCCGTATGTTCTTCGCCTTGTTCCGGAAGAACCCCGTGCTGCGGATTTCCTCCTCCAGCACCTCCTGCGGCGTATCCGCCCAGTCCTGCGCCGACCGGTACTTCGCGAAGAGCGCCGGCGTCACCATGTTCACCCGCTTGTCCGTGCACTGCGCCGACAAAATCGTCGCCACCGCCAGCTCCAGCGGCGTCTTCCAGTTCTCCAGCTCGCAGCGCGCGTCCGGGTACTCGACCTTCAGCCGCCGCAAAATCTCCCCCGCCCGCCGCCGCTTCGATGCCAGGCTCTCCTTCCTCATGCCTTCGCCTCCTCCCTGCCCCCCTCCGGTTCCTCCGCCTTCTCCATCAGGCGGTCCTGCAAGAACTTCAGCCGCCCGTTCACCACGGGCCCCGGGAACTGGTCCATCAGCAGCTTCAGCCCCTGCCCCTCCCCGAACACGTTCAGCAGCGCCTCGTAGTCCTTGCGGGCGAAATGCAGCATCGCCTCCAGCTTCCGCGACGCCCGGTCCTGGACCACGAAGCACAGCATCTCGTCCGTCGAGTCCTGCGCGTCGAACAAAAGCCCCTTCGACGACGCATCCAGCTTCTCCGGATTCTGCTGGAACATCATGTACTTGATGTGCTCCACCACCCGCGGCTCCAGCCCCTCCTCCAGCACGAAAATCCGTTCCGCCAGCTCGCTCCATTCCAGCACCAGGTGGGTTTCCGGCAGGCGCATCCCCGCCGGGACGAGCCGACGCAGCTCGGCCATCGCCCGGTTGAACGCGGCGACCGCCGACTCCATCGTCACGCCGCCGACGAGCGGATGGTAATGGATGAAAATCTCCTGCTCCCGGTCGTGGTAGACGAGCGGCTGGTCCACGCGGAAGGCCTTTCCGCACTTGTCGCAGACGACGCGGTTGAGCTTGCCGGTGAGCAAGTCGGTCCGCAACCCCGGCTCCTCGTCGACGAGCACCGAATCGTACAACTCCACGCACAGTTCCGCCCCGCACCCGGGGCACGCGATGTCATGATGGCTTTTCTGGGACATAACGCCCCGCACCATACCCTCCCTCCCCCTCCCGCGCAATCCCCAACCACCGGAACGGACCCCACCGGGCGCTTTCCGCCCCGGCCCCGGCACGCCCGCTCCCGCACCGGAGACCTCCTCTCCAACCTGTTTTGAGATTATGGAAAACCATGCGGTTTCCGCCCGTTTTACACCCATATCCCCCACCATGGACATTTCCCCTTCCCCCCGCTCATCCCCCACCCCGCCGTCGCCCTTGCGCGCCCCCCTTTCCCGGGGTAGGATGCGTCGCATGGAAACGTCCGTCCCCCTCCCCCTCGAAGGCCGCCGGGCCCTCGTCACCGGCGGCGCCCGCCGCATCGGGGCCGCCATCGTGCGCGCCCTGGCGGCCGCCGGCGCCACCGTATGGGTCCACTGCAACCGGTCCCGCGCCGAAGCCGAAGCCCTGCTCGCCACCCTCGGCCCGCGCGCCGGCGGCCTCCTCCGCGCCGACCTCGCGTCCCGGTCCGCCTGCGAACGGCTCTACCGCGAGGCCATGGACCGCTCCGGCGGCATCGACATCTGGGTGGACAACGCCGCCCTCTTCGTCCCCGATTCCGCCCCGGACGCCGACCTCGACCGTCAGCACGAGGTCAATCTCGGCGCGCCCATGCGCTTTCTCTTCCAGATGGCCGCGGACAACGTACCGGCCTGCGTCGTCTTCCTTCTCGACGCCCGCATCGCCCGACCGGAATCCGCCGACGCCCCGTTCGCCGGGTACACCCTCGGCAAACGCAAGCTGGCGTCGGTCATCGGCAAATCCGCCGCCGACCTGGCGGAAATCCGCCTCCGCCTCAACGGCATCGCCCCCGGCGACGTCCTGCCGCCGGAAGGCTGCCGCGAGCGCGCCCGTTCCGTCCCCCTCGGCATCCGCCCGACCCCGGACGACATCGCCCGCGCGGCCGTCTTCCTCGCCGCCACCCCTTCCATCACCGGCCAGATCCTCTTCCTCGACTCCGGCCTCCACCTGTCCCCCGCCTGACCGCGCGGCCCCGCGCCGGTTCCGGCCCGCGCATTCCCCACGCCTGCCCTTCGGTTTTCCCCTCGCCCATCCCTACCCCCTCTCTCTCCGAGCCACATGCGATATCAAGGAAAACTCCCGGTTTCATGCCGGTTTCCACCCTTTCTCCTCCTCATGACAATCTCCCGCCGCGCCCCCCTTTTCCCGCTCCGGCCCGGGACTTGCGCCCCTGCCCGCGTTCTTCTATGATGCCCCTCATGAAACGCACGTCCCTCCCCATCCTCGCGGCCCTGGCCCTCCAGGCCGCCTGCGCCGCCGCGGCCCCCGTCCCCTCCCGCGGCATCCTGCTCGACAGCTATTCCGCCATCGTCAACGGCCACGTCATCACGGTCGGCGAAGTCCTCGACGCGATCCGCCCCGAACAGGCCCGCCTGATGCGCCAGCATGACGGCGAAGACCTCGAGCGCGCCATGATGGACGCCTTCCGGGCCGGCCGCGACCGCCTGATCGCCGACGAACTGATCCTGGCCGACTTCGCCGCGCAGGGCGCGACCCTCCCCGAACGCGCCATCGAAGACCACATCAACGGCATCATCCACGACCGCTTCGACAACGACCGCACCGCCTTCCTGCAAGCCCTCGCCGAAGAGCGCACCACCTACGACGAATGGCGCAAGCGCATGCAGGACCAGCTGATCATCCAGGTCATGCGCCAGCGCGAGGTCACCTCGAAGATCCTCGTCACCCCCTACGACATCCAGGTCGAATACGACGCCCATCCCGAGAACCACACCGTACCCGAGCGCGTGCGCCTCAAGCTCTTCGTCCTCCCCGACGGCGCGGAAATCCGCCTCGCGGAGCTGGCCGACCGCATCCGCGGCGGGGCCCTCACCCTCGACGACGCCGTCGCCCACTTCCACATGACCGTCCAGGACGCCGGCGAAGCCCTCGACAGCGCGAGCCTCCAGCCCGCCCTCCGCGACGCCCTCGCCGGCGCGCGCGACGGCGCCCTCGTGGGCCCGGTCTCCCTCGACGGCACCGACTACCTCGTCCAGCTCGTCGAGCGGGATCCCGAGCACGTCACGCCGATCGAAGACGTCGCCGACACCATCGCCGCCGGCCTCCGCCGCCGCGAATACGACCGCCTCGAAAAGATCTGGCTCAACACCCTCCGCGGCAAATACTACGTCCAGGTCTTCGCCAACGACCTGTTCCGGTGAGGTTCCCCATGCCCCGCGCCAAGACCATCGCGATCACTTCCGGCGACGCCAACGGCATCGGTCCCGAAACCGCCCTCGCCGCCGCCCTTTCCCAGAAGGCGCCCGCCGGACGCTTCGTCCTCGTCGGCCACCGCTCCGTGTGGGAGCGCGCCGCGAAGGTCCTCGGCGTGCCCCTCCCGCCCGAAACCGCCGCCCTCGACGCCGCGCCCCTCCCCCGCCTCAGCACCTGGGACCCCGGCATGGCGCCCGCCCCGCGCCCCGCCCCCGGCAAACTCCGCGCCGACGCCGCCCGCGCCGCCTACTCCTGCATCCTGGCCGCCGTCGCCGCCGCGCAGAACCGCTACGTCGACGCCATCGTCACCGCCCCCATCAACAAGGAAGGCTTCCAGCTGGCGGGCATCCCCGAACCCGGCCACACCGAACTCATCGCCCGCCTCACCGGCGCCCGCCGCTACGCCATGATGCTCTTCGGCGACAAGATCCGCGTCGTCCTCGCCACCCGCCATCTCCCCCTCCGCAAGGTCGCCGACGCCCTGACGCCGGCCGCCGTCGAAGAAGCCGTCGGGATGCTGGCACGCGCCCTTCCCTGGATGGGATTCCAGGGCGCCCGCATCGGTGTCTGCGGACTCAACCCCCACGCCGGGGACGGCGGTGCCCTCGGCTCCGAAGAAAAGACCGTCATCGCGCCCGCCCTCGTCCGTTGCCGCCGCCGCGGCTGGAACGTCACCGGCCCGATTCCCGCCGACGCCATCTTCCACCGGCACCTCGCGGGCGAATTCGACGCCGTGGTCGCCATGTACCACGACCAGGGCCTCGGCCCCATGAAGATGCTCTCCTTCGACAGCGGCGTGAACCTCACCCTCGGCCTCCCGATCATCCGCACCTCCCCCGACCACGGCACCGCCTACGACCTCGCCGGCACCGGCCGCGCCTCCCCCTCCAGCACCCTCAGCGCCCTCCGCTGGGCCGCCCGCCTCGCCTCCCGTCCCAACCCCTGGCGCGCCAAGTCCTCCTGACCGCCGCCATCGCCGCCTTGACACGGACCGGGGCTTGGCGCACAGTCGGCGGCAGCATGAACGGAAAGGAACAACCATGAACGAATTGGTGAAGGCATTGGTCGCGCAGCTGGGCGTCACGGACGACCAGGCCACGAAAGGCTCGGGACTGCTCTTCAAGGCCGCGAAGGAACGCCTCGGCGGGGATTTCTCGAAAATCGAACAGGCCTTGCCCGGCATTTCCCGCCTCATCCAGGCCGCGCCTTCCGCATCGGCGTCCGCCTCCGGCGGCGGCCTCGGCGCCATGCTCGGCGGACTCGCCTCCGCGCTGGGCGGCGGCAGCGCGTCCAAACTCGGCTCGGTTGCCGCGCTGGCGGGCGGCTTCTCCTCGCTCAAGCTCTCCCCCGACATGATCGGACGCTTCATCCCCGTCATCCTCGACACCCTCAAATCCAAGGCGGGTCCCGACATCCTCAAGCTCCTCGCCGGCGCCCTGAAGTAGCGCCCCGCTTCCCGTCCCGAGAGGTCCCCATGAACGACACCCCCGCCCCGCGCAGCCTCCTGCTGGTCCTGTTCGACATCGCGATCGCCATCGCCCTCCTCGTCCTGGTCTTGGCCTGGTTCTACGATCCCCTGGCCTTCGCCCTGCCCGGCGGCGGCCGCTTCTCCGCCCACTGGGGACGCTCCCTCGCGGCGGTGCTCGTCCTGTGGGCGGTCCGCGCCGCCCTCGCCCGCGTGCTGCACCGCCGCGGCATCGCCGGGACCGCCGCATACCGCAACGCCTGCCTGGCCATCCTGCCGACGTTCGTGCTGTTCGTGGCCATCGAAGGCGCGCTCGCCCTCTGCCGGGTGCATCCGGCATCGGACGCCGCGCCCATCATCGTGACCGGCAAGGACGCCAACCAGGCCATCCCCGAGAGCGGCGGCGTGCTGCGCGACCCGGAGTTGCTGTTCGCCTTCAAGCCCGGCGTCATGTGGGACCGCTTCCCGATCAACAGCCACGGCTTCCGCACGCACGAGTTCGCGGTCCCCAAGCCCGGCGGGCTGGTCCGCGTCGTCTGCCTCGGCGACTCCTGCACCGCGCAGGGGCATCCCCCCTACAGCGAGCGCCTCGACGAATGCCTCAAGGCCGATCCGCCCGGCGGCCGCGACTGGGAAGCCGTCAACCTCGGCGTCTTCGGCTACTCCTCCGCACAGGGCTCCGCCGTCTACCGCCGCTGGGCGGAACGCCTCGGCGCCAACGTCGTCACCCTCTACTTCGGCTGGAACGACCACTGGACCGAGCACAGCGTCACCGACCGCCAGCGCATGGCCTCCCGCATGGGTCCTCTCGCCGCCCGGACCCTCGAAGCCTTCCGCCGCAAGCGCCTCTACGCCGCCCTCTCCGGCAGCGTCTCCCGCATGCGCGAAGGCTCCGAAGGCCGCTCCGGCGACGATGCCCGCGTCCCCCGCGTGCCGCCCGTCGAATACACCGGCACCCTCAAGCGCCTCATCGCGGACATCCGCGCCAACGGAGCCGTTCCCCTCGTGCTGACCGCGCCCCGCCGCGCCCTCACCGAGACCCTCGTCAAGAGCGGCCACGCCCGCTCCCCCGCCGAAGCCGAATCCCTCCACGACCACTACGTCGAACTCACCCGCCAGGTCGCCGCCGAAGAGAACGCCGAGCTCCTCGACCTCGCCGCCATCATCGCCGACCCCGCCTACGACGAAGGCTACTTCATGGAAGACGGCATCCACTGGACCGACGACAAGGGCATCCCCCTCCTCGCCTCCCTCATCTGCGGAAAGCTCCGCGACATGGCCGCCGCAGGCAGGATTCCCGGCCTCTGATTCCCTCCCTCCCCCGTCCCCGGACTTGCCCCCGCCGCCCCGCCCGTGCATACTCTCCCCCCATGAAGGCCATCCACCAGCTCGTCGCCGGCTACGCGCAGGGCGACGCCATCAGCAACGAAGTCCGCATGCTCCGGGGCATCTTCCGCTCGTGGGGATACGAGTCCGACGTCTTCTGCGAACTCCGCCGCATCCTCCCCGAACTGCGCGGCGACGCCCGCGACCTCTCCACCGCCCGCGACGCCATCGGCCCCGACGACGTGGTCCTGCTGCACCTCTCCATCGGCTCCGATGCCAACGACGTCTTCCCGACCCTCCCCGGACGCAAGGCCATCCTCTACCACAACATCACCCCGCCCGAGTTCTTCCGCGGCGTCCAGGAATCCGTCTCCGCCCTCCTCGCCCGCGGCCTGCGCCAGGCCAAGGCCCTCGCCGGCAGCGCCTCCGTCGTGATGGCCGACAGCGCCTTCAACGCGCGCGAAATCGAAGCGATGGGCCATCCCCGCGCCGGCGTCCTCCCGCTGGTGCTCGACTTCAAGGCCCTCCGCTCCGCCCCCGACCGGCGCGTCCTCCGCCAGTACCGCGACGGCCTGGTCAACGTCCTCTTCGTCGGCCGCTGCGCCCCCAACAAGAAGATCGAGGACCTTCTCAACGCCTTCTACTACTTCCAGCGCTACGTCCAGCCCGCCTCCCGCTTCATCCACGTCGGCTCCTTCGCCGGCCTCGAACAGTACCACGCCCTCCTCCTCGCCCGCGCCCGCGAACTCCAGCTCCAGCACGTCGACCTCGTCGGCACCGTCAGCCAGGCCGAACTCAACGCCTTCTACGACGTCTCCCGCCTCTTCCTCTGCCTGAGCGACCACGAAGGCTTCTGCATCCCGCTGATCGAGGCCATGACGCACCGCCTCCCGGTCCTCGCCTACGCCGCCGGCGCCGTCCCCGAGACCCTCGACGGCGCGGGCGTCCTCTTCCGCGAGAAGCGCTTCGACCTCATCGCCGAGACCATGGGCCGCGTCGCCGAAGACGCCACCCTCCGCGATGCCATCCTCCGCGGACAGGACGCCCGCCTCGCCCGCTACGAAGCCCAGGACCTCCCCGCCGCCCTCCGCCAGCAGCTCGCGCCCCTCCTCTCCTGACTCGCTTCCATCCGCCGTTCTGCTCCCCCGACAGGTGGTGGGGCGAGCTCTCCGAGCGAGCCGCCCCAACCTCCCCGCCCCCCTCTCGCCTGACACGGTTCCAGCCGCCATTATGCTCCCCCGAACAGGTGGTGGGGCGAGCTCTCCGAGCGAGCCGCCCCAACCTCCCCGCCTCCCTCTCGCCTGACTCGCTTCCAGCCGCCATTATGCTCCCCCGACAGGTGGTGGGGCGAGCTCTCCGAGCGAGCCGCCCCCGCCCGCCCTTCCATGCGCCTCGCACGGAGTGCTCGCCCCACCGATCGCTCATGACGGTCCATGAACGTCCCCGCCCCTCCCCCCCCTCCCACCCCGCCCCCTGCCCGAACCCACTCGCGATATCAAGGAAAACCAATCGAAATCACCCGGTTTCCATCCATCTCCCCCTCCATGAAAAACACCCGTTCCCCCCGGCCCTCCCATCTGCTACAATCGCCCCCATGACCACCGACCTCCTCGCCGAACTCAACGACCAGCAGCGCGCCGCCGTAACCGCCCCCGACGGCCCGGCCCTCGTCATCGCCGCCGCCGGCACCGGCAAGACCCGCACCCTGACCCACCGCGTCGCCTGGCTCGTCCAGGAACACGACGTCCGCCCCTGGCAGATCCTCCTGCTGACCTTCACCAACCGCGCCGCCCGCGAGATGCTCGAACGCGCCGGCCAGCTCCTCCGCGGCGGCATTGAATCCATCTGGGGCGGCACCTTCCACTCCGTCGCCAACCGCATGCTCCGCCACCACGCCGAACGCCTCGGCTACGACCGCTCCTTCGCGATCCTCGACGAAGACGATTCCGCCCGCCTCCTCAAGCAGTGCATCGCCGAACTCGGCCTCTCGGGCAAGGACCGCAAATTCCCGAAACCCGACGTCCTGCACGGCCTCTTCGGCCTCGCCGCGAGCCGCGAAGCCGACCTCCGCGAGACCCTCGAAAACCGCTTCACGTCCCCCGACGCCGACATCGACGGCATGCTCAAGGTCCACGACCTCTACGAGCGCCGCAAGCGCGACATCCAGGGCATGGACTTCGACGACCTGCTCGTCAACGGCCTGCGCCTCCTCCGCGAGTGCCCGGACGTCGCCGAACAGTACGGCCGCACCTTCCGCCACGTCCTCGTCGACGAATACCAGGACACCTCGCGCATCCAGTCCGACTTCGTGGACCTCCTCGCCTCCGCGCACGACAACCTGATGGCGGTCGGCGACGACTTCCAGAGCATCTACTCCTGGCGCGGCGCCGACATCGACAACTTCCTCGACTTCTCCTCCCGCCATCCCGCCGCGCGCGTCTACAAGCTCGAGCAGAACTACCGCAGCGTCCCCGGCGTCCTCGACGTCGCCAACGACGTCATCGCCGGCAACAAGGACCAGTACCAGAAGACCCTCGTCCCCCACCGCACCGGCGACGCCAAGCCCGTCCTCGTGCAGCTCTCCGACGGCCGCCACCAGGCCCGCTACGTCGTCGAACAGGCCATGCGCCTGATTGAATCCGGCACCGCCCGCCCCGGCGAAATCGCCGTCCTCTACCGCTCCCACTTCCACGCCATGGAGCTCCAGCTCGAACTCGCGCGCGCCCAGATGCCCTACACCGTCGTCTCCGGCGTCCGCTTCTTCGAGCAGGCCCACATCAAGGACGTCGTCGCGCCCCTCCGCCTCGCCTCCAACCCCGCCGACGGCCTCGCCTTCGCCCGCTGGATGGAACTCCTCCCCAAGGTCGGCCCCAAGCGCGCCCAATCCATGTGGGCCAAGCTCGGCGGCCGCCTCGACCTGCGCGACTTCGAATCCCGCGCCTCCCTCTCCGACCTCCTGCCCGCCGACGCCCGCGGCGCCTGGTGCGCCCTCGAATCGGCCCTCTTCCCGGCGGGCGACACGGCCCTGCTCGACCGCCCCGACAAACTCGTCGAAACCTTCGTCAAGAACTTCTACGCCGACATCATCGACGCCACCTTCGACAACCCCCGCTCCCGCCAGGACGACATCCTGGAACTGTGCACCTTCGCGGCCAAATACCCCACCACCGCGGGATTTCTGGAAGAGATGGCCCTTCTGACCAACGTCGACGCCACCGGCCAGCAGGTCCCCGACACCCGCGACGCCGAACCCGCCGACACCCTCCGCCTGACAACCGTCCACCAGGCCAAGGGGCTCGAATGGAAGGCGGTGTTCGTCCTCTGGATGGTGCACGGCATGTTCCCGTCCGCGCGGGCCCTCGACGAACCCGGCACGATGGCCGAAGAGCGCCGCCTCTTCTACGTCGCCGTGACCCGCGCGAAAGACCGCCTCTGGCTGTGCTCCCCGAAGATGCGCCGCACGGGCGGCCCCGGCGGCGGCGACCTCCAGTACTGCGCCCCCTCCGCCTTCATCGAAGAAATCGACCCGCGCAAACTCGCCATCGACCGCCCCGTCACCCCCGCCCCCGCCTGGCACGGTTCGGACAAATGGTGGTAGCGCCAGCGCCCTCCCGCCGCCCGCTCGCCGTTTTCCTCACGACGGCGGGGGCGCCGTCGTCCGCGAAAGGTCCCACCACGGGAGCGGAGGGCCAGCCCCAAATCGGCCCCCCACCCACCCTCCTCCCCTTCCCGCCCCGTCCACTCGCGATATCAAGGAAAACTCCCGCATTTCGCCCTGTTTTCACCCATCTTCTCCTCCATGAACATCTCGATCGGTTGGCCCCTGCCGGAGGGCCTGCACCCGACTGCATCGTCCCAGACGCCTGCCGACGGCGAGGGCGCCGTCGCTACGCACGGACGCGCTCGGAGGCGCTGCGACGCCTCCCTCGCCGTCCTCCGCGAAAAAACCACCACGGGAGCGGAGGGTGGAGAGCCAATGGATGGACATGCCCATTGGAGTTGTCAGGCGAAAACCTTGCGATTCCCCTTGCGCCGGGATGGGTAGGGCGGGCAGTCCCTGCCCGCCGGAACCCGTCATGCCGAAGGACGGCGCCAGAGATGCGCGGAGGTCGGTTTTCCCTGGGTTCCGACCGGATTGCATCCGCACATCCAACGACATCCAATGGCACGTTCCGGCTTCCGGCGGCGAGGGGACTCGCCGCCCTCCGGCTTCGCACGGACGAAATCACAAGTTTTTGCCTAACAACTCCCATGCATTCCAGCGGCAAGTGGACGGGCGGGGGTCCCGTATCCCCGGTGTCTGGCCCCACGACTGGAAAAACCGGTTCGGATTCGCATTCGCCCCGCCCCAACGCGAACGCCTTCCTCCGGTTCGCGCACCGGAAAATGAACAGCCAAGGGCCGGGGCTGTGCATAACTTGTGGGTTTTTCGGCCCCCATTGGCGGGTCGCTCTTCTGTAATTCATTGCAAAGCCGGAGGTTACAAGGAAAAAACAAATCCGCCTCTTGCCTATTGACAAGTGTGGGGGAAAGTGGGAGAAAGTGGGGCGTCAGGAAAGCCAAGTGGGAACCAACGACACATTCGATCTGGACGAGCTGTTGAACGCGGGAGCGTTCGTCGGCAGCCATACCCACTCGCTGGATGGCAAGAAGCGGCTGACCATCCCTTCGGAGTGGCGCGAGGCGACGGGCGGAATGCCCGTGTTCGTGCTCAAGGGCGTGGATCAGCCGTGCCTGTATGTTTTCACCGCGCGCGACATGAAGGCCCGGCTGGACAAGATCCGGTCGATCTCCGTCGCCAACGCGAAAGCCCAGCAGTTCATCCGCAGCATCTTCTCCTGCGCGGACCGGCTGGAAATCGATGCCGCCGGGCGCATCCGCGTGAGCGACCGGTTGCTGGAATGGGCGGGCATCACGGGGCAGGTGGAGCTGGTCGGCGTGGGCGGCCGTTTCGAATTATGGAGTCCGGAGCAATGGAACAAGCAGAACTCGCAACTCGATCCTCAATCCTTCGCGGAAGCGGCAGCCTCCATCGGATTCTAGACAGCCTGGGCCGTTTCTTCCTCGGCATCGGCGGCGACTCGCCGTCCGCGGTGCGCCGCCGTCCGGCTTCGGACCGCTGGTGGGACCGCGAAGAGGATGACGTGCCGCCGTCGGCCGGCTCCCGGGCGGATGCCATCCCGATGGTCCTGGGGGAGCAGGCGCGCCTGTTCGACGACGAAGGCCAGGTGGCGGTGTCGCTGCCGGAGGCGCGTCCGGCGGAAGCGGCGCGCCCGGCGCCGCGCCGCGCGGCCCCGCGGGTCGTGCCGAACACGGTGGTGTCGGCGCAGACGCGCGTGAACGGCAAGATCATGGGCATCACGGTGACGCGCGCGGCGACGTTGGACGCGCCGGTCGCCCGCACGGCGGCGGTGGCGAAGGCCCCCGCGGCGGCGGTGGCGCAAAGCCGGGCGATCGCACGGCACCTGGTGATGAGCCGATCCCTTTACAGCGGTCCGGAGGAGACGCGGCGGTTTTCCGTTCCCCGCCGCGCTCTCCGGCCGCATTTCCAGTTGTTCGAAGGCGCCGAGGCGATCGTGGAAGACGACCGCGGCGTCATCCGCCTGAACCAGCGCGAACTGCGCACGCAGCGCGGCCAGGTCTGGTTCGTCTGAGGGGGCGGGGGGAGGCCATCGTGGAGTCGCCGGCGCCGCACATCCCGGTATTGCTGCGCGAGACGGTGGAGCGCCTGGTGCCCGCGGGGGGCGCGGCCTCCGGCGCGTGGTACATCGACGGCACCGCCGGCGCGGGCGGGCATTCGGTGGCGATTCTCGACGCGGCGGGCCCCGGCGCCCGCCTGCTGGCGCTCGACCGGGACGCGGACGCGCTGGCGCTGGCCTCGGCCCGCCTGGCCCCCTACGGGGAGCGCGCGGTCGTGGTGCGGTCGGAGTTTTCGGAGATGGCGGACGTGGCGCGCCGGATGGGAATCGGTCCGGTGGTCGGCGTTTTGCTGGATTTGGGCGTCTCGAGCATGCAGCTGGACCGGCCGGAGCGCGGGTTCGGGTTCATGCACGACGGCCCGCTCGACATGCGCATGGACGACCGTCAGGCGGAGACGGCGGAGACGCTCCTCGCGCGCCTGGACGAGGCGGAACTGGCGCGGATTTTGCGCGAGTACGGCGAGGAGCCGGCGGCACGGCGCATCGCGCGCGCGGTCGTCGAAGCCCGCGAAGCGGGGCGCCTCCCAGCGACGACGGCGGAGCTGGCGGACCTCGTGTCGCGCGCCAAGGGCGGGCGCCGCGGGCGCATCCACCCGGCGACGCAGACCTTCCAGGCGCTGCGCATCGCGGTCAACGGCGAACTCGGCGCGCTGGACCGCGCGCTCCCGGCGGCGCTGGACCTGCTGGCACCCGGCGGGCGCCTGGCGGTCATCAGCTTCCACAGCCTGGAAGACCGCCGCGTGAAACATTTCATGGCGGCCCACGAGGGCCGCATGGAGTCGCTGCCGATGGGCGGCGAACGCTGGTGCGGGCAGCGGCCCCGCGGCCGGCGGCTGGACCGCCGCGCCGTCACGGCCGGCGAAGGGGAATCCGCGTGCAACCCGCGCGCGCGGTCGGCGAAACTGCGGGTGATCGAAAGGATGGACTGACATGGCGAACAAGAACAGGCGCAACCACTCCAAGGGCGGTTCGACGGCGATGGTGCGGGGCGTGGCGCTCGGCGTGGTCTCGCTGCTGCTCGTGCTGCTCTACCTCGGCATTTCCAACAACTGCGAGGCGCTCGGACGCCAGATCAAGCTCGCGGAGCAGGAGAAGGCGGAGCTGCTCAAGCAGGTCGCCACCGAGGAGCAGAACTGGGCCCAGGCGCGCTCGATCCGCAACATGGAAGCGCTGATGGCGCAGTACCGCATCGAGATGGACTGGCCCGCGGAAAAGGACATCATCCGCCTCCACGCCGCCCGACCCGACCGGGCCGTGGAGTACGCGCGCCGCTGACGGCCGGCATTCTCGCGCGGAGTCGCGGAGACGCGGAGCACCCACGAAGGAAAGAGGCCTCCCTTGCACCGTGTTCCCCTTTTTGACCGGGGCCTCCCTTCCCCTCTCCCCGCTCCCCCTCTCCGCGCCTCCGCGTCTCCGCGCGAGGTTTCCTTTCTTCTCCGCGCCTCTGCCTCTCTGCGCCTCTGCGTGAGTGTTTCCCCATGACCGACAGCGGCTACAGGTGGAAGAGCATCCTCGTCTCGCTCGGCGTGATGGCGATCTGGCTGGGGCTCTTCGTGCGTCTCGGGTGGCTGCACCTCGGGCCGAACACCTCCCTCAAGGCCAAGGTCGAACGACTCCACCATCTCGACATGGAGCTGACCAGCCGCCGCGGGCGCATCTTCGACCGCCGCGGCAACCTCCTCGCGCAGGACCTGCCGACCAAGGACATCCACATCGACCCCAAGGTGCTGCAGAGCAACCGCACCACGCGCATCGTGTCGGTCCATCTCGAGCGCCTCCTCGGCGTCCCGCGCGCCGAAACCCTCGCCCGCGCCAACAAGCCCAACCGCCGCGACGAAACCATCGCCCGGAACCTCACCGACGCCGAAGCCGGCAAGGTGCTGCGCCTGCGGATGCCCGGCGTCTTCGCGCGCTCGTCCGAAAAGCGCCACTACCCGCTGGAAAACGAAGCCTGCCACGTCATCGGCTTCTCCAACGCCGAAGGCGTCGGCAGCGCCGGCATCGAGCAGCGCTACGACGACATGCTCCAGGGCCGCAGCGGCCTGCGCAAGAGCCAGCGCGACGGCCGCCACCGCGAACTCTACACCCGCCGCACCCTCGAAATCCTCCCCGAGGCCGGAGCCGACGTCCACCTCACGCTCGACCAGACCATCCAGCACTACGCCGAACGCGGCATGGACCACGCCATCGCCGAGTACCACTGCGACGCCGCCTGGACCATCGTAGAAGACGTCCGCACCGGCCAGATCCTCGCGATGGCCTGCCGCCCCGCCTACGACCTCAACGCCTACCCGGCCAGCACCGCCGAACAGCGCCGCAACCGCGCCGTCTCCGTCAACTACGAGCCCGGGTCCGTCTTCAAGACCCTCACCGTCGCCGCCGGCATCAACGAAGGCCTCATCGCCACCAACGACGTCTTCGACTGCGAGATGGGCCGCTGGACCTACCTCGGCCGTCCCCTCAAGGACTTCCATCCCTACGGCGAACTCGACGTCACCGGCATCCTCCGCAAATCCTCCAACGTCGGCGCCGCCAAGATCGCCGTCATGGTCGGCGAGAAGAAGCTCGACACCTACCTGCGTGCCTTCGGCATCGGCCGCCGCACCGGCATCGAACTGCCCGGCGAGGAAGCCGGCCTGCTCGCCCCCGTCAACCGCTGGAGCAAGCTCGACATCACCCGCATCGCCATGGGCCACACCGTCGCCGTCACCGCGCTGCAGATCCTCAACGCCCTCTGCTGCATCGGCAACGACGGCATCCTCATGCAGCCCTACATCGTCTCCAAGGTCGTCGACGCCAACGGCACCGTCCTCGCCGAGCACCGCCCGCGAGCCGTCGGCCGCCCCATCACCGAACGCACGGCGCGGCTGATGCGCGAGATGCTCGTCTCCGTCACCCAGCCCGGCGGCACCGGCACGCGCGCCGCCATCGAAGGCTACGCCATCGCCGGCAAGACAGGCAGCGCCGAAAAACTCGAGAACGGCCACTACAGCAAGACCAAGAACATGGCCTCCTTCATGGGCCTGATTCCCGCCGACAAGCCGCAGATCGGCATCGTCGTCGTCCTCGACAACCCCCATCCGCTCCGTACCGGCGGCGTCAGCGCCGCCCCCGTCTTCCGCTGCATCGCCGAACCCGTCGTCCACTACCTCGACATCCGCCCCGCCGACGCCTCCGACACCCTCCATTACGTTCCCGCCCCCGACGGCGAAGGCTGGGAACCCGCCCCCGAAGGCGCCGTCGACGTCCCGTGAATTCCGTTCCCATGACCTCCTGGCCCCCATTCATCTCCGCCCTCTCCGCCCGCGTCCCCGGCCTCTCCGCCCCCGCCGACGGGCCCGACATCTCCGGCCTCGCCTACGACTCCCGCAAGGTCCGCCCCGGCGACCTCTTCATCGCCCTCCCCGGCGCCCGCGACGACGGCGCCCGCTTCGTCCCAGACGCCATCCAGCGCGGTGCCGTCGCCGTCCTGCACCAAGGCGCCCCTTTGCCACACGGCATCCCTGAAATCCACGTCCTCGACGCCCGCGCCGCCATGGCCGCCGCCGCCGCCGTCTTTTACGGCGACCCCACGCGCGACCTCGACGTCGTCGGCGTCACCGGAACCAACGGCAAGACCACCGTCGCCTTCATGGTCCGCCACCTGCTGGAAGCCGCCGGTACCCCCTGCGCCCTCGTCGGCACCGTCCGCTACGAATGGGCCGGCCGCTCCGTCGCCGCCGACCGCACCACCCCCGAAGCCCCCGACCTCCAGCGCATCTTCGCCGAAGCCCGCGCCGCCGGGCAGCGCGCCGCCGTCATGGAAGTCTCCTCCCAGGGCCTCTGCGCGCGCCGCCTCGACGGCGTCCGCTTCTCCGCCGCCGTCTTCACCAACCTCACGCCCGAACACCTCGACTACCACCGCGACATGGAACACTACTATGCCGCCAAGCGTCTCCTCTTCGAGTCCTTGGAGCAGTTGCAAGATGGAGGTAGCCGTTGTCTGGTTTCCCGGCCTGGTGGGGCGAGCTCTCCGAGCGAGCCGTTCCCGCCTTCCATGCGGCTCGCACGGAGTGCTCGCCACACCATGTCGGGCCACAATGCTCCAGCCGCCGGCAACCGCCTTGCCGCCCCCGCCATCGTCAACGCCGACGACCCCTACGGCCGCCGCCTCGCCGCCGAGCCCTGCCTCGCCGGGCGCCCCGTCCTCCGCTTCTCCATCGACGCTTCCTCCCCCGCCGAAGTCCGCGCCGGATCCGTCACCTGCGCTCCCGACGCCACCACCTTCCGCCTCCTCTCCCCGTGGGGCGATGCCGATGTCCGCCTTCCCCTCATCGGCCGCCACAACATCGCCAACGCCCTTGCCGCCGCCGCCGTCGCCGGAGCCCGCGGCATCCCCGTGGAAACCATCGCCGCCGCCCTGGCAACCATGCCGGGCGTCCCCGGACGCCTCGAACGCGTCGACGACCCCGTCGGCGGCCGCCACCTCTTCGTCGATTACGCCCACACCCCCGACGCCCTCGAAAACATCCTCCGCACCCTCCGCGAACTCGTCCGCCCGCCCGCCCGCCTCTGGTGCGTATTCGGCTGCGGCGGCGACCGCGACCCCACCAAGCGCCCCGTCATGGGCCGTATCGCCGCGGAGCTCGCCGACGCCACCGTCCTGACCAGCGACAACCCCCGCAACGAATCCCCCGACGCCATCCTCCGCGAAATCCGTTCCGGCATGGACACCCGTCCCCCGGTCGCCGTCATCCCCGACCGCCCCGCCGCCATCCGCGAAACCCTCCGCCTGGCCCGCCCCGGCGACCTCGTCGTCGTCGCCGGCAAAGGCCACGAAACCTACCAGGAAGGCCCCCACGGCCACCGCATCCCCCTCGACGACCGCGCCCTCCTCCGCGCCGCCCTCTGACCCCGCCCCCCTGCCCTCCCCCCCCCCGCACCTTTTCCTGCTTCTTCCGCCCCACAGCCCCCCTCTCTTCCCCCTCCTCGCCTTCCCCCTCCCTCCCTCCCCAACCGCCCCCGTCACTCCCCCATTCTCCTCCCTCCGCCGCCCCGTCGAAACAACTCGCGATATCAAGGAATTCTCTTGCCTTTCCTTCCGCTTTCCTCCATCATCCCCACCATGAAAGACGAACCCATCTTCCCCCGCGGCTACCTCAAGGCCCTCGCCTCCGACTGCTTCGGCCCCTCCTGCAGCCATGCCCCCACCGCCATGCTCCTGCAGACCGTCGGTTCCCTGGCCCTCTTCACCGGCGCCCTCGCCGCCCACCTCGCCTGGTACGGCGGCAAGCGAATCCTCTCCCGACTCCGCCGCCGCGTCTCCCCGCCCGAACCCTTGCCGCCTCCCGCCCCCCAAGCCCCCCTTTCCCTCCGCGGCATCCCCTCCCCCGGCGACATCGAAGACGTCTGGGACCTCGACCCGCGCACCCTCTGCGGCCGCCTTCGCATCGGCTCCCGCCTGGCCGACCTCGAACCCACCCTAGACTCCCGGTTCCTCTTCAAGAAGTCCCGCAACGGCTCCCGCCGCATCGTCGCCCGCCAACCCGGCCTCAAGGGCTGGATGAAAAAGTACGTCCCGTCCATCAAGTATTCCACCGCCATGCACTACAAGAAGCTGGCCACCCGCCTCCGCCAGCTCATCGGCCTCGACCCTCGCATCTCCCTCGAATGGCTCCTCCCCGACAACGAAGAAGCCCTTCCGGTCCTCTCCCCCTCCGACCACCAGACCGTCACCCAGGCCAAGACCCGGCTTGCCCGTCTCCTCGCCGAGAATCCCAAGGTCACCCACCTGATCCGGGCGGTCGAATCCAAGCTCGGGATCATGCGGATGGTCACGATCCGCCACATCCAGCCCCCTGGACCGGGACGCGGGAGACGGCGGAAACCGAAAGAAAACCACGATAATTCCTTGATATCGCGAGTCTCCCGTGGTGGATGGGCCGTGACGGCGGACTCGGTACGCACGCAGGCCTTCTGGGATGCGATACGGAGGGTACTGGGCGATCCAGCCCCGGATGCCGGGACCCGCCGCCTGCAATCGGACATCCGCGAATGGCTGAACGCCCCCCTGGAGGCGCGCCGGAACCGACGCCGTTGAAACACCCCGGGGTGGGTTCCCGTCGCGGGCCGCGGAGGATGCCACCTCCGCCCTTTTGCGTTGCCACGGGCGGAAGCGCCGCTATGATGCACGCATGATTCCGGTCCGCCTGTCCATCCGCATCCCCTCCGGCCGCCTTGCTGCGTTGGCCGTGTGCCTCTTCCTCGTCCCCTACCAGCCGGCGCAAGCCGCGGAGGACGAGGCGTTGCCGCCGGCCGGGATGCTGGCCGAGTCGTACGAACCGGCGCCTGACGAGACCCGTCCGGGCTTTTTCGAGGAAGAAGGCGCCGCGCGCAGCCGGGCCGTCGCGGAAGAGAAGGGCATCGAGCTGGACACCGACCGCATCCACGCCGAGCAATCCCGCGTCCTGCGCAACCAGGCCGCCGACCCGCAGGAAGCCCTCTACGCCTCGACGAACGCCTTCACCGAAGGGATGGACCTCTGGCACGAACGGGCCTTCCGCTGGCTGGACAACTCCGTGCGCACGCTCGACCTGTGGGGTTCCCGGGAAGACGACGGCTACTCGCCCGAAATCTCCACCTTCGCGCTGGCCCTGCTGGGGCGCGTCGGCGGGCGCGGCGACGACGGGAATTTCGAGGCCAAGGCGCGTTTCGGCGCCGACCTGGCGCTGCCGGGCTTGCAGCACCGACTGCACATCTTCGTGGACAACCTGGGCCGCGACGAACTGCCCGGCGCCGACCTGATGAAGCGGGACGACAACGTGCGCGTCGGCGTGCACGCCATCCACGACTCGATCTGGGCCGACCACGTGGACGTCGGCGGCGGCATGCGCCTGCGCCACGGCAAGCCGGTCGGCTACGTGGACATCGACTGGGACTGGTCGACGCCGCTGGCCGGCGGCACCCTGACGTTCGTGCCGCGCGGCGTGTGGTACACGGACGACGGATTCGGCGAGGATGCCGCGTTCGGCTGGGTCCGCCGCAGCGCCGACGGCAAGACGGCCTGGCGGCTGGTATCGGCCGAAACCGCCAAGGAGACCGCCTCCGGCCTGCAGCTGGAAGAGACGGTGCAGATGGCGCTCTTCGGTTCGCGCAAGGGGCGCGGCTGGGTCTTCCGGGCGAGCCTCTTCCCGCACGTGCAGGATGGGGGGCACACCTTCATCGACGACGTCGTCCTCTCCGCCACCTGGCGCGCCGCCCTCTACCGCCGCTGGATCTTCTACACCGTCACCCCCCAGTTCGACTTCGCCGAAGAGGACCGCCACCGCCTGCATCCCTCGCTGACGATCGGCATCGAAATCCTCTTCGGAGGCGAAACCAAGGACATCATGTGACAACCCCGTCCGTCCCCCGCAAAGCCTTCGTCCTCGCCGCCGGACTCGGCACCCGCCTGCGCCCGCTGACCGCGGACCTGCCCAAGCCGATGCTCCCCCTGTGGGGCGTCCCGATGATCCGCCGCACGCTGGAGATGCTGCGCGACTGGGGCGTGCGCGACGCCGTCCTGAACCTCCACCACGCGCCCGCGCCGATGATCGGATACCTGGCGGCGAATCCCGTCGACGGCCTCCGCGTCTCCTGCCTGTGGGAGCCCGAACTCCTCGGCACCGGCGGCGCCCTGCGCCAGGCGGCGGGATTCATCGGCGACGGCCCGTGCTGGCTGGTGAACGCCGACGTCTACGCGCGGCCCGACCCCGTCCCGCTCTGCCGCGAATGGGCGCGCAACCGCGCCCTCGCCGTATGCTGGCTCACCGAGGACGCCGGTCCCCGCACCGTCCGGTGCGAGCGCGGGACGATCCGCGACTTCCACGATCCGGCGCGCGGCCATGCCACCTTCTGCGGCGTGCAGATTCTCGACGCCCGCATCCTCCGCTACCTCCTCCCCGCCGGTCCCGACAGCATCATCGACGCCTACCGCCGCGCACAGGCCGACGGCCACCGCATCGCCGGCGTCCTCGAACCCGGCGCCTACTGGGCCGACATGGGCACGCCCGCCCTTTACGTCCGGACCCACCGCGAAACCGCGGCCCTCCTCGGCCACCGCGGCGAGACCTTCACGCTGCCCGCCGCCGCCGTCTTCACCCCCGACGAACGCGCCGCCCTGCGCCGCCTGCGCACCACCGACGCCACCCCCGCCGACGTCCTGCCCCCCCGCGGCTCCTCGCGCGAATTCTTCCGCCTCCACCCCGGCGGCGCGCCCCTCATGGCAATCCGCTGGTCCCCCGACCGCGAAGACAACCGCCTCTACGCGCCGCAGACCCGCTTCCTCGCCCGCCTCGGCGTCCCCGTTCCCCGGCTCCATCTCGACGACCCGCGCCTGCATCTCCTCGTCATGGAAGACCTCGGCACCGGCACCCTCGAAACCCTCCTCCCGGGCCTCTCTCCCTCCCGCCGCCTTGCCGTCTACCGCCGCATCCTCGCCGACGCCGTCCTCCCGCTCCACCTCCGCGGCCTGCCCGCCCTCCGCCGCTCCCGCGTGCCTGCCATGCCGCCCTTCGGCCCCGAAACCTACGCCTGGGAACACGACTACTTCCTCACCGCCTACGCCACCGGCCACGCCCGCTGGCCCGCCCGCCGCATCGCCGCCGCCCGCGACGCCCTCGCCCGCGCCGCCGCCGTCCTCCGGGACTCCCCGCACGGCCTCATCCACCGCGACCTCCAATCCAGCAACATCCTTTTCCGCGGCAAGACCGCCCCCGTCCTGATCGACTACCAAGGCATGCGCGCCGGCCCCGTCGCCTACGACCTCGCCAGCCTCCTCTGCGACCCCTACGCCGCGCTCCCCGCCGACGCCCAAGCCGCCCTCCTCCGCTACTATGCCCGCCGCCATCCCGACGGCCGCGCCATCGCCGCCGCCTTCCCCGCGGCCGCACTCCAGCGCCTCTGCCAGGCCCTCGGCGCCTACGCCACCCTTTCCCGCCGTCCCGGCATGGCCCGCTTCGCCGACTACATCCCCGCCGCCCTCGCCCAGCTCGCCCCCCACGCCGCCGCCTTCGGGCTCCCTCTGTGAAAACCTGTCACGCAGAGGCGCAGAGAGGAAGAGGCGCAGAGAGAAAACGCTTCTCACGCGGAGCTGCGGAGCCGCAGAGATCCCATGTCCTGTTCAACTTGCCTGTCCTCTTCGTCCTATCCCCCTTCTTCTCTTCCCTCTCCGCGCCTCCGCGCCTCCGCGTGAGACATTTCTTCTGCCCCTCCGGGACCTCTGCCCCTCTGCTTCGCCGCGCCTCTGCGTGAGATTCCCCCCTACTCCTTTGCCCGGAAACTGAAGCGGAACACCCGCACTCCCTTCGTCTCGCCCAGCCACTCCACGGCACCCGTCTCCGCGTCGAAGCGGTAGCTCCCCGCCTCCGCCTTCTCCCAGGCCCACGCCTTGCCGTCCAGCTTCGTCGCCGTCCAGAGGTCGAACGGCGTCGTCCGGTACGCCGGATTCAGACCCACGCGCCACCCCGTCTCCGTCACCGACACCTCCTCCACCGCCGGCGCCTCGAAGTGCGCGCTTCCCGGATCCGTGAACACGGCCGCCACCGACGCCCCGGCCACGTGCGCCCCGTAGTCCTCCCCGTCCGCCTCGAACTCGTACGTCCCGTCCGGCAGCCAGAACCACAGCGACGAATCGCCCTGGTGCCCCATCCCCTCGTACCGGTACGTCCGCCCCCCGCCCAGATTCACGGCCACCACCACCGGCAGTTCCCCCGCATCCGTCGCCCACGGCACCTCCACCTCGTGCACCTCCGCCCCCGCCGCATCCACCGGCACTCCCGTCCCCTCCCGGCCGAATCCGCCGCCGATGTCCTCCCCGCCGTCGCTCCCCCGCGCCTTGACCGACCCGCCCGTGATGACCACCTCCCCCGCCGCCGGAGCCACCAGCCCGCCGCCGATGCCCGCCCCGTACTCGCCGCCGACCGCCTCCACCGTCCCCGCACGGACCTCCACCCGCCCGCTCTCCTGCAGCTTCCCGCCGCCGATGCCCGCCCCGCACTTGCCGCCGTATGCTTCCAACCGCCCCAGCCCCTGCAGTGACAGCACCGAATTCGTATCCACCCGAATCCCCGCACAGTCCTCGCCGCTCGCGATGAAGTTGTCACCTTCCAACGTCACCTCCACCGACGCCCCTTCCAGCGCCACCGCGACCGCGTCCTTCGCATCCAGATCGACGACCAGGTTCGTCCACGTGTTCGTGAAGCTCCCGCCCGCGAACCGCACCGAATGCACCGAACTCGTCCCCGTCAGCACGTACCGTTCCGCCAGCCCCTCCACCGCGCTCCCGTCCGGCGCATACCCCGCCGTCACCCCGTTCGTCCCCACGACCACGCTCCCGTGCGTCACGTCCAGCCACAGCTCGCCGAACACCGCCCGAACCCACTTCGCGAACAGTTCCAGCGTGTCGGCGCTTGCAATCGTCTCCGCCGTCACCTCCGTCCCCGTCCCGTCCGGCCCGGTGAACCACCCGGCGAACGTCCACCCCAGCCGCTCCGGCACCGGCAGCGCATCGCCGTAGGGCTGGCCGATGACGACATCCATCCAGTCGTCCTCGCCCAGCGCGACCTGGATGGTCTCCGGCGGCACGCCGACCTTGTTCCACCAGGCCGGATCGGTCGCGATGGGCGCGTTGTAGTCGAAGACGATGGTCGCCGCCGCATCGATCCTCGCCCCGTCCGCCGCGTCATCGCGCACTTTTGCCCGGTAGGTCAGATACCCTTCCCCGCAGTGCGTCGCCGGGTCGTTCGGCGGCAGGAACCCGCTCCCGTCCTCCGGCCAGCCGAAGGTTCCCTTGGGATCGACGATGCGCAGGTACCACTTGGCCTTCCCGGTCTCTTCGTCGTACTCCAGCACCGTCTTGACGCTCCGCCCCGTCCCGTTGGTCAGCGCGACGGCCGACCGCCCCCGCGCCAGCCCTTCCAGCCCGAGGTCCGTGTAGTCCCCGAAGGCGACCTCGCCCGCCTCGAACGTGCTCCAGTCCAGCGCCGGGTCCAGCGCCAGCTCGACCGTCACCTCCTGCGCGTCCGCCACGTCATCCCCGGCGTGGTTCTCGAAGAACACCGTGTAGTCCATCCACTGCCCGCGTTCCACCACGCGGTCCGCGCCCGTGCCCGCCGGCCCCCGCATCTCGTTCGGGTCCCACGACTGCTGGCTCTTGCCGTTTTCGCTGTCGTCGGACTGGTAGTCCGGCTTGTCGTCCTCGGGAATATCCTTCGGCTTGCCCACGTGGAGCGTCGCCTTCTTGCGGTAGGGGCCGGTGATGAAGTTCCCGTACGCTTTCAGCGAAACCGTGTAGGCTCCCTCCTTCAGGTACGTGTTGTGGGGATTGACCGCCGTGGAACCGGAGCCGTCCCCGAAGTCCCAGTCATAGCGCCGCGGTGCCTCGGAGAAGTCGAAGCCGGGGCCCTGGAAGTGCGCTCCCTTGGAGTTGTTGCTGAAGTCGAACCGCCCCGGTGCCATCGGGCACGAGAGCGGGCTGTAGGTGAAGTCGGGGGTGGGTCCGGTCAGCTTGATCAGGCTGGCCGAAATGTCGCCCACGTCGCCCTCGACGCCAAGCTTGAACTGGAACCAGGAAGGCAACCACTTTACATCCTCCCAATCGATGAGATTGGCCTCCGCGTGGACTTTCGCGCCGACACTGATTCCGAGCGTGACGGGAGCGGCGGTCGAAGCGCGGATGGTGAGGTTGGCATATGGACCGAAATCGGCACCGAAAGAAACCGTTTCGAACCATTTTAATTTGGCGCCCAGCGTGTATCCGATTTCGAGGCTCAACGCTCCCTCCACCTCCCCTTGCGGCGCGGAATAGATGGGCTGGATGCTACCAGGCGGCAGCCAATGGCTCTTTTCGCCCTCGTACCCTTCACGGCCGATGCAAATGGAAACCGTGCCGCCAAACGAGGCATTCATTGAGCCGCGCAACGAAGCGGAGCCCTTGGCATAGACACCGGCGGTACCGTGCAAGGTCCACCCGGCAGGAAGGGGGATTCCTCCGGGAAATTCGACACCTTCCCTGAAATTGCGGCTGTAGGAAGCGGAGCCTTCGAGTGAACACCACGCCTCCAGCGTCAAGGAACCTTTCAAGGCCCAATATCCGTAATTGCGGCCGTTTCGCATTTCCTGCACGAACTCGAAGCCCAGCCCCGGCGAAACATTCACTCCGCCGCGGAATCCGCCTTCGACAATCAGATTGTGGGGCTCCCGTGCGGAACGAGCGGCGGGATTGGCCTCTTCCCCCCCAAAATCAATCGGCACGTACACGCTCATCCCCACCTGCTGGTAGATGTCGCTCCAATCCGCATATTCCGTCTCCAGAACCCACTTCCCGCCCTCCTTCGCGGCGGAGAGCACGCGGCGGCAGAACCACTCCTCGTTGCACTGGCCCATCAACACCATCCCGGCGGCGAGCGTCCCCGTCTCCGGTTCCCCTGCCAGCACGAGCCGCCCGTCGCTCTTTTCGAGGGCTTCCAGCGTTCCCGAGTTCGTCCCGAAGAGGATGGCTCCGTCCTGGAGGATGGTTTCGATTGCCTCTTCGACTCGCACGCAGTTTTCGTAGACGCTGGTGGTGCGCGTGCCGTCCGCCTCGGTCATGACGAGGGTGACGGTGTTCGTGCCCACGGAAGAGTAGGTCCAGGTCGGCTGCGCCTCCGTGCTGTCCACCACGCCGTCGGAGTCGAAGTCCCACTCCCAGGCGGTCGCGGAGGCGGCGCGCTCGGGATCGAGGTAGAGGAACGAGGTTTCGAGGCTCCCGAACCCGACCGACCGCGTGGGGAAGAAGAGCGGCCGCGCCGTGGAGACGAGCGCCACCACCACGTCGTCGCCCACCGCGAGAGTGACGGTGTGGTCGGGCGAGAAGGCCTCGAGCGAGTAATGCCGCACGTCGTAGGTGCCGGCGGGCAACCCGTCCAGGCTCCACGTCCCGTCCGTCTCCACGCCCACCTCGTAGGACACGCCTTCCTCCGTAATGGCCTGCACCGTCCCGTTCGTCGCGGGCGAGCCGCCGAACGCGACCGTCCCGGAGACCCGCGCGCCCGCTTCCAGCACGAAGTCGGCCTCCAGTTCCCTCACCGTCCCGCCCAGCACGAGGTTCGAGGCGACGGCGCTGCACCACAGCCCCTGCGACTGGGCGCGGACCGTCCACGAGCCGTCGGCCAGCCCCGTGAACTCGTAGAACCCGAACCCGTCCGCCGGCACGGCGGCGGCGACGGCGGTCTCTTCGCCATCGTACAGCGCCACCGTTCCGCCCGCCACGGCATTCCCCTCCCCGTCCAGAACGTGGCCCGAAATCCGCCCGCCCGGCACCGCGTGCAGTTCCAGCCCGTTCACGTCCGCCTGCGCGGCGACATCAACCTCGTTCGTGCTGTCCGCCGCCAGCACCGTCCCCGCATCCGGCAGGAACCGGTACGCCCCGTCCGCCAGCCCCGCCAGCGAGAACCACCCATCCGAATCCGTCACCGCCGTCGCCGCCGCCCCGCCGTCCTCCGCCGCGATGGCCGAGATTCCCACGCCCGCCAGCGGCGTCCGCGCCGCCGCGTCGACCAGCCGCCCGCTGATGGCGGCGCAGGGCTGCCCGTTGCGCTCCAGCAGCGACTGGGCCACGAGCGCGTGCAGGTCGGCCACCGCCGCGCCCCGCAGCGCCAGCCGCGTCGCCGCCGCGGCCACCGCCTCCCGGTAGCCCGCCACCCCGCCGAACGCCGGGAACGCCCCCGCCGCTTCCGCCTCCTCCATGTGCGCAAGACCCAGCCGGTAGCTCCCGAACGGCTGGAAGAAGAACGCCACCCGCCCCTCCTCGCCCGGCTTGAGCACGCCCGCCGGGGCCGACGGCGCCACGCCGCCGATGTACAGCGCCGTCTCCACCGGCATCTCCCCCGCCGCCAACCCCAGCTTCGTCGTCGAATCCAGCCGCGACACCTTGAACAGCGGCATCGGCATCGCCGCATCCCCCGCATTCCGGTAGCACACGTGCGCCGTGAACACCCGCCCGTCGCGGATGCTTCCCGGCGTCTCCAGCCACGCCTCCAGCTTCGCCCCCTCCTTCACCGCGTAAATCTCCACCGCCCCCGCCAGCGCCGCCCCCGCCGCCGACACCTCCGCCGCGCCCGCCGCCGCCCCGTCCACGTCGAACGTCGCCAGCACGCGCGCGGCATCGATGCGTTCAACCGCCAACGCCTTGCGACCGCCGAGCGCCGCCGCCCCCGCGTCCAGCCCGCACCCGTAGAGCGTCAGCGCCGCCTCCCCCGCGTTCGGCACCCGCGAAGGCGAAACCGCCAGCAGCGCCGGCGACTCCGCCGATACCGTGACCTCCGCCTCCGCCGGCGCGCCGCTCCCGTTCGCGAGCGAAAGATACGCGCTCTCCCCGGCCTCCCGCGCCGGAAGCACGACCAGCCAGTTCCCGTCCGGCAGCGCCACCGCCGCCGTACCGCCGCCGTCCGCCGTCGGCATCGCCCCGTTCCCGGCCAGCACCGCGAGACTCCCCGCGCCCGCGCCGGAAACCCGCACCCAGCCGCCCGCCTCCGGCAGCCCCTCCAGCTCGTACCCCGCCGTCGCCCCTGCCCCCACCGCCACCGTGCGCGTCCCCGCCGACAGCGCGTCCAGCTTCACCTCCACCGTCCCCGCCGACCACGCCCGGTTGTTGCCGAGGTTCGCCTCGAAGAAATCCCTCGCCGGGTTCGCCTCCACCCCCACCTGCCACGCCCCCGCCGCCACCGCCGGAATCCGCACCTTCGCCGTCATCCGCGCGCTCGCCCCCGGTTCCAGCCCGTACCCCTGCACCGCTTCCACCGCCTCCACCGACATCCCCGCCGTCCCCTCGTCCGCCCCGCGCAGGCGGATTGCGTCCCGCACCGTCCCCGACGCCACCGCCGTCCCCCGGTTCGTCACCACGTACGCCACCGTCACCTCCTCCCCCACCCGCGCGCTCGCCGGAACCGACACCGACAGCACCGCCACGTCCGCCATCGGCCCCGTCACCGTCCCCGGCACCTCGTAGATCCCGATGTCCGCGCACGCCCCCTCCGCGTTCGGCACCCCCGTGTTTTCCGCCGCCTTCACGTCCATCCGCGGCTGACCCCACGCATCCCGCTCCGGCGCGACCGAACTGTCCCCCGCGTCCACGCACGGCGAAGCCGCCGCAATGCGGAAATCCCCGCCATCCGCATCCACGAACTGCGGATCGCCCCACTTGTTCCCGTTGCTCCCCGCCTTCGAATACGACTGCGCCCCGTACCCCGCCGGATTCCAGAACACGCAATGCCGGAACGTCGAACCGTCCCCGCCCTGGTCCGTGAACGACTGGCATTCGCTGAACACGCAGTTCACCAATTCCTTGCCGCTCTGGCGCACCGCCGTCGTCAGCCCGTGGAACACGCAGTTGAACGCCTTGACCCGCCCGCTCCCGTAGTAGCCCAGTCCCAGCGATCCCTCCCGGATCACGCTGTTGCGCGCCGTGAACGTCCCGCTCGAATGCGCGTTCACGCTGTCGTACTTCATGAACGCGATCTCCCCGTTGTCGAACTCCACCGTCCCCCCGTACGCCTCCACCCCCCCGTAGTTCTCCGTCGAACTCGCGTACAGCACCGAGCAGTGGTCCATGATTGCCGTCCCCTGCACCCGGATCTGGTACCAGTCGCCGGGCTGCGGGCGGGTCGCGTCTCCGTCTCCATTGGTGTCGCCGCCGTGCTCGTCGTCCTTCACGGAGGTACACACGATCGGCTCCGCGCGCGTCCCCTGGGCCACGAGCGTGGCCCCGGAGGCGACAGTGACGGAAAGGCCGCTACCCATCTTGATGATGGCACCGGGCGCGATGGTCACGGTGACGCCCGACGCAATGGTGATGTTGCCGACGGCCGTGTAGACCCTGTGCCCCTGGAGCCGCGTGTCATACGAAAGCGTGCCGCCCAGGACCACCGGCGCCGTGTACCGTTCCTCCGTCGCGTCGTCCTCCGTGATGCTCCCCGAGAGCGTGTACGCCCCCGTCGCGGGCACCGTCCCGTTCCCGTCCATCATCGTGTCCCCGCCCACCGTGTCGTCCGCCACGTGCGTGAAAATAACCCCGTTCGCCGTGCAGCTCCCCCCGCTCGCCACACTCAATCCCGTCCCGTCCATGAACTTCACCACCGCCCCGCTCTCGATTGTCAGCGCCGCCCCGCTCCCCACCGTCACCGCCGCCGTCACCAAATGAACCTTCCCCGCCGCCCACGTCTCGCTTCCCGAGATGGCCCCCGCGTGCAACACCACGTCATCCCCCAGCACCGTGAACGCCGCCTCCAGCGCCACGCCCCCCGACTCGTGCGTCAGCACGTGCAGCCCCGTCCCCTCCGGCACCCACTCCGCGACCTTCTCCTCCCCCGCCGCCGCCGTGGCGAGAACCGCCCCGTCCGCCGTGACCCTCGCCGCGGCTCCGTACCACCGCCCCGAAAGCGCGATGCGTTCGGCGACCCCTTCGCTTGCAATCCGCGTCCCGTCCCGCGTATCCAGCACCATCGGCGCGGAATCCCCCGCCCAGACGCCCGCCGCGCCCAGCACCGCCGCCGTCCAGACCAAAACCCTGCGCATTGCCTTGCTCATTTCATGCTCCTCTCGTCGTTTGAACAACCGTTTTCCGTTTGATTTGCGGACATTCCGCCCCGCTTTCCAAAAACAATTCCTTGCATTTCCCATCCCCTTCCGTACATTTGATGGCAGTTCGCGGTTGCATCTGCAATCGCCCGACGCCATCGAACAGGAGGCACCCCATGAAAACCATGACCATCCGCAACATCCCCGACGACGTGGCCACCGCCCTCGCAGAGCGCGCCCGCGAAACCGGCCGCAGCATGAACGCCGCCGCCGTCGCCGCCCTTTCCATGGCCTTTTCCCCCGCCGTCCCCAAGCCCAAGCGCGACCTCTCCGAATTCGCCGGCATCATGACCCCCGAAGAGGCGGCGGAATTCGAGCGGTTCATCGAAGAGGACTGCGAGCGCATCGACCCCGAAGAGTGGCCCGGCCTCCCTCCCTCCGCCTTTGCCCCCTGGCCCTCCCACCTTCCCCGGCCCGTGCCATGATCATCTGCATCGACACCAACGCCTACGCCAAATTCGTCACCGGCCATCCGGCCGTGCGCGCTCTTCTCGAAAACGCCGAAGAGGTCGTCATCCCCGCCGCCGTCGTCGCGGAATCCTATGACGGCTTCGCCAACGGGTCCAAATTCCAGCGGAACGTCGCCGCCTTCGAGGCCTTTCTGGCCCGTCCCGGCATCCGTGTCCTGCCCGCCGACAAGCGGATCGCCATCCGCTGGGGCCTCATCAGGACGGCGCTCCGCCGCAAGGGCCGCCCCATCCCCGTCAACGACATCTGGATTGCCGCCACCGCCTTCGAAACCGGTGCCGTCCTCCTTTCCTACGACCACCACTTCGACGCCATCGAAGGCCTCCCACGCCTCGCACCGTGAGATCGAGGATCCCGACAACGACCGCAACCTCTCCCGGTACGACTCCGTGGACGCCCTGTAAGCATCGTATCCCGCACCGGTTTCCACGCCGACCTCTTCGGCCAATAGTCCCCGTCCCGCAAACAAAGGAGTACCCGCCATGCCCGCGCCCGACGCCCTTCCTCCCGGCGAAACCCGCACCGACGAAGAAGAAGCAAACGAAACCCCGAACGCCGAAACCGCCGCCACTCTCCAGCGCGTCTTGGACGGTACGGAACCGACATACGGTCCTTTCGATTCGGTGGAAGAAATGTTCGCTTTCATCTTGAAGAACGACTGAAGGACCCCCACGCCGACCTCTTCGGCCTCTGACCGCCGCTGGGGGCGCGGGCGTCCCGCCCGCGATGGGGGGGGGCTTCCAGCCGCGTTTCCCGCCCCCTTTTGCCATCCCCTGCCCCCTGCCCCCTGTCCCCTCTCCCTCCCCCGCCGCCACCCCAGCGTCTCCCCCTGTTGCAGGAACGCCGTCAGCGCCGTCATCCGCGCCTGGTAGGTCCCCTCGTCCCAGCCCCCCTCTGCAAGCAGCCGCCCGTACAGCGCGCTCTTGCACCGAAACCGTTCCAGACTCGCCTTCGCCGCCCGCACCCGGCCCGGGAACACCCGCATTCCCAGGAAATCCATCCCGTGCCGCGTCCGGTTCAGGTACGGCTCCCCCTTGAACGCCAGTCCCAGCTCCCGGCCCAGCAGATCCCCCACCCCGTCCCGCACCGCCTTCAGCACCTCCCGGTCGTCGCTCCAGAACACGAAATCGTCCATGTACCGCACATATCCCCCCACCCGTGTTCCGCCCCTCTCCCGCCAGCGGTCCAGCGGATCCAGAAACAAATTCGCCAGATGCTGGCTCGTCAGGTTCCCGATGGGCAGCCCCCGCCCCGGCACCGTCTCGTACGTCCCCACGATCCGCATCAGCCACTCCCGCACCGCCCGGTCCTTGATCCGCCGTTCCAGCATCGCCTCCAGCCCCTCGTGCGGGATGCTGTCGAAATACTTCCGCACGTCGCACTTCAGGAACCACCCATGCCGTCCCGCCAGCTCCCGCGCCCGCCGCACCGCCGCCAGCTGACCCTTCCCCTTGCGGCACGCGAACGAGTCCGGCACCAGCCACCGTTCCACCCACGGCTCCAGCACGTTCATCAGCCCGTGGTGCAGCACCCGTTCCCGGAACGCCGCCGCGCAGATCGTTCGTTCCTTCGGCTCGTGGATCGTGAACCGCCGGTACTCCCCCACCGGATAGCTCCCCTCCAGCAACCCCTCACGCAGCGCCGCCAGCTCCGCATCCAGGTTCGCCGCGTACGCCCGCTGGTCCGCCCGCGCCCGCTTCCCCCGGCTCGCCTTCCAGAACGCCAGCCGCAGGTTCTCCGGCTCGCACACCGCCTCCATCAGATGCCCTGCCCGCCTCATGCCCCACCCTCCGCTGGGGGCGCCCCCCTGGGGGATGCGCCTTCCAGCCGCGTTCCCGATGGGACAAGGGCGTCCCCGCCCTTGCAGCTGGGGGATGCGGCTTCCTGCCGCGTCTCTTCTTCCCTTCCCACGCGGCAGGATGCCGCATCCCCCAAGTCCTCCCTCTCCACCGCTCCACTCGTCACTCGTCTCTCGTCACTCGTCACTGCCGCCCCCAGCAGCCTCTCCCCGTACTTCGCCACCCGCGCCTCCCCGAACCCCTCGATCCGCCCCAAATCCGCCTTCGTCGGCCGTTCCGCCTTCGCCAGTTGCGCCATCTGCGCGTCCGTCATCACCACGAACGGCTTCACCCCGTCCGCCTCCGCGATCTCCATCCGCGCCTTCCGCAACCGCACGAACCGGTCGAACGCCGCCGGCTCCAGCACCTCCCGGTAATCCACCTTCCCCCCCCGGAACCCCGCCGCCGGCACCGGCGCCGACGGCCCCGCCCCCTCCATCCACTCCACGCAGAACGCCCACCCGTTCGGGAACACCGCCCGCTCCACCGCCAGCGTCCGGTGACCCCGGATGAACGCATCCATCGCCTCCTGCGCCGCCTCCCCGCCCGTGTGCGGAACGAAAAACGTCCGGTACAGCGTCATCTCACGCCCTCGCCCCCCCCCTGCGCAAAAAACGGCCCGCCCGCAGCCTTCCCGCGGACTCCGTCCGCCGTACCAACGGCGGGCGGGCCTCGCTTTTCGCCACACCGCCTCGCGGCGGCGCGGACCGGATGGCGCCGGGGACTGCACGATTCTCCGAATCCTGCGGTGCTGCGGAGCAACAGAGGCGCAAGCCGATGTTGTTGTTCCTGTTCGACGGGTTGTTGTTGTTGCGGTTCGCGGAGCGGCAGTTCTGCGCGTTGTTGTTCCAGCTGCCGCCACGTTGCACGCGGTTCGAACCCGACGCTTCTCGCCGCCACCCAAATCCTTCCCCCCGCTCGCTCCGCTCCGCGTCCCTCATCGGGCGCCGCGCTCCGCGCTCGCGCCCTCTTCGGCACGCTCCGCTCCGCTCGCTCGCCACCATCCTCTGCCCTGCCTGCTTGCCTGTGGATTCGGAGTTCATCGCAGTCCTGCGGAGCAACAGAGGCGCAAGCCGATGGAGTTGTACCTGCCCGACGGGGCGTAGTCGCAGCGGTCCGCGGAGCGGCAGTCCCGCGCGTAGCCGCCCCAGCCGCCGCCACGTAGCACGCGGTTCGAACCCGACGCAGGCCCCACGGGGTCGGTGACGGCATCGGCGGTGACGGAAGCCAGCCAATCCAGGCACCACTCCCAGACGTTCCCGTGCATGTCGTACAGCCCCCACGCATTCGGCATATAGCTCCCCACGGTCGTGTGCCCGCTGGTGTACCCGCCCTTCCCGTCGCTTTGGTTGTAATAGTACCGCCCAACCTCCGCCATGTTCGTGCAACTGCTTGTCCCCGTCAGATTCTTCCCGCTGTTGAGCGCCGTCGTCGTCCCTGCCCGGCACGCATACTCCCACTGTGCCTCCGTCGGCAAATCCCACGCGAACCCGCCCGCCCGCGCCCGGAGCTTCCCCATGAAGCTCGCCGCGTCCACCTCCGAAGACGACGGCCAGTTGTACGTCGAAGAATTTCCGCGAATCGTGTTCCACGAAACATATTCCACCGGACGCATGTCTCCCGTGTAAGATGACGGATTGCTCCCCATCACCAGCTCCCACTGCTTCTGCGTCACCTCGAACACCCCCATGTAGAACGGCTGCGTGATCGTCACCTCGTGCCGGATTTCGTTGTAGGAAGATGAATCCCCGGACCGCCCCAGCTCATCCGACGGACTGCCCATCGTGTACGTCCCCGGCATGATCCGCCGGAGCACGAGCTTCGTCGTCTTGAACTCGTCCGACCACCCGCCCTGCGGCTCCGCGCCGAGGAAACTCACCGGATAGACCGCCCCGTCCCCGCTCCCCGCCGAGAGGTCGAGTACCAGATACATCCCCTCGCCCGCCAGCGCCTGCACCTCCACCGTCACCGCATCGGCGACCGTCCCCGCCGCATCCTTCCCCGCGTCCCAGACCAGCCGCCCCTTGCCCCCCGGCAGCTCCTGCGCCTTCACGACCAGTTCCTCCCCGAACTCCCCCCCCTCCAGCTTCACCGTCCGCACCGGCAACGCCTTCCCCGTCCCCTCGTCCCGCGCGCTCGCGTACAGCGTCAGGTTCGTCCCCGGCTCGCTGCACGCCACCTCGAAGTCGATGTCCACCAGCCCGTTCCACGGATACCGCTGCCGCGCCGTCACGTTCGTCACCGTCACCTCCGCGGCGGCCGCCGCCCATGTGCACGCCCCCCACGCCGCGAGAGCCAAACCCGTCCGCCACGCCATCGTCCAACCCTTCATCGCCGTAGTCCTTTCCGCTGTTTTTCCGTGCATTTTCCCGTTCACGCCCCCGTACGATATTCAAAAAAAAAAAAATACAATCCAAATCGCCGCAAACCCCGTCCCTCCCCGCCGGTGCGACCTCCAGCCTGGGGGCGCGGGCGTCCCGCCCGCGCTGGGGGATGCGCCTTCCAGCCGCGTTCCCGATGGGGCAAGGGCGCCCCCGCCCTTGATGCAAGGCCGGGGCGGCCTTGCCACAGCGTTCCCGCCTCCCATTCCCCTCTCCAATGCATTCTTGCATTCGGCCTCCCTCCCGCTACACTTCCTTGCATGGCATGTTTGTACACGCAATCCTCAAGGGCCATCAAGGAATCTTCCGCTGGATGTGCCAAAAGTCGATTTGTCCCTCTTTGTCCTGTTTGTCTCCAAAACGTTTCCGGGACAGGCGGCGGAGCGTTGGCGGAGTCCTCGGACCCATCGGAGTTTGGTTTCTTCTCTGAGTGCCCTCCCCGATGACCTCCCCCATCCCCCAGCTCCTCTCCCGCCTCCGCGACCTCCGCCCCGCGCGGCCCTTCCGCGTCATGGAAGTCTGCGGCGGGCAGACCCACTCCATCCTGCGCCACGGACTCGACCTCCTGCTCGAAGAACACGCCAACATCCAGCTTCTCCACGGCCCCGGATGCCCCGTCTGCGTGATCCCCGCCGACTACCTCGACCGAGCCATCGCCCTCTCCCGCCAGCCCGACACCCTCGTCTGCACCTTCGGCGACCTCATCCGCGTCCCCTCCGGCTCCTCCGGCGATCTCTACGCCGCCCGCGCCGCCGGCGCCCGCATCCGGACGTGCCTCTCGCCTCTCGACGCCCTCGACCTGGCCGAAAAGAACCCATCCCTCCGCGTCATCTGGCTGGCGATCGGATTCGAGACCACGGCCCCGGCCCACGCCCTGGCCCTCCGCCTCGCCCGCGAGCGCGGTCTGGCCAACTACTCCGTCCTGCCCTCCCTCTTCCTCCTCCCGCCGGTTCTCCGCGCCATCTGCGCCGCCCCCGACACCGCGCCGGACGCCTTCCTCGCGGCCGGGCACGTCTGCACCGTAACCGGCTCCGCCCCCTACGACGCCCTGGCGGCCGAGCTCCGCCGCCCCATCGCCATCACCGGTTTCACCCCCGAAGAAATCCTCCTCGGCGCCTACCACGCCCTCCGCCTGCACGCCGACGGAACCCCGTCCTGCTTCAACGCCTACCCCTCGGCCGTCCACCCCGACGGCAACCCCGCCGCCCGCGCCCTCATGGACGAAACCTTCGTGACCTGCGACCAGACCTGGCGCGGCCTCGGCATCCTTCCCCGGAGCGGCCTGGCCCTCGCCCCCGCCTACGCCGCCTTCGACGCCAACGCCCTCCTGCCGGACGCCTCCGTCCCGGCGCCCGCCCCCGACGCCCCCGCCTGTCCGGCCTCCCGGATCCTCCGCGGCCTGCTTTCCCCGCCCGACTGCCCCTTCTACGGCACCCGCTGCACCCCCGACACCCCTCTCGGCGCCCCCATGGTCTCCCCCGAGGGCGCCTGCTCCGCCTTCTATCTCCACCGCCCCCGCCCCTGAATCCGGCACCGTAACGGGATCGGCTTCCCGGATGCGCCCCGTTCGCGAAAACGGCGGCGGGGGTGCCGTCGCTCCGCACTCGTCCCCCCCCTTGTTCGTTCCCCCCTTGTTTGTTGGTGGGGCGAGCTCTCCGAGCGAGCCGCCTGGAAAAAGCCAGTTTCATCCCCCCTCCCCATC
>JAFXQI010000063.1 GCA_017527155.1 Kiritimatiellia bacterium
AGGTCTCCCGGCTACGCATCGCGGAGCTGGAAGACGCCATCAACTCCATCCACCGTCGCCTTCTCCAAGGCCGCACCGCCCATGAAACCTACCTCGCCGCCGCATGACTCCCCTGTGTCCGATTTCGCTTGCAAATCGCCTCCGCCGGAGGGGCCGGGGGGGCGAGGTGTCGTGGCGACGGCGCCCTCGCCGTCGGGAGCCAGGTGGGATGTCCACGGCCGCGTCCATTGCACCGTCCATTTTCCACCGCGGACGCGCAGAAGCGCGTCCCTCCCCGTGGAGAACGCTCCGGGAGGGGCGCGCTTCCGCGCGACCTTGTGTGCGGGAAACGTCTGGAGAGCTGCAGAAAACGCAATCCGCTCTGGTACATGACTGGCGCGCAAGCGCCGGAGACCGCGTCCGAATCCCTTTGCCCATCCGCTCCATCCCCCCTTTGATCCAACGCCGCAAGACGGGATTGCGACCACCTTCCTCCATCATTCGCGATATCAAGGAAAATCCCCGCATTTACCGCCGTTTCACACCATCTCTCCCTCCATGGAAAACCATCCCGCTTTCTCCCGCCCGCCCCCCCTCTCCACGCCCCTTCCGCCATGGGACTTGCGCGGGTGGGGGAGGGAATGGTATGGGATGGAACATGGACAACGGTACAACCTTCAGGTGGCGGCTTCGGATGGACAAAAAGGACGCGGATGCGTTCTGCGGCTGGGTACGGGCATCCTTGGGCCTGGAACCGGCCTGCTGGGAGGAGGAAGGCGATCCGGAGGCGGACGTGGACGTGTATTTCACGTCGGTCGAAGAGGCCGAAGCGGCCCGGGGAAGGGTAGGGGAATTCGGGGGGCGGGTCCACGACGGGGGACTGGAGCCGCTGGGAACGGAGGCCTGGACGGGGTTCTGGAAGTACCATTTCCGTTCGATGGCGGTGGGCCGGACCTTGCAGACGGTTCCGGTGTGGGAGGACGCACCGGCCAACGGGCGGATCGTGCTGCGGATCGATCCGGGGCTGAGCTTCGGGACGGGGGGACACTTCACGACGCGCTTCTGCCTGGAGGCCCTGGAGGAGGCCGTGGCGGCCTTGCGCCCGCGCTCGATGCTGGATGCAGGCGCCGGCAGCGGGATCCTCGCCATCGCGGCGGTCAAATTGGGGGTGGGGGAGGTGGCGGGCTTCGACTTCGATCCGGTGGCCGTGGAACGCTGCGGCGCGAATGCGGAACTGAACGGGGTGGGGGAGGGGAGGATCCGTTTCTGGCAGCAGGACGTGCGGGACTGGAAGCCGGCCGCGGTCTGGGACGTGGTGTGCGCGAACATCCTCTCGTCGGTCCTCGTCGGAGCCGCTTCCGCCCTGTGGAACGCGACGGGACGGCGCCTGGTCCTGAGCGGCATCCGGGAAATCGAAGGGGAGGAGGTCGCGGCGGCGTTCGTGCGGTTGGGGGCGCGGATAGCGAGGCGGGACGGGGACGGCGAATGGTGCGGCCTGGTCCTGGAGCGAATGCAGGATTGACTTGGCCGCGCCCCCAACGCATGATGCAACCCGGTTTCCCGCAGCGTGCGGGAAAAGACACGATTCAACAGCAAAAGGATGGTTCGGATGAAAAAGATGTGGTTGGCGATGGTGGCGGGTGCGGCAGTTTGCGCCGGACTGATGGCTGGTTGCGGCAAGGCCGGGGCGCCCGCGGGCGCGGACGGCGAGGCGGTCGCGGACAGCGCGGCGGCCGTTGCGGCGGCACCGGCGAAGGCGCTGTCGCCGGAAGAGGACGCCAAGGCGTCGGTGGATTCCGCCATCGCCGCGCTGAAGGCGGGGCACCTCGACGAGGTGTACGGGATGCTCCCCGATAGCTACCAGAACGACATTTCGGGCGTGGTCCGCGCCTACGCCGCCAAGATCGACCGTCCCCTCTATGAACAGGGCGCGAAGCTCCTCGCCGCCGCCGGGGACCTCATCGCGGCCCAGGCGCCCAACCTCATGGAGCTTCTCGGCAATCCCGCCGCACTCGGGCTCGAACTGCCCGACGCGGTGGACACGGACCAGGTCTCGGCCGACCAGATCCGCCAGGCGGGCGAATGGATTTCCAGCGTGGCGAAGAGCCTCAGCTACGATGATTTCGCGGCGGGGAACATCCGCCCGCTCCTGTCGAATCCGCTGACGGCGGGACTGCTGGCGGAGGGCCTTGCGCAGTTGCCGACGGACGCCATCGCGTGCGCGTTCGCGGACGAGACCGCCACGCCGCAGGCGGACGGCATCATCCCGCTGCGCCTGACGACGCGGGCCTCGGCGGAGGACGAGCCGGAGACGGAGGACGTCCAGTTCGTGAAGGTCGAGGGCAAATGGGTCCCCTTGGAGATGAGCCAGGGCTGGGCCGACACGGTCCGCACGGCGATGGCCGGAGCGCAGGCCTTCGAAATCGACGCCAGCGCCCGCCAGATGGCCGACACGCTGGCCCCGGTGCTCACCCGCACGCTCGAATCGCTCAAGTCCGCCCAGTCCGCCCAGGAACTCCAGGCCCAGGCGATGGGCGCGGTGATGACCATCGGGATGATGATGCAGCAGTAAGCGGTCCGCCCCGCCCGCGGGGGGGAACCGGAAATCGGCATGGACACGGAACGCGGAACCCTCTCCTCCCGTCCGTTTGCGGAGTCGTGCGGCTACGAGTTGCTCGCCCCCGTCGGCTCGGGCGCCTACGGCACGGTCTTCCTCGCCCGCAGGGACGGACGCTGGTGCGCCGTCAAGTGCGTCCGCCGCGGCGAGGGGGCCGACGCCGCCGACCGCTTCGCCCGCGAGTGGCGCGGCGTGCGGACGGCGGCGCGGATGCCGCGCATCGAAGGCCTGGCGGCGGTGCGCGACGTGCGCATGGCCGGCGACGGCGCCTCCTTCTTCTACGCGATGGACCTCGCCGACGACGAAGCCGGCCTCCCGCCCGCCCCCGCCACCTACCGCCCCCGCTCGCTCGCGTCGGTCATCGACGCCGAAATCGCGCTCCCCCTCGCCGAGTGCGTCGACATCGGCCTCCGCGTGGCCGGCGCCCTCGCGGCCCTCCAGCGCCGCCACGTGGTCCACCGCGACATGCTACAGCGACAACGGTTTTCTTTTCTAAGTCAACCACATAGTAGAAAGCTTTGGACGAACGTCTGTAGATGCTCTCCAATTGTGTGGCTACCAATATCTTTTTGACACTATTGTCG
>JAFXQI010000064.1 GCA_017527155.1 Kiritimatiellia bacterium
CCAGCACAATCGCAATCGGTCTGCCCACCCCCACCCAACCGGAAAAACCTCCGTCGTGCAGACGCCGGACAAACAATGCGCACATGGGGACCATGGCCAGCAGCATCCAAATCCACAAGAGCAGCATGGGTAGTGGACTGTCAGTCATTCCGCTCAACAGGCCCGCGACAAACCCCAACCCCACGCCTTCCAGCACGAAGGATATCTGCCTGAGCCAGAATTCCTTCCTCGAAGCACGTCCCGCGAAAGAATATTTCCACCCTCTGGACCATGCCTCTCCGAAACTGCTGGGGGCCCGCTCGTCCGATTTCACCCACCGGTACCCTTCGGGCTGCGGCAGCGGCCGCCCCTTGTCCGTAGCCGCCTTCGGCACCTTGACGACCGGCGTCTCGGGCAGCTTCAGCGGCTTGACCTTCAGCTTCGCCCCGCACCCCGCACACACCGGGTTCTCCCGGTCGATTTCATGCCCGCACTTCGGGCAACGCAATGTCGCGCTCATGGTTTGTTCCTTTCGTTTCTTGTTTCCATGTTGCTGATTGTATTGGCTTCCCCCGAAAGCCTACTGGGCAGCGGAATCACCCGCCTCTCGCTCTGCCAATTTCCGCAGGGCAATATCAACCGCATCGATCAAAACCACGTGCGCGTGCCCTGAAGGAACTTTGATTTTCTTCACGATCACAACATTGGTGTTTGCAAACAGAAAGCGGGCTGTGTCCGTTGCTTCCCGTTTTGCAGACCGGTTGAAGCGCCGCTCAAACACACGGATTGTCTCCTCGAATACCTCTCCGATGTCGTCGCCCCCGCCGTCGGCTTGGGAAAGCTGGGCGATCAAGGCGCCGAGCGCTTCGTCTTCGGCCTGTCCCGATTCCCGGTACGTCTCCCTTGCAATGCCGACCATGTCCATGTCCACGTACGTGGTCCGTATCCCGGAAACGCGCCTGGATGTCGGGGTTGCAAAGATTGTGCAATCTCCGAATTTCTCAAGGAAAGTGCCGGACTTGAAAGAATACACGCGATTGCCGCTGCTGTTGGTCTCGCATGTTTCCGATTCCGGCATCTGCTGCCCGAACCGTACGCCGAACAATCCGAGCAGTTTCATGCCGGCTCCATCCCCTGCCGTTTCCGCAATCCCTTCCTTGTCTTGGAATGAAGGTTCTGTGAAAGATTCTGTTGCTTTTTTCTCGTTTGGCTTTGCCATTTCCGTTTCCGAGATGGAACAAACTGGGCGGAAGCCTGTACTCTCCGTCCATGAGGCATAATCCGTACGGTAGGCGGAGCGGCATTTCCAGGCACTGTTTGCCCAGCACCCGCCGCGCAACACGGGCCTTTCACCGTCCGCGGCCCCCTTTGGGTCGGTCACGGCCCCGTCGGGATATGGCCCGAACAAGTCCGCGCACCATTCCGAAACATTTCCGTGCATGTCGTACAGCCCCCATGCATTGGGTGCATAGCTTCCTACCGGCTTCGGCTGGAAGCTTCTCGGCCCGAATTGCTTGCTGCCGAATCCATGAGGAATGTTCCCGTTGCAGGCCGCCTTGTCGCCGTTGAGTGCATCTCCCCAAGAATATGCCGTCGTGCTTCCCGCCCGGCAGGCATACTCCCACTCCGCCTCGGTCGGTAACCGCAACCCGTTTCCCGCCTTCTTGCAGAACTCCTGGCAGTCTTCCCAACTCACTTCTTCCACGGGCTGGTTATCGCCATTCTGGTATTTTGACGGATTGCGCCCCATGACGCTCTTCCACTGTCCCTGCGTCACCTCCGTCTTTGCCATCCAGAATCCCTTTGACAGCGTCACCTTGTGCGGCTTTTCATGCTTGGCATCCCAATCCTCTTCTTCTTCGGGACGTTCGGGGCGTTCATTGCCCGGCGTTCCCATCTTGAACGTCCCCGGCGGACACCACACCATCTCCATCGTCGCCCCACCGGGCAGGGAGATGGTTTTCACCGTTCCCGCTTTCGGCCCCTTTGGCGCGCGTTTGCACCCCGTCAATCCCCCCGCCACGATTGCCGCCAAGGAAACCCATACTGCTGCGACCATTGTCGTCAACACGCTTCCGCTTTTCATCGTTGTTCCTTCTTTGTTTGTTTTCAATTCATCTGCCTGCGGTTCAGTCGTAGGCCACGCCCATGAGACTGAACATCGTTCCCAGAGCCTCGTGGCGCTTCTCGCGGTCGCTCTTCTCCCCTCCGGTGTCGCTCTTGCGTTGTTCCGCCCGGCGCCCGACGAGGCCGTCATCCCACATGGCGAACCCCGGAAGGATTCCTGCCATCTTTTTTTCGGCCATGACCACATGGATTCCGTCGACGGTCTTGCGGTGGTAGATTTCCCCGACTTCCGTCGCCTGTCCATACAGCATCGCCAGGAAATCCACTTCCTCGACCCCGGAGGAATTGGCGTATTTGATTGGTTCCGGGCTCAAATACCCGACATGGTCGGCAACCACCCAAACCAGTTCCTCGAAGGAATGCCCGCTTTTCGTCACGCGCTGGAGGCCTTGGAGGGTGAAATACACCCCGGCCACTTCCGTCCCGAGACAATCGCAAGACCATTCCCCGGACTTCAGGCCGTAGTGCTGCGCGAGGATTTCGGCGTCCGCTTCCGGCATTCCGGTATAGAAGCCGCAGAAGTTGATCCGCCCGTCCTCTTCCGCCTGTTCCGCCTTGAGGAACAGCTTGCGCGCCAGGGATGCGAGCAACGCCTTTCTGGACGGCTCCGGGAGTTTTTGCCAGGCCGAGTCCCGTACGGAAGGGTCTTGTTCGGACAAGGCGATTTCGCGCAGGACGACCTCGTCTCCAAGGCGCTGGATGGCCAGTATCCGATTCCCGACGTCCGGGTCGGTCCTTGCAATCCCTGCCAGAACGGCTTGGTCATCCACGCGCCCGAAGGCCGCGCGGCGGACAATGGCATCGGCATCCTGTCTCGCGACGGATGCGAGGAACGCCGGGTCGTCGACTTTCGCGGCACCGGCCGCCCGGACTTCGGGCGACTTGTCGCCGGCAGACACGGCCTTGAGGACATCCTGGGAGTCGAGGCGTTCCACGGCCGCCATGCGGACGTCGGCGGCGTCATCCTGGCGGGCGACGGTGGCAAGGCAATCTTGGTCGTGGAGTCCCTGGACGGCCCGGAGGCGGACAATCGAAGCGATGTCGGACACGGCAATCCGGGCCAGAACTACTTGGTTGCCAGTCTTGGCGACTGCGGCGACCCGAACGCTGGCGCTTGCATCGGACTGGGCAATGTCGCAGATCACGGCGTCGTCCGTGATTTTCGCCAAGGCCGCCAGGCGGTTCTTTTCATGCGCGCTGTTCTTCGCGATTTGGGCAAGCATGGCGGGGTCCGACAGTTTGTCCACGGCGGCCGCGCGCACCGCCGGACTGGAATCCGTTTCCGCAGCCTGCCGGAACACGTCCTGGTCCACCACCTGCGTCAAGGCGGCCAGACGGACGGATTCGTCGGAATCGGTGGCCACGACTTCTTTCAGGACAATGGGGTCGGTGATTTTCCGGACTGCCTGCAAGCGGACTTCCGCGTCGCCGGATTTCCGCATGATGGCCGCGAGGGCCTTCGGATGGCTGATTCGGTCAAGGGCGGCGAGACGGTTTGCCGGATCGGCGTCTTTCGCGACCGCGACGATGAGGATGAAAGGATTGTCGATTCTCTCGATGGCGGCCTTGCGGATGTCCGCATCGGGGGCGTGGGCGGCGACGTCGGCCAAAACAGATTCCGTCCCGATCCGGCTGACGGCACGATAATTGAGGGAGGAGTGCACCATCTGCGATTTTGCGATGTCGGCGAGGGCGGACTCCTGCCTGATTTTTTCGACAGCAACCGCTTTGATATCCCCCAAAGCGGAGCGGTTTTCTGCAACATGGCACAGCAGGGCGTCGTCGGAGATGCGGTTCAGAAAGGTGTCCGCGACTTCCAAATCGGTGGATTTAGCGGCCAGTTCGGCAAACCGCGCTTCGGGGAGGCCGGTGGCCCGTTTCGCGGCGGTCTGGCGGATTTCCGGGACGGCGGAATGGAGGGCGATGTCGGCGAGGGTTTCGGGGTCGTCGATCCGGGCAAGGGCGGCGAGTCCGGTGTTTTTGTTGGCCGGGTGCATGGCCCTGGCCGCGAAGGTTTCAAGGGACGCGTCGTTTTCAAGCAACCGCTCGTCGGCTTCCGACAGGCGCTTTCCGCCCAGGAGTCGTTGTTTGGCCTTCAGTCTCATGGCCGAGACGGCCTTGTCATAACGCGCTTGGGTGAGGGAATCGAAAATGGCCTTTGCCATGGACTCCGACAGCGAAGGGGAGCCGCCGCCCGTTCCGCCCGAGGAGAAGAAGTCTCGCATGCCGAGAGGGAGCATGAACCAGCTGATGACGTCCGTGGAACTTCGCTCGCCCCGGAACGAGCCCGTTTCGCCGGGCAAGACGGTCGATATTTCCCACTTGTGGGTGGTGGTGTCCCAGTGGGGGATGACGAAGCACGAGCAGATGTACAGCAACCCCGTCAGCATCTTCGTGGTGTCCGAGGTCTCTTCGTGGCCCAGATAGCGGAGATCGACGCTGTAAGGGACTGCGGGCAGGGAAGCGTTCTGTCCCTGTTCGAGCTTTTCCAGTTCCGTTCGGAGATGGCTTTCGAACTCATGGTCGTGCTCGTCGTCCGAAACGGCTTGCACGCGGAAGTTGGTGCCGGATACGGAAGAGGCGGGCTTGGGCTTCACGTCGAAGGAAGACGAATGGAATTGCGTCATGCACCCATTGCAGAGGAGGAGAACGGAGAGTGCCAAACCGATGCATGCCGTCGGACGGGGATGTTTTTCCGCCATTGCCGCCGCCAGGATTCTTCCGTTTTTCATCGCGCGTCTCCTCCGGCCCGGGTTTGCCCTTGCGGAAGCGGGCAGGGCCGAAAAAGAAGCGCGCCTCCGTCTGGTTCCCCTGAGGCCCTGAGAATGCCCGGCAAAGACACGGAGGAAGCGCGCCCTTGTGGGGACGCGCCCTTCGCAACGATTTCTCTGCCATGAAATTTCTCAGGTTCCAGGGGAACAGTCGCATCTTGCGAAAGATGCGGAAAACAGGATGTCCGACGCGGGCGGCAGGCAGGTCGCCGACCATCCATCGTCGGATTCAGCTTATCCGCCTCCTCCGTGTCCGTCAAATGCATAATCCTTCCGTTTTGGAGCCGTTCCGGCGGCCGATTCCGCCGGGGCCTTCATATCCATACTCACCGCTCCCGGCGGAATCTGACGGACTTTTTTTTCCGCTTGGGGAACGGGCTTGCAACGCGGAACACGGTGGGAAAGGGGGATCGGCCTGCTACCCTGTACAGCATAAAGCTGCGTGTTCCGCCGGGAGGGCCCGGCTCCGTCCGGGCCGATTCTTCGGAACCCGACAGGAACGATGCCGGAACAACCTTTTCGCACGGCCGCGACGGAGCGCGGTCCCCCCGGATCAATCCGAAAGACAAGACGGCTCCGAAGGTACCGCGTGGTGAAAGGAAGATCTACAGCCCGACGACGTGGAGAGTCTTGCCGGCAAACTCCACGTCGCGGAGATAAAGTTTTTCGTCCCAGGGTTTGGCGGGGTCGGGGTCGAAGATCGGCATCCAACCTTCGGGGAGACCGAGGGTGTCGAGGTATTTGGCGAGCTGGGCGTAGGATTTCTCGCCCTTGAAGTCCGCCGCGGTCTTGACTTCGATGGCGTAGCGGTGGCCGCGGAACTCGACGCACAGGTCGAGGCGTCCGCTGCCGAGCGCCATCTCGCGGGCGATGCGGCCGTTGCCGTTGGTGACGCGCTGGAGGAACGCCATCAGCACCAGGTGGGGCGTGGCTTCGCCGTACTCGTGGGCACGGCGGTCGGCCCCGCTGTTCTCCCGCCAGAAGGCCTGGAACGCCGCCATCAGACCCGGCATGTCCAGTCCGTCGTCGGTGGCCCACGGGGTGTCGGGGATGGAGGCGTGCATGTCGTCCTGGTCGTTGCGCGTGAGGTAGCGGCCGATGATTTCGGCATACATGCGGTTGGAGGGGACCAGCTCGCGCCGCTCGTTCTCCTTGAGGAGGCCCAGGTCGATGACGAAGCGCCAATCCTCGCCGTCGCGCGAAACCGTTCGCTCGCCGCCGAAGATCACGGGCTCGACCACGCGCCTCACGCGCGGCTCGCGGAGGCGTTCCATCAGGCTGTCCACGTGGGTGTCGCGGCGGCGGATGATGGTTTCCTTGGCGGTTTCGACGTCGGCGGGGGTGACGGGTTCGCCGTAGCGGAAGGCGTGGATTTCTTCGACGCATTCGCGGGCGATGGCGTTGACGAGCCAAGGCTGGCCGCCGGTCCAGTCCATGACGGATTCGACGGTGCCCGGGGCGAACGCCTGGCCCGTGTCCTCCGCGTGCTGGGCGTAGAGGGCGCGGACTTCGTCTTCGGTGAAGTTGCGGAGGAGGAGATCCTTCGAGATGATGTTGAATGAGCTGATTTTCCCGAGGGATTCGCCGTCGGGACGGATTTGCGCCTTGTAGTCGCGGACGTCGAGCATGCCGACGAGGGCAATGGAGGAAGGGAACGGCACGGTGTCGCGGTTGACGTAACCGCTGCGCAGCTGCCGCAGGAAGGAGATGAGCGTCTGCCCGGACAGGCAGTCCGCTTCGTCGAAGAACACCACCAGCGGCTTGCCGGCGCGGCGGGCGAGCACCCGGAGGGTGTCGGAGACGATGGTGGCCGTCCAGGGCGGCGGCTCCTCGCGCACCAGCTCCGGCAGGGGGCCGGTGCCGGTATCGGATGGCGGCATGAGGCCGACGGCTTCCGCCGACCGGATGAGCAAACCGCGGAGCTGCGGCAACGCCCGGTCGGCTTCTCCCATGCCCTGGAGCGCCTCCAGCGTGCAGTAGAGGGCGGCCGTGTCCCCCTTGGCGTTGAGTTCGCGGACGAGGGCCTTGACGGCGGTCGTCTTGCCGGTCTGTCGCGGTGCGTGGATGACGAAGTACTGCCGGCGCGCGACAAGTCGGCGGATTTCCGGCATCCGGTCGAGGGCCGGAAGCATGTAGTGTTCCCCGGGGATGCACGGGCCCGCGATGTTGAAGAATCGTTCCATGTCCGCACTTTACCAAACCACTGCCCGGTGTGCAAGGCAGCGCCGCGCTGGTGCCGCAACCCGCGCGTCCGGCTCATCGCCGGGTGGAGCAGGAACCAATGTCGGTGCCCCTTCGCCGCTTCAGCGTCCGGGGAGGCGGGGAGAGGCATCCACGCAGACCCTGAAGCCCAAGGTGCCCGGTTCCCCGCTGTCCTTGCTGCCGTTTCGGACGGGGAGCCAATCCGACTGCGGCGAGGCCACGGCCTCTTCCGTTCCCGTTTCCGAAACCGGGTCTGCCCAGCTACCGCCCATGCAGAGGAAACCGTTGTGCACCTCGTACGAGTGCGTCATGGTCAATTCCCAGACGTTCCCGCGCAGGTCGAAAAGCCCGCCGTCGGTCGCCGCACGCGTACCGACCGGATGCGTGCGTCCATCGGAGTTCTCCGCGAACCATCCGCGTTCCAGGCGGACTTTCTCCGTTTCACCCCGGCCGCGTGCCGCCGCCTTCCACTCGTCCGCGAAGGGCAGGCGGAACCAGATTCCTTTCTCCTTGACGACCGGCAGGGCGTTCAGCCTGTCGAAAAACTCCGCGCATGCCGTCAGCGTCACGGAGTCCGCGGGCAGGTCGTCGCCGGCGAACCGCGAGGGACAGATGCCGCCCATCAGCGCCTTCCACTGCGCCTGGGTCACTTCATGGCGGCCGATACGGCTCCCTTTTCCGGGTATCGGGGCAAGGTCGTCGAGCAACCCCGCAACCATGTTGCGGAACGGCTTCGGGGCGGGTTCCGTGGCGGCCGGTGTTTTGGCCCGTGGAATTTCGATGGCCTTCTCTTCCGCATTCGCGTCCCTCCCGCCCAGCCGGAGGGTGACGCCACCCGACGGATTCCGCTCCAGCTTCAAGGAACCGCCGGGCAACACTTCGATGTGGTTGATGGACGGTGCCCGGGCGTCGTCCTGCGGCGCCTGTTCCACCGTTTTATCCGGCAATGGCAACACCAAAGGCAAGAGCAACGCCACGGCCACGAACGCCAGTATTGTCAGCAGGACGTTCCTCCTCCGGTGGCGGCGGCGGATGGCGCGGGACAGGGCGATGGCGTCCGGGTAGCGCTGGCGGGGGAGGCTGGCGGTGGCCTTGTGGATGATGCGTTCCCAGGCGCGGGGCGGTTTGCCGGCGAAGCATTCGTCGGCGAGGATGCCCAGCGCGTGGACGTCGGTCGCCGGGGTCGGCGCGCCGCCCGCGAACTGCTCCGGGGCCGCGTAGCCGGGCGTGCCCACCCCCACCTCGGCGCCGTCCACCACCGACGGCGAGACGC
>JAFXQI010000021.1 GCA_017527155.1 Kiritimatiellia bacterium
CCGGGAGCTTCCCTTCGTTCGCGTGGCCGATCGCGTTCCGGACGTCGCCGCCCGCAAGGAACTTCTCCAGATCCACCGCGAGATTCGGAGCCTTGTCCATCGCCATGAAAAGCAGCAGCGGCACGCCCTTGATCGTTTCGTCCGCGCCGATTTCGCGGGCACCCGCGTAGAGTGCCGGGATCTTCGACTCCGCGCTTGCGTTCAATTTGCCGATTTCCTCGAAAATCTTCGCCATCGGCGCCTTGGCGGCGAATGCGTCCGCCAGCGGCTTGACGTCGATTTCCCCGGCAAGCGCCTTGGCCTTGGCCAGGTCGAGGCGCTTGAAGCTGCTGATGCCCAGCAAATGCTGCTTTACGCGGTCGACGGCATCGCCGGAAAGCCCGAGGGCGTCGGCGCCGCGCAGGAATTCCGCGTGCGCATGCGCCGTCTTCTGCGCCAGTTTCTTGAACTCCGCCGTGATTTCTTCGGGCGTGCCGGCCTTGACCTTTCCCGTGAGGATGTCGGTCTTGAGCGCATCGCCCTGCTTGGTTGCCAGGTACTCGAAGGAGGCGAGTTCCCCGTTCGCCGGATTCCACTTCACCCCGATTTCCCTGGCGAACGCCTCGTTCATGAAGTCTTTGAGCTTTGCTTTGGCATCGATCGCCGCCGCCGCCTTGGCGGTCGTCTCGCGGATCGTGCCCATCGCGCCGTCGAGGATCGCCTTGGCCTCGTCCGCCGTCTTCGCCTCCGCGAGGGCGCGGAACGTCTCCGGCATGATTTTTTCCAGATCCCCCCTTATGTCCGCGCAGTCGGAGGTCTTCCGGCCCATTTCGCGCAGCAATCCTTCGACGGTCCTCTCGACCAGGTTCAACGCGCTTTGCCTGAAGCAGTTCGCGCGGTAGGCCTCGCGGAGGTTGTCGGCCGTCACGGCCTTTCCTTCCTCCGTCATCTTCTCCACATCCTCGCGCAAAGTGGAGTCTTTCACCAGGCGGGAGACGGGCTTGTCCGCCTGCGCCACCGCCCCCTTGCCGAAAACCGCCGTCGCCTCCGCCCGGACGGAATCGGCCATCTCTTTGATCTCGAACGGAATCGGTTTCCCGACCGAGGTGGTCAGGCAGAACGCAATCGCGGCGTTGCGCTTTTTGAGATTCGTGCCGCCGGCCAGGAGGAGATACGCCTCGTCGAGCATCCGGATGGTCTCGCGCTCGCTCTTGGAGCTCGCGAACAGGATCTCCTGCCCGTTTTCGGTCGTGTATTCCAGGACGCAATTCCCCTCGGCCTTGGGGTTGCCCTTCGCCTTCGCGACGATCGCGTCGCGCTGCGCGAGGATCGTTTTCAGCATCTCGCGGCGGTCCTCGTCGGCGACCTCCGCCGCATCGCCCTCGATGATTTTCTGGAAATTCGCGATCTCCTCCGACTCCGTCATGGTGCGGCGGACGGAGTCGCTCGCCGCGCGGCGGTGTTGTTCGAGGTTGTGCAGCGTGGTCGGGTTGGTCCCGTAGAGCTGCGCCGACGTCTTGAACGCCTTCTCCCCGCGCTCGGCGCGCGCGGCGTTGATGGCGGCGGCGTTGCGGTCGATGATGTCGCGGATCTGCTGGCGCGACAGCGGCTTGAGCGAACGCCCGGCAAGCGCCTTCGGCGCCGTCTCGTCGGGCGCCAGCCCCAGCTCCTTGCGGATCTTGTTGATTTCGGCCATGTCCACGCCGTTCGCGGAAAGCGCCTTCATGAAGGCGTCCTTGATCGCCAGGACTTCCTCATGGGAAATCGACTTCGTGTTCGCGCTCAGGCGGTGGACGTGGTTGTTGATCTTGGTGAGCTTGGATTCGCTCTTGAGCGCCACCTCGCCGGCGTTGTAGTCGCCGGTCGCCATCTTCTGGAACTGGTCGAGGGAGATGTTGATTCTCGAAAGGTCGATTGCCATGGCTTGTTGCTCCGGGGTTTGTCGATGGATGTTGCCGTGTTCTGTCTAGACATTCAAATAGCCGTTGCCGAACGGCGGCGCGGGCTCGTCGCCGCCGGCGCCCTGCGCCGCCCCCTCCGCGGCCCCGGGGCGGAAATCCTCCAGCAGCTTCTTCCAGCGCTCCAGCGAATTGGCGAACTTCTCCAGCTCCGTGGCGAGGGAATCCGCGTCGAGGAGGGCGAGCGGGAGGGAGCGCTGCAGGGCATACCGCTTCGTCACGGCGTCCTGCGAGAACGTCGCGCCCGACGTGCCGTCGAACATGTGGTTCGCCCGGAGAAGCATTTCCGCGAAGCGCCCCTCCGCCTCCGGCGGCGCGTCGCCGACCGTGCCGTGGAGCACGACCGCGTCCGCTTCCCCGACGTGGACGATCGACACGCCCATGCCGTCGATTTCCACCGCGCAGACCCCATCCTCGCGGTTCAGCCCCCCGATTCCCAGTTTTTCGGCAAACGCCGCCATCAAATCTTCGAATGTCATGTTTCTTCCTTCTCCTTGACTGACTACACGCCACGTGCCGAAAGGTTACACCCCCGCCCGACAAATTGCAAACCTCCGCCCATGCACATGTGGTTGTTCCGTCCGGGCGGCCCCGGCTCACCTTGGTAGACACGCCGCGCCGCGGAAGGTTACACCCTTTCCGCGCCGCCGCGCCGGACCCGCCGCCTCCTCGCACCATTGCCCCGGATGTCGCACGCCTCCCCCCGTTCCTCAACGGAAAAATCGTCCCCGCCCGTGCCGCCGTCCGCCTCAGCGGAGCCCTCCGGCATGGCGCAGGACCGCGGATGCTCCGTCCGCCGGGCCGCCCTTCCCCGAAAGCCTTTGCCCCACGCTTTTGAAAACACGAAAAATCCTTGCATTTCCAGCCCATCCTTCCCCTCCCTCCCCCCATGAAAAACCTCCCGGCCCCCTTATGATTCGGTATCGGCAATGGCGGATGGCGCGCTGGCGACGGTTTGGAGCGTCGCGTCGTGCTGGGCGGGGCTCACGTGGGCGTATGCCATCACGACGCGGCAGTGGCCGTGGGACTTCTCGTTGGCGGAATGGCTGCTCGGTTGGATGGGGCCGTCGCCATCCCGGCCCTGTGCACCCTGGGAATGCCGAAGGTGGGATGGTGCATGTGGTACTGGGTGTCTTGGCTGCTGCTGCCGTTCGTGCTGTTGATGTTCCGCGGCGCGATGCTCAAGGAGTGGAACCGCTGGATCGTCGCCGGCGTCCTGGCGTTGGTGGCGGGAGGATTGGGTTTCGTCGGCATGGAAGCCATCGACGCCGGGGACCTCTCCTGGCGATGGGCGCAGTGGACGCCGCCGGTGGTGATGCTGTCGCTGGCTGCCGCGGCGGTGCTGTTCGGCACCGCGCAGGAGCGTGGGTGGTTCGTGCGGGTTGGACGGCGGGCTGTGGCGCGGTCAGGGGCCGGCGGTGGCGGAACCGGAAGCGTCGGCGAGCCAGCGGAGGAAGCGGTCGCGGTGCGCGGCGAGCTTCGGCGGTAGGTCTTTTTCGCGGAGGAAGCGGGCGAAGGCGCTTGCCGTCGCGTCCAGTCGGGCCGGGGTCGCGTTCACCGTGTAGTCGCCGAGGACCACCGGCTGGCAGTGGATCGGCTTCTGTTTCGCCAGCCAGCGGCGGGATTTTGCCGCTTCCTTCGCGCGGCGGGCGGTGCGGCGGACGGTCAGGAGTTCGGAAATGCCGAGTTTCGCATCGACGTGCTTGCGGAGGCGGTCGAAGTTCCGGTGTTCGCGGAGGAGGCGCGCGAGGCGGTGGCGCGCGGTCGTGCAGGGGGCCTGGAGGTCGGCGGGGAGGGGGCGGTCGGGGGATTCGCCGGGCAGGAGCCATTCGAGGGGGATGCGCGGGTCGAGCTGGAGGAGCTGGCGGAGGCGGAGCGCGAGGAGACGGTAGCGCACGAGGGAGGAATAGGAGACCGCGATGCGGTTGTCGGCGATGTAGCCGCGCAGGCCGCGGCCGCGCGACTGGATGCGTTTGGCGCCGGTCGGGGATTCGCGGTAATGGTTGGCGCTGTCGAGCGCGGGTTCGAGGTCGGCCAGGCGCGAGCCGAGGCGGAGGCGGACGTGGAGGGTCCGGGGGAGGAGGGCGCAATCGGCTTTCAGTTCGTCCGCGGTCGGGGTGCCGCGGAGGGAGGGGCTTTCCGGGTGCGGGGCGCGGAGGCGGCCGCGGCGGCGGAGTTCGCCGAGGATGGCGGAGCCGGTCGCGGTCGCGAGGAAGCCGACGAAGGCCGTCGCCGTCACGCCGAGGACGAGCGGCATGAAGGCGAGGCCCAGGGCGCCGTTGCCGCCGCGGAGGGGGGAGAGGGCGGCGTCGAAAACGGATTGGGTGAGGTCGGAGGCGGTGCGGAGGATGTCTTTCATGGTGGTGGGAGTGTGGAGGAAAAGGGGAATCCAGTCAAGTTTTTCCTGTTTCCAAATGTGCTGGGAACGGCTTGCGGGAGGGGGGAGGGTGGGGGGTCAGGCGGTGAAACGCTGGAGGGTCTGGAGGAGTTCCTTGATTTTCAGGGGTTTGGTGATGTGGCCGTCCATGCCGGCGCGGAGGGATTTTTCCTTGTCTTCTTCGAAGGCGTTGGCGGAGAAGGCGATGATCTTGAGTTTGTCGCCGCCAGGGAGGGCGCGGATGGCCGCGGTGGCCTGGTAGCCGTCCATCACCGGCATCTGGACGTCCATGACGACGATGTCGTAGTAGGAGGGGCCTTTTTCGCGGATGTCGGCGAGGGATTCGACGTGTTCGTGGAGGGTCATCTTGCCGGACTCGATGCGGCTCATGTCGAGGACGTCGTTGATGAGGGCGAGGAGGTGTTCGGAGGATTGGGCGATGGTCTTGAGGTATTCCTTGACGTGCTCGGGTTCGGCGAGGTGGGTGGCGGCGAGGCCGGTGAAGCCGATGATGGCGTTCATGGGGGTGGGCGTCGCGGGTGTAGTAGTCCTGCATGAGGTTGGGGCGGTTGACGCCGATGCGCAGGTCGTTGCCCTGGCCGATTTCGCGGCCGTCGAGGAAGGCGAAGTCGCAGGCGAGGGTGAGCAGGACGCGGCCGCCGACGATGCGGAAGTCGCGCCGGACGGAGCTGCTGAGGTAGGCGGGGACCATGATGTCGATTTCGCCGGATTCGACGGCCTTGTAGCCCTTGAGCTGGTCGTCGTAGCAGACGAATTCGAGCTCGACCTGGTCGTCGAGCTTGAGGCGGCGGACGATTTCGCGGATGGCGTCGATGACGGCGCCGGTGGGGCGGTCGCTGTTGGCGAGCATGCTGACTTCGAGGTCGAGGTCGATTTCGCCGGCGCGGAGGGCGTCCTCCTTTTCGGGGATGCCGTCGTATTCGACGATGCGCAGGCGGATGTTCTTGCGCCAGGCCCACTGTTCGAGCAGGCCGATCTGGATGGTGCCGGTGGTGACGCCGACGGACTTGCCGTCGAGGGTGGCGTAGTCGTCGGGAAAGTTTTCCAATGATTGGAAAAAAGTTTCCAATGGTTGGAAAATTCCGCGCGTTTTTTCCAATGATTGGAAAAATTTTTCGGCGGTTTTCCAATGATTGGAAAAAATTTTCGGGAGCAAGGGGGGGCAAGGGAAGCGCAAGGGGAAAACGCAAAGAACGCAAAGGGGATGACGCAAAGGACGCAAAGGCGGGGTGCGGGATGGATGTCTGCATTGAAAACAAAGAAAACCGCTCCGCGGACAGGAACGCGCTTGGGGAGCGGATGGAGGGAGACAGAAAAGGGGCCGGACCCGGGCCAGACCTTGACGGCAGAAATGCCGTCTTCAAGGAATGCTGCTACTGTTTTGAACCCTTCTCGCCCTCCCCCGTCAATTCCTCGAGATAGAGTCCGAAGATGAAGAGCGCGGACTGCCCGTAGAGGCCGTTTTCCTCGTCAGCGAGGTTTTGCGCCGTCGCGGATTTGTAAAAGCGGCCGAGGGCCTCGTCCTCGGAGATGCCGAAACGGTCGGCGATAAGCCGCGCGATTTCGGGGACGAGGGTCGCCCGGATCAGGTGGTGCTCACACATTCCGCACCCCGTAGCCGCGGATGAAGCGCAACTGGGCCAATGCCTTTTCCGTGCAAAACGCCCATTGGTTGTTGATTTGCTGGAAACGGAGCCGTTCCACGGCATCCTCGCGGCGCATGACGCCCGCAACGACGTAGGAAACGGTTTCCCCCACCCGGTCGTTGGCAATCTTGCCAATCACGATGTCGAACCCGTGGCGGAAGTCCAGGGAACTGCGGTTGGCCACGACGAAGTCGAGCCATTCGAGCGACGGCTCCGGGAAGCGTTTCACGGAAAGCGAGGACAAGGACGCTTCGTCGAATTCGTATTCGCAGACGATGGCGTCCACAACCCGCCTCGCCATGCGGCTGCGGTAACGGGCGCGGCGCAAGGCCCAGCGTTCGGCCTGTTCCCGGATGTCGGTCGTGTAGAACGCAAAACCGAAATCCCGCCCCTGCTCACCCGTCAGGATGCGGGGATGTCCGATCCGGTCCGTTCCGCCGTGGAACAGCATCATTGGGCGGCTCCCTTCCCGAGCCACTGGTCGAACAGTTGCATCAGCGCCTCCATGCCCAGGCCGTGGAGGTCTTCATAGTCCCGATCCAACTCCTTCAGGAGCCCCGATTTCTCGAATGCGGCGTAGACTTCGGGCCCCGTCTTGCCAACATGAGCCGCGTAGAATTCCACGCAAAACGCCTTGAACGAAGTTGTTCCCATTCGCCGACTCTTTTTCCGTATCCTCTGGGATTCATTCTTTCCCCTTCCGCGCCTGTCCGCAAGCCCAAACTGCCGTCCCTCCTCGATTTTTCACCCTGTCCAACTTGCCACAGTGGATTCATTGTCTTGTTTGGCGGGCGGGACGCCTGCGCCCCCAGTTTGGGCGGCGGGAAAGTTTTCCAATGATTGGAAAAAAAATTCCAATGGTTGGAAAATTCCGGGCGGTTTTTCCAATGATTGGAAAAATTTTTCGGCGGTTTTCCAATGATTGGAAAAAATTTTCGGGGGGCGGCAGGCGGCAGGCATGGTGGGGCGAGCACTCCGTGCGAGCCGTTCGGGGAAAAAAAGGGGGAAAAACGGCTCGCTCGGAGAGCTCGCCCCACCATGCGGGGAGACCAAGCAGGAAGCGGCCGGGAAGCGGCCCCCCGGCGCCAGAGCGGTTCAAGTTATGCTGTGGCGCACCAGGCGGTTCCCAACCACAAGGTCGCGCGGAAGCGCGACCCTCCCGGGGCGGCCTCCACGGGGAGGGGCGCGCTTCTGCGCGACCTTGTGGGAGGGGAATGGCCGGGAAGCGGCAGGGGAGCCCGAGCCGCGGCGCTAGACGCCGAAGGTGCGGAGTTCGGAGAGGAATTCGGTGATTTTCAGGGGCTTGGTGATGTGGCCGTCCATGCCGGCGCGGAGGGATTTTTCGCGGTCTTCTTCGAAGGCGTTCGCGGAGAAGGCGATGATCTTCAGTTTGTCGCCGCCCGGAAGGGCGCGGATGGCGGCGGTGGCCTGGTAGCCGCCCATCACCGGCATCTGGACGTCCATGACGACGATGTCGTAGTAGGCGGTGCCTTTTTCGCGGATGGCGTCGAGGGCCAGCTGGCCGTTGGATGCGGTGTCGACGGTGGCGCCTTTTTCGGTCAGCAGGAGGACGCCGATCTTGAGGTTGAGGTGGCTGTCGTCCACCATCAGGATTTTCTTGCCGGCAAGGGTGGTGTCGTCGGGGGCGGCTTTCTTCTTGGGCCGCACGGGGCAGGCGCGGCCGCAGGTCTGGAGGAGGACTTTGTGCAGGTCGGTGGGGAATACGGGCTGGGAAAGGAAGCCGGTGACGCCGGCGGCGCGCGCCTCGGCTTCGATGTCGAGCCAGCCGTCGGCGGTGACGATGAGGATGTCGGCGCCGGGGGCGAGGTGGCCGCGGAGGCGGCGTACGGTTTCGCGGCCGTTGAGGCCGGGGGCGAGGCAGTCGACGAGGACCAGGCGGAAGGGGGCGCCGGCGCGCCGGGCGGCTTCGGCGCGCGCGGCGGCGTCTTCGGCGGTGGTGGAGGCGTCGCTTTGGAGGCCGGCGTCGCGGAGCATGCCGGCGAGGCTCCGGGCGGCGTCGGGGTCGCCGGATACGGCGAGGGCGGGGCGGCCGTGGAGTTCGGGGATGTCCGGGGCGGGGGTCTTGCGGGCGGCGAGGCGGAAGTCGAGGGTGGCGGTGAATTCGGAGCCTTCGCCTTTCTTGGAGGCGACGGTGATGGTGCCGCCCATCATCTCGACGATGTTCTTGGCGATGGCCATGCCGAGGCCCGTGCCCTGGATGCCGGATACGGTGGAGTTGCGGGCGCGGACGAAGGGGTCGAAGACGGTCTTGAGGAATTCTTCGTCCATCCCGATGCCGTTGTCGCGGCAGCGGAATTCGTAGCGGGCGCGGCCTTCCTCTTCGGTGGGTTTCTGGGCGATGCGCAGGGTGATGGTGCCGCCGGGAGGGGTGTATTTGATGGCGTTGGAGACGAGGTTGAAGAGGAGCTGGTTGAGGCGGAGTTTGTCGCAATGGACGAGTTCGTCGCGGACGCCGAGGGTCTGGATGGTGAAGCGGTGGTGGCGGGCGCGGACGTCGGCGCGGACGATGTCGTGGAGGGCGTGGAGGATGTCGGCGAGGGATTCGTCCTTTTCGTTGAGGGTCATCTTGCCGGATTCGATGCGGCTCATGTCGAGGACGTCGTTGATCAGGGAGAGGAGGTGCTCGGAGGATTCGCCGATGGTCTTGAGGTATTCCTTGACGTGTTCCTTGTCGTCGATGTGGTCGGCGGCAAGGCCGGTGAAGCCGATGATGGCGTTCATGGGCGTGCGGATGTCGTGGGACATGTTGCTGAGGAAGGCGGTCTTGGCGCGGTTGGCGGCCTGGGCCATCTGGAGGGCGTCTTCGAGCTGGGCCTTGTTCTTTTCGAGCTCGTGGCGCTGGCGCTCGATGGTGGCGTAGTTCTCCTCGAGGCGGCGGTTGACCCGCGCGAGGTCGCGGTTGTGGATGCGGCCGACGACCGCGAAGGCGAGCAGCGCCGTCAGGGCGATCGCCACGAGGATGATCCCCAGGATGTGGTCCATGAGGAAGTCCATCCACGTGGGCGGGGTGATCTCCCCGGCGTAGGAGTAGGAGGATTTGCTGATGAAGTCCTGCTCGAGCATCGAGAGGCCGCGGTTCATCAGCAGCAGCAGGCCGACGTTGTCTTCGGCGAAGGCGAAGCACAGCTGGAAGGAGTCCTTCGCCCGCACCGCCTGCAGGGAGTGGTACTGGCCCGGGCGCAGCAGGCCCGCCGTGCGCGCGCCGTTGACGAAGGTGCCGTCGGACGTCCCCTCCAGCAGGCCGTCGAGGCAGGCGCGGATGCCGTCGTAGAAGACGATCTGCGCGTCGGGGAAGGCGTCCTTGCTGTAGTAGTACTGCATGAGGTTGTTGCGGTTGACGCCGATGCGCGGGGTCCGGCCCGCCTCCGGCTCCTCCACGAAGGCCAGGTCGCTCGCGAGCGTCGCCACGCCCTTGCCGCCGATGAGGCGGTAGTCCTGGCGGACGGAGGCGCTGACGTAGGCGGGGAACATCATGTCGAGCTCGCCGGATTCGAGCGCGCGGTAGGCCTCGTCCTGGTCGAGGAAGCAGACGAACTCCGTGCGCACGCGGTCGGCCAGTTCCAGGCGCTTGAGGATTTCCGGGATGGCGTCGACGAGGGAACCGTAGGGCTCGCCGGAGGCGGCCCTGGCGGAAAAGGGGAGGTAGTGGTCGAAGTAGCCGATGCGGAGGGTGTCGTGCTCCTCGACCCAGCGGCGCTCGTCGGTGGTGAGGTTGCGGCTGCGGACGGCGTCGGAGAAGTAGCGCTCCTGGAGGCGGGTGAAGAAGTACATGTCGTTGTAGAGGACCTTGTCCATCGCCGAATCGATGTCCGCGAGCAGGTCGGGGCGGTCCTTGTTCACCGCCAGGTAGTAGGCCGAGGAACCGACCTTCTCCACCGCCGAGAAGCGCAGGGGGGCCATCATGCTCACCTCGTAGTCGAGGTCGATGCGGCCGGCGTCGAGGTCGGCCTCCTTGACGGGCAGGTCCGTGTATTCGACGAACTCGAGGCGGACGCCCTTCTTTTCGCACCACTGGCGGAGGAGGTCGATCTGCATGGTGCCGCGGGTGACGCCGACGCGCTTGCCCTCGAGGGAGGCGTAGTCGTCTGGGGCGATGTCGGTGTTCTCCTCGGAGACGTAGAGGTAGTAGTACTCGAGGCCCATGGGCTCGTCGGGGAAGAGCATCAGCTTCTCGCGCTCCTCGGTGTGGCTGAGCTCGTAGAAGAGGTCGGCGTCGCCGCGGACGAGCATGTCGATGCATTCGGCGAAGTTGGCGGCGGGGCTGTATTCGACGTCCCAGCCGGCGTAGGTGGCGATGGTCTGGATGTAGTCGTAGGCGTAGCCGGAGACGGGCCGGCCGGCGGCATCCGCCACCATCACCCGGTTGAGCTCCACGAGCGGAATCCGCACCACCTTGCGCCCCGCCTTCCGCTTGGCCTTGGCGAACCCCGTCGAGGTTAGCAAGAGCAGCACCAGCACCGCCGCCAAACAGACCCGCACGGCGGCCCGGAGGAACCCCCTTCCGGGGCTGGGGAGGCGGGATGATGCGGCGGCGGCTCGGAAAATGCGTTTCATCGTCATCATGGACCCTACTTGAGAAGGAGGGGGGCGTCAATGTTTTTGGCCGCCAGCCGGGGGGCCGCCCCGCCCCCCCCTCCCCCGGCGGGCGGCACCGTCCCGCCTCGCGGCTGCGGGGGATTTTTTCATGGGGAGGAGATGGGGGAAAAGACTGGGGAAAACCGGGGATTTTTCCTGTTGCCAAAAGAGATTGACCGCCCTCGCTTGCCGGGCCCTTCCGGCGTGCTCTTTTGGGGGGCGCGACCGGCGCCGACACGGGCAAAGCCGGTTGCCGCGGAGATCGCGGTGGCCGCCGGGCCCCGAGTCTGGAGCGGTTCCAGATTGTCTGCAGCTTCCCGGGAGTTCCCCTCCCACAAGGTCGCGCGGAAGCGTTGCGCTCTCCACGGGGAGGGACGCGCTTCTGCGCGTCCGCAGCAGTGGAACTTGCCTGGCGGGACAATGGATTGGGGCCACGCAATTTCTTATCCCGCTCTGGATATCGCGCCCTTGTGGGCGGGAAGTGGATGGGGATGCGGGCGGGGTGCCCGCGCGCCGGGCGGGGGCGGCTTGAAACCGTTGACGGAGCGGAAAGAGTTGGTACGATGGCGGCATCTGAAGCAAGGGAGTCCGAACATGCCAGCCTTGAAAACCATTGCACGGGCCGAGGGCGACCACGTGACCGTGCGCATCCCGGAGGAATACCGTCCGTATTTCCTGGAAATCGTCATTTCGCCCGTGCGGCGGGAGGATGCCGGGATGGATGACGCCTCTTTGCCGGCTTGGGCGGGGCTCTGCGAGGATTCCATCACGAAGAATGCCGACGGGCCCCATGACATGGAGGCCGTGCGCGAATCCATCCGGTCGGCGGACCGGGTGTCGGCATGAAGTACGCGGGGGGGATAAAGGTGCTCTCCTGCGAGAAATCGTTCCGGCGGTTGCCGAACGCTGAGACGATTCCGTAGCGAAGGGGGACGGGGGCGGGCAATCCGTGGTTGTTTTGTGAAAGAAAAGCGGGCGGGCCGCCCGCGCTCCCGGAGCTTGGAGCGGGAATGACGGCCGAGTCCCTGGGGGGCGGGTCATTCGGCGAGACGGTGGCCGAGGTAGGCGGCGGCGAGGCCGAGGGCGAGGCTGGCCAGCGCGTAGAGGGCGAAGGCGGCGGGGCGGCCGGTGCGCAGCAGGGCGAGGTTTTCGTCGGCGAAGGTCGAGAAGGTCGTGAAGCCGCCGCAGAATCCGGTCGCGAGGAACAGGCGCAGGCGCGGATCGAAGCCGTCGGCGCGGGCGGCCAGACCGGCGACCACGCCGAGGATGAAACATCCCGCGATGTTCACTGCGAAGGTCGCCCACGGGAAGCCGCCGCCGGACGTTACGGGCAAGCAGCGACCGGCAAGGTAGCGGGCGCCGCCGCCGAGGAAGCTGCCCGCGCCGACGGCGAGGAAATCCAGCAGGGTTTTCACGTCGGGGGGAGGCTTACTTGGCGTCGCGGAGGGCGTTGCGGCGGATTTTGCCGGAGTGGGTTTTGGGGAGCTCGGGGACGAATTCGACGATGCGGGGGTATTTGTAGGGGGCGGTGGTCTTCTTGACGTGGTCTTGCAGGGCGTGGACGAGCTCGGGGGTGCCTTCGACGCCTTCGCGCAGGACGATGGTGGCTTTGACGACTTGCCCGCGGTCGGGGTCGGGGGCGGCCGTGACGGCGCATTCGATGACGTCGGGGTGCTCCATCAGGGCGCTCTCGACTTCGAAGGGCCCGATGCGGTAGCCGGAGCATTTGATGATGTCGTCGGAGCGGCCGACGAACCAGATGTAGCCGTCGGCGTCGCGCCAGGCCATGTCGCCGGTGTCGTAACAATCGTCGTGCCATTTCTCGGCCATGGCTTCGGGGGCGTCGATGTAGCGGCGGAAGAGGCCGATGGGGTGGTCGGTGTCGACGTGCCGGATGATCAGGCGGCCGACTTCGCCGTCTTCGCAGGGTTCGCCGTCTTCGCCGATGATCTCGATGTCGTAGTTCGGCGCGAAGCGGCCGGTGGAGCCGGGCCGGATGGGGTACCAGCCGAAGTTGGCGATGAGGACGGTGCCTTCGGTCTGCCCGAAGCCTTCGACGAGGGGCATGCCGGTGAGGTCCATCCAGCGGTTGTAGACTTCGGGATTGAGCGGTTCGCCGGCCATGGAGCACTGCTTGACGCTGCTCAGGTCGTAGGCGCGGACGTCGGCGTGGATCATGAAGCGGTAGACGGTCGCCGGGGCGCAGAAGGTGGTGACGCGCAGGGTCTGGATGGCGTTGAGCATTCCGGAAGGGGTGAATTTTTCGGTGTCGTACGCGGCGATGGCGCTGCCGCAGATCCACTGGCCGTAGATCTTGCCCCAGGCGAATTTGGCCCATCCGGAATCGACGGCGGTCAGGTGCAGGCCGTTGTCCTGGACGTGCTGCCAGTATTTGGCGGTGATGATGTGGCCGATGGGGTAGGTGCAGTCGTGCTCGATCATCTTGGGCCAGCCGGAGGTGCCGGAGGTGAAGTAGACGAGCATGGGGTCGCCGTCGCACGCGGTCGCCTCGGTGCGCGGGAAGACGGGCTCCTCGGCGGCGCAGAGGGCGCGGAAGTCGAGGGCCCCCTCCGGGGCGTGCGGGCCGACGGTGGCCCAGTGCCGGAGGGTGGTGCAGGCGGGGAGGGCGGCGCGGACGTGCTCGACGATGACGGGGTCGTCGGTGGTAATCAGCATCTTGGCGCGGGAGGCTTCGCAGCGGTAGACGATGTCCTTGCCCGTCAGCAGGAAGGAGGCCGGGATGGCGACGGCGCCGAGCTTGTTGAGGGCGACGAGGGTGAACCAGACGTCGGGCCGCTGCTTGAGGATCAGCATCACGACGTCGCCCTTGCCGATGCCCAGGCGGGCGAGGGCGCGGGCGGCCTGGTTGGAGCGGTCGCGGACGTCGCCGAAGGTGAAGGTCTGGACGTTGCCCGCGTCGTCGAGGTGCACGAGGGCGCGCTTGCCGGGGTCTTGGGCGGCCCAGGCGTCGACGACGTCGTAGGCGAAGTTGAATTTTCCGGGGACTTTCAGGCGGCAATTGGCCTTGAAGTCTTCGTAGGACGAGTATTCGGTGCGGTCGAGGAATTTTTCCAGCATGGCGTGGTCTCCTTGCGCGGGGGCGGTGTGGGGTGGAAGGGGGGGCGGGGGAACCGGACGCGGGCGCGTCAGTTCTGGATGATGGTCAGGAAGACGGCCGGTCCGCCGACGGCGCGCTGTCCGTGCTTGAGCGAGGCGTTGAAGTAGATGCTGTCGCCGCGCCCGAGCTCGAACGCGCGCCCGCCTACAATGACCCGCACGGTTCCCTGGAGGACGTAGTTGAACTCCTCGCCGGCGTGCTGGACGAGGGCCGGCTCGTGGGCTTCGTCGGCGTGGGGGGAGAGGTGGACGAGCATGGGCTCGAGCTTGCGGTGGCGGAAGTTGGCGGCGAGGGACTCGAAGTCGTATCCGGGGTAGCGGTCGACCTTGGCGCCCTTGCCGGCGCGGACGACGGTGTAGTCGGCCATGCGCGGGGACTCGCCGGTGAGCAGCTCGGTGACGTCGACGCGGAACAGTTCGGCGAGCTTGTAGAGGGCGTTGATGGGCAGGTCGAGGGCGCCCGACTCGTAGTCGAGGTAGGTGCGTTCGTCGACGCCGAGGGCGGCGGCCGCGTCGGCCGCGGGGATGTCCAGCACGGCGCGGAGTTCGCGCACGCGCGCCACGATTTGTTCCGGTTGGTTGATCATGCGCGGGAGTGTACGCCGCGCGGCTGAAGGTGGCAAGAGGGGATTTGGCAAAGTCGCATTCGGCCACCGGAAGCGTTTTCCCGCGCGGAGCCGCGGAGGGTAGGGGAGGGGAAGGTGCCGCCGTCCCGTTAGTCCCCGTTGTCCCGTCGGTCCCGGGGGCGGCCTTTGCCATGCGGGATGGCGAATTTTTCATGTGGGAGAGGATGGTGGTTTTTCGAATGAAATGCAGGTGTTTTCCTGAATCTCGCAAGACATCCCGCGGCGGGCAGGAAGGGGAGGGGGGATTTTCGGTAAAACGTTTGACTTCGTGCTGGACAAGGGTATCGGGGTGTGCTAGAGTGCGCGACAATGGAAAGCCATTCCATGCAACACCATCACCCACCGGAGGAACTGCCCATGAAAAACCGTCGATTCCCTTGGTTCCTGGCCTTGGCCGGCCTTCTGGCCGCCGCGCTGCCCGCAGCCGCCGGCAGCGTGAAGGTCGCCCGCTTCTGGCACAACCACCAGCCCATCTACTGGCCCGACTGGGCCGATGGCCACGTCCAGTACGCCAAGGACTCCATCGAGCGCAAGGGCACCCAGGGCGGCCACCCCGACAACAACCTGGAGGAAATCTTCGGCAAGTACGACCGCGTGAAGGCCTACCAGTACGGCCCCAAGGACTCCCTGGGCGCGTGCGCCGCCGGCGCCGGCTACGCCATCAGCTACTCGGGCTCCCTCATCGACAACGTCCGCTCGCTCGGCAACGCCGGCATGCTCGGCTACTCTTCCGACCCCTTCGGCGCCTACCGCGACGTGCGCGCCAACTGGGACAACGGCAAGAAGCGCATGGACATGGTCGGCTTCTGCTACCACCACGCGCTCGGCCCCGTCCTCCCCAAGGCCGTCTTCCGCAAGGAAGTCCAGATGCTCAAGCAGTCCGGCTGGAAGGCCTGGGGCGGCTCCGATGCCGACCACTCCAAGGGCTTCTTCCCGACGGAAATGGCCTTCTCCGAGGAAATGATCGACGTCCTCGCCGATGAAGGCTACCAGTGGGTCATCGTCGCCTCCCACCACCTCTCCCGCACCTGCCCCACCTACCTCAACAACGGCACCGCCGAGGGCAACTACAACATCAACTCCTCCGAGCCGAACCGCGCCGACATGAACGGCCCCTCCCCGACCTCCGGCTGGTGGTACGACTCCCCCAACCCCGGCAACTGCGCCTGGAACGTCGCCCCCTTCGCCTACCAGCTCCACAAGGTCCAGTACGTCAACCCCTGGACCAAGGAAACCAAGCAGATGGTCGCCGTCCCCTCCGACGACGTCATCTCCTACAAGGCCGGCTACTCCGGCGCCGAAATGAAGTACGCCGACAGCATCGCCTACGGCGCCACCGAGGACAATCCCGTCATCGTCCTGCCCGCCACCGACGGCGACAACGCCTGGGGCGGCGGCGACTCCTCCTGGATGGAATCCTGGCCGGGCTTCACCCACCAGGCCGCGCAGCGCGGGTGGGACAACACGACCATCCAGGACTTCGTCGACGGCTACGGCGCCCGCGCCTCCCTCGTCCACATCGAAGACGGCGCCTGGATCTTCCCGGAGATGGACTACGGCTCCCCCTACTTCCTCAAGTGGGTCGATCCGCCCGCCAACGTCAAGAACATCGACAAGTGCTATCCCAACACCCAGATCGACCTCGAAACCCCCGGCTTCGCGCTGAAGTTCTGGGACTGGGCCCCCATCATCGCGGCCGCCAACTGGTGCGAAACCGCCGAACAGAAGCTCGGCCGGGCCGACCCCTGGCGCATCGCCGCCCCCTATGAAGAGGGCGCCCAACCCAACGCCGCCGAATGGGCGTGGCACATCTACCTCGCCGGCCTCGACTCCGGCTTCAACTACTACGGCGGCAAGGGCAACGACGACGAATGCAAGCCCCCGCTCGCCAACCTCCGCGCCATCGAATCGCTCCGCGGCGCCGGCCTCACCCAGGAAGCCCTTTCCGCGACCGACAAGGTCCCGCCCTCCATCTTCCGCCCGCAGCGCTTCCCCTACAACCCCGGCGGGTACACCTTCGGCTGGTTCAACACCACGCCCCAGGACGGCTCCTTCCGCAAGAAGATGGGCTCCGACTTCTACGTCTGGACCCACGCCTACGACGTCTCCGGCATCCCCGACGGCGGCATGAAGCTCTTCGTCCGCGCCGACAACGACGGCTTCAACCCCGTCGATTCCATCCAGAACGAAACCTTCGAAGGCGGCAGCGAAGTTGGCGACTGGATCGAAATCCCCATGACCAAGCGCGTCCTGCCCTGCACCACCGCGGAACTCAACGCCCTCGCCGACGCCGGCGACATCAACTACGAATTCGAGCCCGCGGCCAACGCCGACTACTACTTCGCCAAGGTCACCCAGTTCCGCGGCCAGCTCGTCGACTACTTCATCGAAGCCACCGACTCCAAGGGCAACATGACCCGCTCCGACATCCAGCACGTCTGGGTCGAAGACGACGGCACCGCGCCCGGCGAAGGCGGCGGCGGCACCTCCGCTTCCGCGACCTTCTCCCCCGCCTCCCCGACCGACTGCGGCGACATCACCGTCACCTTCAAGGCCGGCGGCAGCCTCGCCGAGGCCACCCAGGTCCAGATGGGCTACAACTTCACCGGCACCGACGAAGGCTGGGGCACCGTGGACATGGCCGCGACCTCCGTCGAAGGCGTCTGGACCTACACCTTCACGGCCCAAACCGAACCCTTCGTCGACAACGCCCCCTCCCTGTCCGTCTTCTTCACCGACGGCAACGGCAACTACGAATCCCGCGGCGGCAACAACTGGACCGTCACCATCGCCGACTGCGACGCGCCCATCAACGGCGTGAAGATCGAGCCGACCCCGGCCGTCGCCGGCCAGGCCGTCACCGTCTCCTACTACCCCGCCGGCCGCGTCCTGGAAGGCGCCGAAACCGTCTACGCCCACCACGGCTACAACAACGGCAACTGGACCACCCTCCCCGGCGACGCCATGACCTGGTCCACCTTCGACCGCGCCTGGAAGTACACCTACACCGTCCCCGAGCGCGCCTCCACCCTCGCCTTCTGCTTCAACGACGGCGGGACCACCTGGGACAACAACGGCGGCGACAACTGGACCTTCCCCGTCACCGGCACCGTCGTCCCCGAGGTCTGGTTCACCGGCACCTGCGCCCTCACCAACCGCGCCGAACAGCCCTACGCGCCTCTCGAAATCGGCTACAACCCCGCCGGGCGCGACCTCGCCGTCGCCTCCGCCGTGTACGTCCACCTCGGCGTCGTCACCGCCGCCGGCACCAACTGGACCAGCCACGCCATGAGCGACCAGGGCGGCTTCTGGACCTACGCCTTCACCCCCGAAGTCGGCACCACCGGCCTCCTCGCCTGCTTCCACGACGGCGGCAGCACCTGGGACAACAACGACTCCGCCAACTGGTCCTTCGACCTTGGCGAAAACTACGCCGCCGTGGACGACGGCCTCGCCGTCACCACCCCCACCGAGACCACCGCCGTCGAGACCCCCAAGGCCACCATCCACGGCACCGCCGGCGCCGACATCGTCGGCCCCGTCGCCTGGACCAACGCCGCCACCGGCGCCAGCGGCACCTTCGAAGCCAACCCCCTCTGGAGCCAGGAAGTCGCCCTCGCCAACGGCACCAACGAAATCGTCTTCACCGCCCAGACCGTCTCCGGCAGCGACGGCTACGCCGCCGACGCCGCCGCCAACTACGAGGCGAACGAAGACTACACCGGCCTCAACAAGGGCACCAACTTCGGCGCCTGGATCACCTCCATCCCCGTCGGTTCCGGCGGCAACGACACCCCCGACGCCGACCTCGCCTTCGTCGTCCTCTCCCCCGGACCCAAGCAGGGCTGCACCTCCACCGTCAAGTTCTACGCCAACAACGAAGCCGCCGCCCTCGCCCACGGCACCGTCGATGCCGTCTTCGTCCACTGGGGCGCCACCGATTCCGGCGGGACCTCCGCCTGGACCGAAGTCCCCGGCGACCCCATGACCTGGTCCGACGCCGACGGCGCCTGGGAAGCCCAGATCGCCGTCCCCGCCGGCGCCGCCACCCTCTCGTTCCTCTTCAACGACGGCGGCGGCACCTGGCTGCACTACAGCGACGTCAAGGGCGGCGACCAGACCGACTGGCAGTGCGAGGTCGCGGCCTCCACCGCCGACGTGCAGGGCGGCGTCTGGGCCGAACCCCAGGGGTCCGGCTTCGGCATGTGGGAGAACTTCGGGCACGCCACGAAGATCTACCGCCCCTTCAACCGCAGCCTGACCACCAACGACCTCTTCTCCTTCACCTTCAAGAACGGGAACATCGCCTGGTACACCTCCGACACCCAGCCCGGGACCGGCGCCGGCGTCTGCGCCATCGACGCCGGCGGGGCCATCGACGACAACTGCGGCTTCCGCTTCTACTTCAACGGCGGCCAGGAAGTCTACGAAACCCCCTACGGCAACACCACCATCGGCTGGACCACCGACCCGATGACCGTCACCCTGCTGATGGCCGACGCGACCAACTTCACCGCCTCCTTCGAAATCGGCGGCGAAGTCGCCAGCACCGTCTCCGGCGCCTTCTCCAAGCCCTGCAACGCCTTCCGCGCCTGGAGCTGGTCCAACAAGGAAGACAACCCCGACAACGACTACGACGTCTTCGTCGACCACCTCGTCCTCGGCTCCCTCGTCTACGAGACCCGGACCGCCAAGGCCGTCCTCATCTACGGAACGCCCGGCGAAGAAATCGAAGTCGTGACCACCGGCATCGTCGATTCCCAGTTCGACGCCGCCACCGGCAAGCTCTCCCTGAAGGCCAACGTGGACGCCCCCAACGGCACCCGAGTCGACATCTACACGACCGACGACCTCCTCTCCGGCACGTGGACCAAGTTCACGACCGTGACCGTGGCCGGCGGCGCCGTCGAACTCAACGACCTGGACCTCTCCGAGACGAGCCTCTTCATCTCCATCGGCAAGCCCAACATGGACTGACCGTCCCCCCACGGCACCCACCAAGGCAGGGCCTCGCGCCCTGCCTTTTTTGTCGCCTCCCCCTGCCTCCATCCTCCCCCACTCCCCCACGCAGAAAGAAAATGCGATATCAAAGAAAATCCTTGTTCTTTCCGCCACTTCGTGCCATCCTCCCCATCATGAACCAAGAACCCATCTTCCCTCCCGGATACCTCAACGCCCTTTCCAGGGACTGCTTCGGCCCCTCCTGGGCGCGTCCCCGTGCGCCGACCGCCATCCTGTTGCAGACGGTCGGCTCCCTCGCGCTCTTCACCGGCGCCCTCGCCGCCCACCTCGCGTGGTACGGCGGCAAGCGCATTCTCTCCCGCCTCCGCCGCCACGTCTCGCCGCCCGAGCCAGTGCCGCCCGCCGCACCCCAGCCCCCTGTATCCCTCCGCGGCACGCCCACGCCCGAAGACATCGAAGACGCCTGGGACATCGACCCGCGCACCCTCTGCGGCCGCCTGCGCATCGGCTCGCGCCTGGCGGACCTGGAACCGACCCTCGACTCCCGCTTCCTCTTCAAGAAGGTCCGAAACGGCTCGAAGCGCATCTGCGCCCGCCAGCCGGGGCTGAAAGGCTGGATGAAGAAAAAGGTCCCTTCCGTCAAGTACTCCACCGCCATGCATTACAAGAAGCTGGCGACCCGCCTGCGCCAGCTCATCGGCCTCGATGCCCGCATCCCCCTGGAGTGGGTGCTGCCCGACAACGAGGAAGACCTCTCCAGTCTGTTGCCCGCCGACCGCAAGAACGCGGACGCCGCCAAGGCCCGGCTCGACCGCCTGCTGGCGGAGAACCCGAAGGTGACGCACCTGACGAGGGCGGTGGAATCCAAACTCGGCATCATGCGGATGGTGACGATCCGGCACATCCAGCCGCCGGAAGCGGGGCGGGGGCGGAGGCGGAAACGGAAGGAAAACCCAATGAATCCCTTGATATCTCGAGCGGTTCACGCGGGGGTGGCGGTGACGGCGGACGCGGTGCGGACGAGGGCGTTCTGGGATGCGATACGGAAGGTGCTGGGGGAGCCGGAGCCGGATGCGGAGACGCGGCGGCTGCAATCGGACATCCGCGCGTGGCTGAACGCGCCGCTGGAGGCGCGGCGGAACCGGGTGCGGTAGGTCAACGGGCGGGGGGGGCAACGGAGGGGAAAGGGCGCCCAGGACGGCTGGCGAAAGGACCGGTGGGGGGGGGGCAGGAAGGCAGCCAATCCCGTCCTTCCTTTGACAGGTGAAAACCGGTCAATGGAGGAAGTCGGGCAGGCGGGCGAGGAGGGCGGCCTTGTCGGTTTCGCCTTCGAGCTGGAGGTCGTACAGGGCTTGGAGAATGGGCTTGAAGGCGGGGCCGGGGGAGAGGCCGGCGGCAATCAGATCGCGTCCCATCACGAGCGGGGGAGGGAGGACGGGTTCGGCGGCGAACCGGGCGCGGGCGGCCAGCAGGAAGTCCAGGATGTTCTTGGAATTGTGCGAGGATTCGCAGTCGAGGCGGTGAAGGACGAGTTCGTCGTCGATGGTCGGTGCGGCGAGCAGGCGACGGAGCTTGGGGGGGCGCATGTTCGGGGATTCGGCGATGCGCATGTGGTTGCCGACCATGTGGGCGACGTCGTCGATCAGCGTGTTGGGGCAGCGCAGGCGGGCGAGGATGCCGCGGGCCATTTCGGCCCCGACGGCGGCATGGCTCTCGAAACGCCAGCGGAGGGTGCCGTCCGGCAGCGTGGCGAGATGGGCAGTGGGCGGTTTGCCGACATCGTGGAGGAGGACGGCGAGGGCGAGGCGTGCGGAGGGATGGGGGGGGAGCCCGGAGAGCATGAGGCGGGTATGGACGTAGACATCGCCTTCGGGATGGAATTCGGGGGGTTGCTCGACGCCGTGCATGGCATGGACTTCGGGCAGGATTTCGCGGAGCAGGCCGGAGGAGTCGAGCAAGCCGAGGGCGGTTCCGGCATCGGCGGATTCGGTGAGGATGCGCAGGAGTTCGTCGCGGATGCGTTCGGCGCTGATGTCCCGGATCCCGGGTGCGAGGGTGCGGATGGCGGCAAAGGTGGCCGGATCGATGGCGAACCCGAGGGTCGCGGCGAAGCGGATGGCGCGCAGCATGCGGAGACGGTCTTCGGCGAAGCGGCGGGAGGGGTCGCCGATGGCGCGGATCGTGCGTGCGGCGAGATCGGCGCGTCCGCCGACGAAGTCGCACACGCGCGGGGCGGAGCCGCCGGCGGGGAGGGGATCGAGGAGGAGGGCGTTGACGGTGAAATCGCGGCGGAGGGCATCCTCTCGCGCGTCGGTGAAGCGGAGGGTGCCGGGGTCGGGGTGGCGGCCGTCGGCGTAGGTGGATTCGGCGCGGTAGGTCGCGGTTTCGACGGGGGCGGCGCCGGGGAAGACCTGCGGATCGGGCACGACGGTGATGATGCCGAAGGCCTTGCCGATGGGGATCGAATGCGGGAAGAGGGCTTCGATGGCGTCGGGACGGGCGGAGGTGACGACGTCCCAGTCCTTGGGCGTGCGGCCGAGGAGGAGGTCGCGGACGCACCCGCCGACGAGGAAGGTTTCATGGCCGGCCGCGCGCAGCGTGCGGACGACGTGCTGCGGGAACGGCGGCACGGACAGGGGGGGGGCGGGAAAAATGGAGGGGGAAAGCGGCATGGCGGGAAGCAGTATAACGCGGGGAGCAAGGGGGAGGGTGGGGGCGGCCTGGCCGCCGACGGGTCCGGGACGGGGGGAGTGGGGACGTTCATGGGATCAGGAGGGGGACAAAACGGCTGGAAATGGAGGGAATTTCCTTGATATCGCGAGTGGGGGCGCCGGGGGGAGGCGGCATCCGGGCGGCGTCCGGCGCCGGCGCCTTTTGGTGTTGTGTTCCGTGAGCTCCGGGTATAGGGTAGCGGCGCAATGAGCGAATCCCAGACAAACGCGGCGGCGGCCAAACCCAGCCTGTCCGTCGTCATTCCCGTATACAACGAGGAAGCCAACCTCCCGGCCCTCCTCGAGCGGACGCTTGCGGCGTGCCGCGCCATCGGGTGCCCCTTCGAGATCGTGCTGGCGAATGACGGCAGCCGCGACAAGTCCGGCGAAATCCTCGCGAAGGCGGCCGCGGAGCATCCCGAGGTCGTGGCGGTCTTCCTCAACCGCAACTACGGGCAGCACAACGCGACCTTCGCCGGCTACGCGCACGCGAGCGGCGATTTCATCGTCAACATCGACGCCGACCTCCAGAACCCGCCCGAGGAAATCCACAAGATCTACGAAAAGCTCGCCGCCGGCCACGACGTCGTCGCCGGCCGCCGCATGCACCGCCAGGACTCGCCGCTGCGCAAGATCCCGTCGTGGGTCGTCAACCGCATGATCCGCAAGAGCACGGGCGTGGACATGCACGACTACGGCTGCATGCTCCGCGGCTACACCCGCGCCGTCGTCCAGGCGATGCTCTCGTGCGAGGAGCGGACCCCCTTCATCCCGGTGCTGGCGAACTCCTTCGCGAGCAACCCGTGCGAGGTGGACGTCGCGCACGCCGAGCGCTTTGCCGGCGAGAGCCGCTACTCCTTCCTCAAGCTCGTCAACCTCCAGTTCGACATGCTCACCGGCATGACGACCGCCCCCCTGCGCGCCCTCTCCTTCGCGGGGCTGGGCGTGTTCCTCATCGGCCTGGCCCTCTCGGCCTACATCGTCGTCATGCGCATCCGCCTGGGCGACGCATGGACCAACGACGGCGTGTTCACGCTGTTCGCGGTCCTGTTCTTCCTGGTCGGCGCACAGTTCCTGGGCATGGGGCTGCTCGGCGAATACATCGGCCGCATTTTCAAAAACGTCGGGGCCCGTCCCCGCTACCTCATCCAGCAAATCAAAGGAAAGAGCCCGCTCAAATGAACATCATCAAGAAGACCCGCCCCGTCCGCGTCCTGATCCTCGGCGTCAACGGCTTCATCGGCAACGCGCTGACGGACCGCCTGCTGCAGGACGACCGCTACATCGTCCACGGCATGGACCTGCAGAACGACAAGATCCAGCGCCTGCTCAAGCGCGACCGCTTCGAGTTCGAGGAAGGCGACATCTCGATCAACCGCGAATGGATCGAGTACCACGTCCGCAAGTGCGACGTCATCCTGCCGCTGGTGGCCATCGCGACGCCGAAGGAATACGTGCGCAACCCCCTGCGCGTCTTCTCCCTCGACTTCGAGGAAAACCTGCGCATCGTCCGCTACTGCGCCAAGTACCACCGCCGCATCATCTTCCCGTCCACCTCCGAAGTCTACGGCATGTGCACCGACGAACGCTTCGACGAAGACAACTCCAACCTCATCGTCGGCCCCATCCGCATGGAACGCTGGATCTACTCCGCCTCCAAGCAGCTCCTCGACCGCGTCATCTACGCCTACGGCGAGCACGAGAACCTGCCCTTCACCCTCTTCCGCCCGTTCAACTGGATCGGCCCGCGCCTCGACTCCCTCGACTCCGCGCGCCTCGGCTCCTCGCGCGCCATCACCCAGCTCGCGCTGAACCTGGTCGAAGGCACGCCCATCAACCTCGTCGACGGCGGCGAACAGAAGCGCTGCTTCACCGACGTGACCGACGGCGTCGAATGCCTCTTCCGGATCATCGAGAACAAAAACAACGTCTGCGAAAAAGGCATCTTCAACATCGGCAACCCCGACAACGAAGCCTCGATCAAGGAACTGGCGGAGATGGTGGTCAAGGTGTTCGAAGAGCACCCCCTGCGTGACCGCTTCCCGAAGTTCGCGGGCTACCAGGTCACCCAGTCCGCCGACTACTACGGCAAGGGCTACCAGGACGTCATCCACCGCAAACCCTCCATCCGCAAGGCCAGGGAACTCCTCGGCTGGGAACCGAAGGTCTCGATGCTCGACTCCGTCCGCACCACGATGGACTTCTTCCTCCGCGAAGCCGCCGGCGAAGCGCAGGACTGATTCCCCGCGCAACGGCTTTTGCGTACGGCTTCCGCCCGCCCGGCGGAAGCCTCTTTTTTCGCGGGCCGGAAATTTTTCCAACCATTGGAAAAAAAGTTTCCAACCATTGGAAAAAACGGCCCGGATTTTCCAACCATTGGAAAAAAGTTTTCCAATCATTGGAAAATTCCGTCCGTCCGTTTTCCCCTTCCGGCGGGCGCGGCGGGCTGGCCTCCGCCCGGGGAACGGCCGTCGCGTGGGGGGAAGGCGGGGCAGGGGATGGGGCGGGGCGGCGGTCAACCGTTTTTTCTTTGCATTTTGCGGCGTGGGGATATAGTCGCAGTCCAGTCAAGGAGAGGCATGTACATGAAGGAATCCGCCCTGCAAACCGTCATCGACCGTCTGAGCCATCTTGCGGAGGGATCGCCGGCATCCGCCGCGCCCGCCTACCGCGTACCGGGCCTGTGGGGCGATCCCGCCGGACGCGACGCCGCGGCGCGCGCGGTCGAGCCCGCGGCGTACTACCTGGAGGCGCTGCGGCGCATCGCGTCGGCCGAGCCCTGCCCGCCGGTGCGCGATCCGTCGCGGCCGCCGGGCGACTGGGGGCAGCGCGCGACGGCGTACAACCTGCTCGTCCGCTACGGGGCCGCCTTCGACCACGACGGCGACGGGCGCATCTCGCCCGAGCCCTCCGCCTCCGGCTGGCGCGACACGGGGACCTTCCTCAAGGCGACGGCCCTCCTGCCGTACATCCGCTCGCTCGGATGCGATGTCATCCACCTGCTGCCCATCACCTCCATCGGCCGCGACGGCAACAAGGGCGACATGGGCAGCGCCTTCGCCATCCGCGACCCCTACGCGCTGGACGAGCATCTGGCCGAACCGGCGCTGGGGCTGGGCGTCGGGACGGAGTTCGCGGCGTTCGTCGAGGCGGCGCACCGGCTGGGGATCCGGATCGTGGTGGAGTTCGTGTTCCGCACGGCCGCCAAGGACGCCGCGTGGGCGGCGGAGCACCCGGAGTGGTTCTACTGGATCCGCGCGGACGTGCCCGACCGGCGGCCCGGCGAGGAGGACCGCGAGGACGCGTACGGGGCGCCGCTCTTCACCGGCGACGAGCTGCACGCCATCTACGACGCGGTGGGGCAGGGGCGGTTCGGCGAGCTCCTCCCGCCGCACGACGTCTACCGCCGCATGTTCCTGCCGCCGCCGCCGCCGGAGACCGTGCGCAAGGTGGGGCTGGGCTGGATTGGCACCTCGACGGACCCGGAGACGGGCACCCCCGCCGACGTGCGCATCCCCGGCGCCTTCTGCGACTGGGGGCCGGACAGCCGCCAGCCGCCGTGGACCGACGTCACGTACCTGCGGCTCTACGACCATCCCGATTTCAACTACATCGCCTACAACACCGTCCGCATGTACGACGCGCACCTCGCGCAGCCCGGGAACGCCGTCGCGCCGCTCTGGGAGAAGATCTGCGAGGTCATCCCCCACTACCAGCGGCGCTACGGCGTCGACGGCGTCATGATCGACATGGGGCACGCGCTGCCCGGCGACCTCAAGCGCCGTCTCGTCGCGCGCGCCCGCGAGGTGGACCCCGATTTCGCGCTCTGGGCCGAGGAATTCAACCTCTCGCCCGAGGCCCGCGCCGAAGGCTACAACGTCTGCGTCGGCCCCTTCATGCAGACCGTGCGCGATCCCGAGCGCTGGCGCGGCTGGCTGCGGTGGATCCACGGGGCGGGCATCCCGGTCCCGTTCATGGCGATGGCCGAAAACCACAACACCCCGCGCGCCAACTGGTGGGCCGGCGGCAACGCCTACGTCCGCTACGCGCAGACGCTCGGCGCCCTCCTCCCCGGCGTCCCCTACCTGCACAACGGCATCGAGTTCGGCGACCGCACTCCGGTCAACACCGGATTCGACTTCAGCGACGAACAGGTCGCGGCGTGGCCGCCCGCGCGGCTGCCCCTCTTCAGCGCGGCGGCGCTCGACTGGGAGCATCCCGACTTCGCGCTGCTGGACGCCATCCGCGGCATCCACGCCTTCCGCCGCGAGCACCTGGACCTCTTCGCCGACCCGGCCCCGGGGACCATCATCCCGCTGGAGACCGCCAACCGCGCCATCACCGGCTACATCCGCCAGAAGCCCGGCTCCCGCGGCGGCATCGCTGTCCTCGGCAACACCGACATGGCCAACCCGCAGCCGTTCACGCCCCCGCATTCCGCGGCGGCGGCCGACCTGCTGGCCGGCGGGGCGCCGCTGCCGGAGACGCTGGCTCCGGCGCAGGTGGTGGCGTACGGAATCTAGGTTTCTAGATATCTAGATATCTAGGGCGGACCACCGGGGAGGGGACGGGCGGCCGCGGGTGCACGAAAAAAGCCTCCGGGAAACCGGAGGCTTTTTGCGGAGGAGGTTGGACCTCACACGGGGGGCTTGGTCTTGGGCAGGCCGCGGCCGCGGTCGCCTTCCTTCCAGCGGCCGTTGCCCTTGAGGACCTCGATGCGCTCGAAGCGCTTGAGGACGTTGCGCTTGGCGGCCACCTTGTCGGCCCCCTTCAAACTGCGATGCATGGACATGGATATCTCTCCTGACTGAATGAATTTCCCGCCACTTCTACCATACCCCCATCCGATGTCAATCCGTTTCTTCCCGGAGCGGAAGCGTTTTGGGGGATTTGGAGGACGATGGGGGAGAGGGAAGGGAGCGGCAGGGAGCGGTCCGGCGGAGCGGACCGGAGCAGGACACATAAGGGTTCGCCATGCGGGTGGAAAGTGGAAGGGGAAGCGGGCGGGCCGCCCGCGCTCCGACAGGGGGGAGGGATTGTCCATAAACTCCAAATGACAGAATTGTCCACAAACACAAATGAAAATGGGGGGCGTGGACATCGGAGGAAAGAAAACGGCGGGGCGCCCGGGAGGGGGCGCTCCGCCGTGTGGCCGTAGGGCTAGCGGCTCAGTACATGCCGTCCATGCCGCCCATGCCGCCGGGGGCCGGAGGAGCGGGCGGATCCTTCTTGGGGATGTCGGCGACCATGGCTTCCGTCACCAGCAGGAGGCCGGCGATGGAGGCGGCGTTCTGGAGGGCGCCGCGGGGGAAAGTGGTTGGGAGAGGATGCCCGCCTTGAGCATGTCGACGTATTCGCCCGTGGCGACGTTGTAGCCGTAGGAGGCCTTGCCGTTGCGGACGTCCTGGACGACGATGGAGCCGTCGACGCCAGCGTTGGCGGTCAGCTGCCGCAGCGGGGCTTCGCAGGCGCGGCGGATGATGTCGACGCCGATCTGGGCGTCGCCGTCGAGCTTCATGTCCTTGAGGGCCGACTGGGCGCGGATGAGGGCGACGCCGCCGCCTTTATTGCACCGGGGTTTGGCACAATCTGGTAGCTCGTCAACAAAACGCGGATTTTCCAATGATTGGAAAAAACTTCCGGCGGTTTTCCAGCGATTGGAAAACTTTTTCGTGGGCGGGTTGGGGAAACAAAAAGGACAAAAAGAGAAGCAAAAGAAGAGGTGGACGGGCATGTCAGACAATTATGACAATTTCTGACAATTGTTTAGAGAAGACAACTTGGACAACTCGGGACAACTTTTCAAGGGGCCGGGCGGACAACGCCGGTCGGCGGAAGTCGGAAATTTGTTTGCCTGAGTTGAATTGGCAGTTGAAAAAGGGTCTGCGGCCCTGGACGCTCACGCGTCCCGAGCCGCAGACCACCTGCTTGCTATCGCTGGATTTTGTTTATTCAGACATGGTTCTGACGAGGCGGAAGCCGAGGTGGTCATACGCGCCGTTCAGGATGCCACTGTCCCTGTGGGACGACGTGCAGTCGCTGGCATTGTGGTACTTGTTCCCGCCGCGCATAACCCTCCACATCCCCGAAGACGAACCTTGCGGATCCGTCACCGCTCCCGAAGGATAATCTCCGTACCAGTCCGAGCACCACTCCGACACATTTCCATGCATGTCGTAGAGTCCCCACGCATTGGGGTGTTTCGTCCCCACCGGATGCAACTTGCTACCGCTGTTGTCGGAATACCACCCCATCTCGTCCAAGTTTCCCGTTCCTGCATACTTGTCCGTGCTTCCCGCACGGCAGGCGTATTCCCATTGCGCTTCCGTGGGCAACTGCAAGCCCGTGTCCTTGCAAAACTCCTGGCAATCGTTCCAGGACACGTTCGTCACCGGCAATTCGTCTCCCTCGTCGCTGGAGAGATTGTACCCCATCAGACTCTTCCACTGCGCCTGTGTCACTTCCGTTTTCCCCATCCAGAAGCCCTTCGTCAAGGTCACCTGATGTTGCGGCTTTTTGTCTCCGCCTCCCATCGTGAACGTTCCCGGCGGGCACCACACCATTTCCATCGCCACGCCGCCCGGTAGCGTAATGGTTGTTATCTCTCCAGCTGTCTTTCCGGCCTGTAGCTTTTCCACTTGTTTTGCGATGGATGGCTTTTTCCCATCGATTTGCTTCTGGACTTTGTCGGTTACTTCGACATAGCGAGGCACCCGTTTTTCCGCCCCGAGCGCGGTTTCGTATTCCATCGAACCACGGCGAAGGTAGAAACCTTTGTCCAACGGCTCGCCGTCCTCGTAGCGTCTTTTCGTCTCCACCCAGACCACACGGTCGTTACATTCCACCAAGTTGCCATTCTTGGTGGCCTGCATCACCTTGATGCCGCCGTCATACTTGTACACCATCCCCTCATCCTTTGGAAAACCGTTGAATATGCTGTGGAAATTCTCTTTGGTGAATGTCCAGTCGCTTCCTCCGCCTCCGCCCTCCTCGTCGTCGCCACACGATCCGATGATTCCCAGAATCACCAGCGCACCGATGATGCAGATGGCCTTGCCTTTGATGCCGCTCTTCCAGAGCGCGGCGAGTTTTCCGAAGATGCCGGGTTTCTTTTTGGGTGCCTCGACCGCAGGGGGTATCGATTGTCCGTGAGTTTCGTTATCCATGGTTTGTCTCCTTTTGTTGTTGGTTTTCTAAATCCGTGGGGGAAGGCCGTGGGGGGGAACTCTTTCGGGTGACAGGACGCCGGGTCCACGCTACCCTTCACTCCAATACTCGTGTCCCTCCCGAAAAATCTTTCACTAGGCGACATTTTTTCTACTGCCCGCCCCCTGCCCTGGATTCGGGCAAACATTTCCCATAGGGCGCCGCGCGGCGTTCTTCGGGTGTTTTGATGTACAAGGTGTTCCATGCTCGTCGTGCGTTTTCCGGACCGGCTTGCATGGAACGGGAGCATGAAAAAGCGCGTCCTCGCACCATGCTCGCTTCGGAGGCCCTAGCACAAGCCCATTCAGACACATGGCGAGAACGCGCCAGGAGGCGCGTTCTGCTACAGTCTGAATGAAGGCCGTGAAGCCCCGTTCGTCACTACGACAAGTGGAAAATGTGCTAGGTTTTCCGAAGCGATGTCGTTTAGCAGTTTACGCTAAAAAGAGTTGTCAAATTCGAAACGTTGTCGGTTGTGGTTTCCTTTGTTCCGGGGATTGTCTTTGGGGGGCCGAACCAGGGGCTTCCATGGGCAATCCCATTGGCTTCACTCTGCCCTAGCGGGTGCTCGGCATCAAGCACAAACTTGTTTTTTGGGAGATTTGGAGGGCGATGGGGGAGAGGGCGGGGAGCGGCAGGGATAGGTCCGGCGGAGCGGACCGAAGCAGGACACCTAACCCGAGTTTCCATATTCGACCCTCTTTTCAACTTTTTCCAGGAGGCTGACAGTGGAGTTTCCTAGGAAATTCGCACATCCAGCCTCCCGAAAACCGCCAAAACGGCGTGTAGTCTAGACCTACCCTCTTGCGTCACCACGGGGACGTGCGACAATGCCCGCATGTTCCTGAAAGCCAACAAGCGGATCAAGGACGGCAAGGTCCACTACTACTGGACGCTGGTCGAAAGCGTGCGCGCCGGGCGGCGCGTGTTCCAACGGCGGGCGCTGTACCTCGGTGAGCTGAACGATTCGCAGCGGGCGGAATGGCAGCGGGCCATCGAG
>JAFXQI010000065.1 GCA_017527155.1 Kiritimatiellia bacterium
CGCATGTCCGTGTCGCCCCCCTCCGTATCGTCCTCCGCCGCCGTCAGCCGCACCGGCGCGTCCGCCGTACCGGCCAGCCGCAGCGTCCCCCCGCGCTCCACCGCGATTCCCGACCCGCGCGTGAACTTCACCACCGTCCCCGCACCGATTTCCAGCGTCACCCCGCTCGGCACCGCCACCCAGTCCCGCACCACGTGCACCTTGCCGCTGCCCCACGACGCATTCCCCGAAAGCCGGCCGTATTCGATGGCCGCTGTGCCTTTGTTCAGCACGGCCACCTCCGCCGTGTTCGTCCCCTTCGTCACCGTCTGCCAGCCGTCCGCCAGCTTCGTCGTGTTCCACGCCGACGCCGCCCCGCCATCCGGGTTTCCCATCCGCTCCGTCCCGTGCACCAGCCGACCACCGAAGTCTCCCCGGCAGTCCACCCGTCCTGCCGACACCCATGCCGACTCTCCCCAGGCGAACTCCGCCCGCACCTCGCCGGCAGCCAGCCCCAGCCAAGCCGCCGCCAACGCCATCGCCCAAACCGCTACGCTTTTCTTCATCGCCTCTCTTCTCCCTCGCTCAAGAACCCGCTTGCAATCTCGTGCATCTTGCATTACCTTGCAAGCAAACACCAACAAAAGGAGTACTCTCCATGTCCGCCACCGCCACCATTTCCTTCCGCGTCAAACCCGACATCAAGCGCCGCGCCGATGCCCTCTTCGCCCGCCTCGGCATGTCCACTTCCGCCGCCATGAACATCCTCCTCATGCAGTCCCTTGCCCACCGCGGCTTTCCCTGCCCCATCACCTTGCCCGACGAAGCGGACGAAACGCCCAACGAAACCACCCGCCAAGCCATCGAGGATCTTGACAACGACCGCAACCTCTCCCGGTACGACTCCGTGGACGCCCTGCTGGAAGACGCACTGTGAAAACCGTCGTCGCCACCACCCAATTCAAGCGCGACCTCAAACTCTGCAAACGGCGTCACCGGGACCTCTCCAAACTGACCCGCATACTCGAATTGCTGGCAAGCGGCCACCCTCTCCCCGCCGCAAACCGCGACCACGCCCTCGTCGGCAACTGGCTCCCGAAACGCGAATGCCACATCGCTCCCGATTGGCTCCTCGTGTACGAATCCACTCTGACGGAACTCCGGCTTGCCCGTACCGGCTCCCACGCCGACCTCTTCGGCAAATAAACACCGTACCGCAAACCAAGGAATACCCGCCATGCCCGCCCCCTCCTCCCTTCCTCCCGGCGAAACCCGCACCGACGAAGAAGAAGCCAACGAAATTCCGAACGCCGAAACCGCCGCCACCCTCCAGCGCGTCCTCGACGGTACCGAACCGACATACGGCCCCTTCGATTCGGTGGAAGAAATGTTCGCTTTCATCTTGAAAGACTGAAGGAAGCCCTCGCCGGATTCCGCGACTGCCACGTCGAACCCGACTTCGTGCTGGTCTACCGCATCGTCCGCGACCAGCTCCAGCTCGTCTGCGTCCCCCTCGGCACCCACGCCGACCTCTTCGGCAAATAGCCGCCGGCCGTCTGCCGCACCGTCCGCGCGCAACTCGGCTTCCGCCATCTGGACTTCTTCACCGACCGGGAACGGCATACCGCCTCGCCTTTCGCTTTCCTTGGACGAGCAACGGACTGGAGGGACGGGCGCCCTCGCCCGTCTTTGCGCAAAAGGTTCGCACGGGATTCGCAACCCGGCAGCTTCCCCACACGAATGGACGGACGAGGCGTCCGTCCCCCCCAGTCTTGGCAGCCTATCGGAATGGCTGAGGCGACATGCCGTATATGGCACATCCCCCCAGGCGGCCCACACATCGGGCCGCCTGGGATTCGACACCATCCGGCATGCCGTCCGTCCGGTCTTTCCTTGCGCTTCCACGCCGCGCTCCTGCCCCCGGGGCTGTGTGCGTCTCAAATCCCGGCAGGGCAGCACAGGCGGAAGCCGAAGTAATCATAGTTGTTGCGGCAGTTGCTATTAGAAGAAGCTGATATGCGCCTGGCAGAGCGGCAGTCCGGCGCCTTGGAGTAAGCCCCTCCTCCCCGGAGAATCCGTTGTGATCCACTTGCGGCACCGACGGGGTCGGTGGTCTCTTCCGTCACATAGTTCCCGGACCAATCCAAGCACCACTCCCAAACATTTCCGTGCATATCATAGAGGCCCCATGCGTTCGGCGGATAACTGCCTACATTTGCCGATGCACCATAATTACTTCCCCCATTGTAGTAATACCGCCCCACTTCCGCCACGTTCGGACAGGCATCCGTCGCCGTGATGTTTTTCCCGCTGTTGAGCGCCGTCGTCGTTCCCGCCCGGCAGGCATACTCCCATTGCGCCTCCGTCGGCAAATCGAAGCTCAGGCCCGTCTTCTCGCGCATAATGCCCAAAAAGTTCCCCGCATCCACCGCACCGGACGCCGGCCAGTTCGCCCCGGAACCACCTCCGCGGATCTCGTTGTAACTAATATGCCTTGGAGTTTTGTCAGAACTCCCGGAACTTGTCACATAATAATACTGCCCACCTGTCACCTCGAACACCCCGATGAAATACGGCCGCGTCAAGGTGACCTCGTGCTGGACCTCGCCGCCATCCCGTCCCAGCTCGTCCACCGGCGATCCCATCGTGAACGTTCCGGGCATGATGAGACGCAGGACCATCTTCTTCGTCTTGTACTCGTCCGTCCAGCCGCCTTCCGGCACCGCATCCAGGCCGCTGACGGTCCAAGTGCCGGTCTTGCCGCCGGACATGTCCACCACCAGATACTGCTGGGTGCCGGTGAACGCCCGCATCTGGACCGCGAAGTCCGACGAATGGAAATCCCGCCGGTCGTTGCCCATGTCCCAGGTCATCCGGTGCTTGCCGGGCTTGACCGGCCCGACGGCTCCGTCGCCGCTCAACTTCACCATGGGGACGGCCATGTTCAAGTCCCTGTCGTACCCCGTCGGCATCACGTACACGTCCGCATCCGCGTCGTCGCAGACCACCTCGTAGTCGATGTCCACCAGCCCGTTCCAGGGGTACCGCTGCTGCACCGTCACGTTCGTGACCCCGACCGCGCCCCACGCCATTCCGGCCCAAAGCGCCACCGCGGCCGCCAGGGCCGCCATCCAACCAGTCTTGTTCCGTTTCATGTTCGTTTCTCCGTTGCTTTTCAAATCGGTTTTCCGCCAACCACGAAAATGCCTCTTTCCAATGTCCAGCAATTGGGCTCGTCAGAAGGCCCTTCCGAAAAACACGAAAAGAGGCGCGCTTGTTGCGCGCTTGTCTTGCACGTGCCGTTCGGGTGAATGGTCTGACGATTCAATTGCAACGACGTTTCCATGCAGAAAGCGGATGACATCAATTGTGTGTTTCCAAATGTTCTCTCGATGACTCCATCGGGTCCGCATTCCTTGCCGACCTTGCGCCCATCCTCCCCGAATCCCCTCCCTCCGTCAACCACAAAATGAGCCACCCGCCCCGCCCGCCCGTCCCCGCCGGGGGCTGGCAGCGGCCTTCCTTCCTTTCGTTCGATCTCATCTGCAACGTCCATTCGAATGCTCCAAGCGCGGGCCGCCGGAACCCTCCGGCATTCCATGCTCTACCCTATATTGCCGTCTTGGGCGGAAATCTTACGCGCCTCCCGCACTTTTTCGCCTCTCCGGCCGCCCGCCCCCTCCCGAACCCCCGGCCTTCCCGGCCTCCCGAACGCGGCCTTCCGAACAACCGGCCTTCCGGACAACCGGGAGTTCGGCGGTTTTGGGGGGCGGGTGTTCGCGGCGGGAGGGGCGGGAGGGCCGGGAGGGCGGGAGTTCGGGGCAAACAGCGGTTTGGCCTTGCGTTTTTTCCTGCCGGCTGACAGACTCCGGCAAAAACTGAACAGGAGTTCCCATCATGTCCAAATCCCTCTCCTCCCCGAATGGCGGATACCGCTGGCTCGACGTCTGGGCGCTCGCGTGCGTCATCCAGCTGGGGACCCAGCGGTTCTGCCTCCGCCACCTCGACCGGAGCAACGATCCCTGCGGACGCCTCCACGACCAGATGGCCATGGCCGCGCGCTCCGTCCCCGCCAACATCGCCGAAGGCTACGCCCGCCGCTCCACCTCCGCCGAGACCCAGCTCCGCCTCTACGACGTGGCCCGCGCATCCCTAGCCGAACTCGCCGGCGACTTCCGCAATTTCCTCCTGTTCCGCCGCGAACTCCCCTGGTCCGAGACCGACCCCGAGGAACGCGCCGTGTTCGCCACGCCCCTCGACAAACCGGCCTTCACCGCCGACATCGAACGCGCCTCCGCCGCCCACGTCCTCGCCCAGTACGACAAATTCGCCCGCTGGCTCGATGCCCCCGACCCGCTCCTCGCCGCGCGCGCCCTCCTCGTGCTCGTCGCCCGGGCCATCCTGATGCTTTCCGCCACCATCGACCGGGCCCACACGGACTTCCTCGCGAACGGGGGCTTCTCCGAAACCCTTTCCCGCGAACGCATCGCGGCCCGCGCCGCCGCCCCGGCCGCCAAGGACGCCCCCCTCTGCCCCGAGTGCAACAAGCCCATGCAAAAGCGCCTGGCCAAGCGCGGTCCCAACGCCGGCCACCCCTTCTGGTCCTGCCCCGACTACCCCGCATGCCCCGGCACCCGCCCCTGCCGCTGATTGCCCCCCCTCCCGAACTCCCGGCCCTCCCGAACAACCGAACGCGGCCTCCCGAACAACCGCCCTCCCGAACCACCGGTTGTTCGGCAGTTCGGGAGGGCGGGTGTTCGCGGCGGGAGGGCCGGGAGGGGCGGGAGTTCGGGTTGGGCGGGGCGCGAACGCGCCCCTCCACCCGGGCTGGGGAGAGAAACCGGCGCTTACCAGTTCTCGCCGAGGAGTTCGAAGTAGGCCTGGGGGTGGAGGCAGGCGGGGCAGAGCTGCGGGGCTTCCTTGCCTTCGTGGATGTAGCCGCAGTTGAGGCAGCGCCAGATGACGACGCCGTCGCGCTTGAAGACCTTGCCGGCTTCGAGGTTCTTCCAGAGGTCGTTGTAGCGCTTCTCGTGCTGCTTTTCGGCGATGGAGACGCGCTCCCACAGGACCGCGATCTCGGGGAAGCCTTCTTCGCGGGCGATGCGGGCGAACTCGGGATAGGCCTGGGTCCATTCTTCGTTTTCGCCGGCGGCGGCCGCCTTGAGGTTTTCGAGGGTGTTGCCGATGACGCCCGCGGGGAAGGAGGCGGTGATTTCGACGGCGCCGCCTTCGAGGTACTTGAAGAAGCGCTTGGCGTGTTCCTTTTCCTGGAGGGCGGTCTCTTCGAAGATCTTGGAGATCTGGACGAGGCCTTCCTTCTTCGCGACGCCGGCGAAGAAGTCGTAGCGGTTGCGGGCCTGCGATTCCCCGGCGAAGGAGTGCAGGAGGTTCTTTTCGGTGCGGGTTCCCTTGATGCTGGCCATGATGGTCTCTCTTTCTTGTTTTTGCTTCTATATCGGTCATTCGGGCACGGGCGGCGGCGGCGGGACGAAGCGTTCGCCTTCGCGGAAGACGCCCATGGCGCGGAATTTGTCGTAGCGCTGGTCGAGCAGGGCGTCGGTGGGCCACGTGAGGAGTTCTTCGAGGTGCTTGACGGTGGCGGCGCGGACTTTCTCGGCGGCCGCGGCGGGGTCGGAGTGGGCGCCGCCGTCGGGCTCGGGGATGAGTTCGTCGGCGATGTGCATGCGCATGAGGTCGGGGGCGGTGAGCTTGAGGGCGGCCGCGGCGTCGGAGGCGTAGGCGCGGTCTTTCCAGAGGATGGCGGCGCAGCCTTCGGGGGAAATCACGGAGTAGTATGCGTGCTCCATGATGAGGAGGCGGTTGCAGACGCCGATGCCGAGGGCGCCGCCGCTGCCGCCTTCGCCGATGACGACGGACACGATGGGGACGGGCAGGCGGAACATTTCGCGGAGATTGACGGCGATGGCTTCCGCGACGTGGCGCTCTTCGCCCTCGATGCCGGGGAAGGCGCCGGGGGTGTCGATGAAGGTGACGATGGGGACGCCGAAGCGCGCGGCGAGGCGCATGAGGCGGAGGGCCTTGCGGTAGCCTTCGGGGAAGGGACAGCCGAAGTTGCAGGCGAGGTTGGACTTGGTGTCGCGGCCCTTCTGGGTGCCGATGACCATGACGCGGTGGCCGTTGAGCTTGCCGAAGCCGCCGAGGATGGACTGGTCGTCGGAGACGAGGCGGTCGCCGTGGAGTTCGGTGAAGTCGTCGATGAAGGCGGCGATGTAGTCGCCGGTGTAGGGGCGCAGGGGGTGGCGCGCGACCATGACTTCCTGCCAGGGCGTGAGGTGCGCGTAGAGTTCGCGCCGGGCGGCCTGGAGTTCCTTGCGAAGGCGGGCGGTTTCCTCTTCGACGGAGAGGTTGCTCTCCTCGGCGAATTTCTTGAGTTCGTCGAGCTTGTGCTGGAACTCGAGCAGGGGCTTTTCGAACGGCAGCATGTAGGACATGGCGCGCCTCACTCCACGATGGTCACGACGGTGCCCTTGGGCAGGATCGTGTACAGTTCTTCGATTTCTTCGTTCAGCAGCCGCACGCAGCCCGCGCTGGACTGGCTGCCGATCGACTCCGGCTCCCAGGTGCCGTGCAGGCCGTAGCCGGGACGGTCGAGCGCGAGCCAGTGGGTGCCGAGCAGGTTGCCGGGGTCGCCGTAGGGGATGGAGCGGCCGCCGGAGGGGAACCAGGTGGGGTGCTCGATCTTGTCGACGATCTTGAAGACGCCCGCGGGGGTCCCGGCGTTGGTGCCGGTGGATACGCGGTAGCGCTTGAAGAATTTGCCGTCGAGGGTCAGCACCAGGTCGTTGCGGCTCTTGCTGACGCGCACGGCGAAGACGTGGTTGCGGCCGTCGAGGATCACCAGCTTCTGCCCCAGGCGGATGTTGTCCCCGCGCACGCCGTTGGCCTTGGCGATGAGCAGGACGGGGGTGTTGTAGGTCGCCGCGATCTTGCCGAGGAAGTCGCCGGACTGGACGGTGTACTCCATCTTCTCCGGCATCGGGTTCGGCGAGAAGAGCAGGTCCATGTCGAGCTTCGAGAGGAACGCCTCGATTTCGGGGTCGCCCGGACGCGCCGCCAGCGCTTCGAGCCCGGCCCCGCGGGCGCCCGCCAGGTCGCCGACGGACTGCTTCTCGCGGGCCTGCGCCATCAGCGCGTCGGCATCGCCGCCGGAGGGCGCGGGGAGCTCTTCGGCGACCGGCGCGGGCGCGGCATCGGCGGGCGGAGCGACCGTTTCGGCAGGCGCTTCGGCTTCGGGCGCGGGGGAATCGACCGGCGCGGCGGCGGGCGCGGCCGCCTCCGGTTCCGGTTGCGGCATCGGCGCCGGGGGGGGCGGTGGCGGAAGGGGGGCCGGGACGGGCACCGCTTCGGCGGGGGCGGCCTCCGGCACCGGTTCGGCGGGCAGGTCGCCCTCGACGGGCGCCTCGGGCAGTTCCAGCGGGGCGGCCGGCTCCACGCCGTCGTCCGCCTTGTTCCACCACCACCAGCCGGCGGCGAGCGCCGCGGCGAGGGCCGCCGCGCCGAGCACGACGACCATCAGCAGGCAGCCCGAACGCGATTTCTCGCGCCGCATGCGGTAGATGTCCTGGGAAAGGCCGAATTTGTCACTTGTATCCATGACTTCAGGTCCCTGTTCGTGTGGAGGGAAAGCGCGGACGTCCCCCTGTCAGCCGAGCCGGTCCAAATCGCGCAGAACCAGGCCCATGTCGGGGTATCGGTCGTCGGGGTTCTTGGCGATGCACTTCATGACGAGGTTCGCGAGCGCGACCGGGATGTCCGGGTTGAGCTGCCGGACGGGGGTGGGCGGCACCTTCGGATCGATCTGGTCGGCGCGGACCTTCTCGATCTTGTCGCCTTCGTACGGCTTGCGGAAGGTGAGCATTTCGTAGCAGCAGATGCCGAAAGCGTAGATGTCGGCCCGCTCGTCGGCGGTGTGGTTGACGAGCGTCTCCGGCGGAACGTAGGAGGTGGTGCCGGGGATTTCCTTGATTTTCTTGAAGAACCGCTTGCGCGGCAGCGCGAGGTCGAAGTCGATCAGCACCATCTGCCCGTTCGGCTGGACGAGGAGGTTCTCGGGCTTGATGTCGAGGTGGAGGTAGCCCTGCGAATGCACATACTGGATGACGAGCGCCAGCTGCTTGATGAAGACCATGACGTTGTCGGTCAGCAGCGGCTCGCGGTAGAGGATGAGGTCGCGGAGGGTGCGCGATTCGATGTATTTGAGCACCATGTAGGGGATTTTGCCCTCGTACCCCTGCTTGACGAACGGCACGATGTCGGGCCGCCCCTTCCGGATTTTGGCGAGGATGTCGCCGCCGCGGAAGAAGCGGGCGCGGGCCTTGCGGTCCTTGGCGGTCATCGCGTCGAGGACGCGGATGACGTACCGTTCCTGCTGGGCGTCGACGGCCACGTACAGCTTGGTCATCCCCCCGCCCGAAATGGAGCGGGTGATCGAATATCCTGCAAAACTCTGGTTCATGCGTTGGAGACTACCCGACCAGGCCCCGTTTGGCAACGTCCGTTTTCGGAAACCGGGCCTGCGGAGTGGGGTGGGGGAGAGGTCACTCGTGGAAGACGTCGGCTTCGAAGACGCTGAATCGGCAGGCGGGGTCGCGCCAGGCGTCGGCGGGGAGTCCGGCCTTGCGGGAGAGGTGCGTGAGGGTGGTTTCGAGGTCCCAGCCCTGCTCGGGGGCGACCTGGGGGAGGAAGACGGCCATGCGGCCGTGGAGGGAGAGGGTCATGCCGTGGCGGCCGATTTGGATGTCGTGCCAGGAATCGACGGGACGGGGCGGGGTGAGGGCGCTGATTTCGATGCGCACGGAGGGCCATTCGGCGGCAGTGAGCGGCGGAAAGCGCGGGTCCTCGAAGGCGGCGGACAGGGCGTGGTCGGCCACGACGCGCACGAGGGGTCGGCGGGGCAGGATTTCGCCGATGCAGCCGCGGAGTTCGCCGTCGATGGTCAGCGTCACGAACGCGCCGCGGCGCTCGCGGAGGGCCGGGGTGAGCGGGAGGGACATGTCGTCGAGTTCGGCGAGGGCGTCGCCGTGGAGGGCTTCGTCGATGACGGTGCGCGCGAGGGTGAGGAGGGTGTGTTTGTCGTCGGGCGCGAGGGGGGAGAATGAACCGGGAGCTCCGGTGGTTCCGGAATCTCCGGTACCTCCGGAGGAGGAGGCGTTGTCGTCCGGGGCGTCGAAAGCGAGAGCGGCGTAGGAGACGCAGGAGTCGTAGTCGCCGGTGCGGGCGCCGGATGAGTCGTAGGCGAGTTCGCGTCCGGTGGCGGTCGGCGGGAGGAGGCGGAGGAGGAGGCCGATGGGGTCCTGTCCGCAGATGGTGGCGGAGGTGTCGCGGCAATAGGCATCGAAAGCCGCCGCGTCGCGCGCGAGGATGGGGGCGATGGCGCCGTGGTCGAGGGCGGAGAGGCGGGCGGGGATGTCGTCGCGGAACGGGGTGTAGCCGAAACGGTCGCCGTAGTGGGTGAAGTCGCTGCTGGCGACAACGGCGGTATGGCCGTCGAGGAGCGGGGCGATGGCGCGGGCGGCGGCGTCGAGGTGGGGGGCGTCGAGCTGGCCGAGGGTCAGGGGGACGAGCGTCCAGGGGCGGTCGGCGAGGGCGGCCTGGAGGAGGGGGACGATGAGTTCGATGCTGTTTTCGCCGTCGCGGGTGGCGGGGACGTCGACGAAGAGCGGGCTGGCGGCGAGGGCGTCGAGCGCGGCGCGGTCGAGGGGAACGGTGCCGAGGGGGGAGCGGTAGGCGGTCTCGCGGGAGGGAAGGCTGATGCGGTCGGGGAGCCCGACGTGGTGGGTGAAGCCGAGGAGGACGACGCGGCGGAGGCCGGACCAGGCGGCGAGGGCGCGGGCGGCGGCGGCGGCGGTGGGGCCGGAATAGACGAAGCCGGCGTGCGGGAGGATGGCGGCCATGGCGGGGTGTGCGGGGGCGGGGGCGGCGCGGAGGTAGCCGTCGAGTTCGCGGCGGAGGCGGGCGCCGTCGGCGGCGTACCACTGTCCGGCGAGGGTGGATTCCATGCAGATGGGCTGGTTTTTGTTCATGTCGGAGTCCTCCGCGGCGCAGCCGGCCGCCATCCAGAGGAGGGCGATGAGGATGGGGAGGAGGCTGCGCGCTTTCGTCATGGACGGCAGTGTAGCATCTTCGGGAATGGATGGGAATGGGGATTGCAGGAGAGGACCGAGGAGGGGTGGTGATGCAAGGATTTCTGCGCTCGACATGGGGGAGGGGAGTGGGGCATAGTCGGAGAAGTTTCCAACGAAAGGGTTTCGACATGAGTAATCGTTTTGTCCGCATCTCCGCCGCGGCCGCGCTGGCCACGGGACTGCTCGCCGCCGCCGCGCAGGCTGCCGACGGGCGCTACCGCGATTACGTCATCGGCGACCGCGCCAGCGGCATGGGCGGCGCGGCCATCGCCATCGCGCAGTCGGTCGACGCGGTCTACTACAACCCCGCCGGCCTGTCGGACACCAAGCGCGACAGCCTGTCGCTCTCCGCCAACCTCTACGGGTTCGAGAAAATGCGCCAGCGCAACGCGATGGCGCCGGGCGAGGATGCGTCGAGCAGCTCGTTCGTGGCGATCCCGACGGCCGTCGGCGGCGTGGCGCGCTTCTCGGACGAGTGGGTGGGCGGCTTCGGCGTGTTCACGCCGGAGAACGACAAGGCCTCCCTCATCGCGTCCAAGGCGAACGGCGAACACCTCTACACCCTCAACGGGTCGGACCAGACGCTGAAGTTCGGGCCGGCCATCGGCTGGCAGCCGGGCGGCGACTCGCCGTGGAGCTTCGGCGCGGCGGTCTTCGGCGTGTACCGTTCGATGGAGCTGGATGTGGGCCTGTACCGCACGGAGGACGGCCAGATGAACCAGGCGTACAACCTCAAGGACTTCAGCCTGATGGCGATGCTGGGCGCGCAGTACGATTTCGGCGGCGGCTGGCGGGCGGGCGCGACCGTGCAGAGCCCGAACCTGCACCTGTACGGCACCGGGAAGCGGTACCTCACGATGGCCGTCCCCGATGCCCAGTTCCAGCTCGGCGCCTACAGCGACGACGTGGACACGGACAACCGCCAGGCGCTCCAGCTCGGGCTGGGCATCGGGCGGAGCGTGCCCGGGCAGTACGCGTTCGGGCTGGACGTGCTCTACCATCCCTCCACCAGCTACGACCTGATGGACTGGAGTTTCGCACAAGGCGGCCACGACGCCGCCCACGTGAGGATGAAGGACGTGGTGGACTTCAGCCTCGGCGGCGAGTACTACGTCGCGGAGAACTGGCCGGTCCGCGCGGGCGTCTTCACCTCCTTCTCCGCCGTGGACGTCCCGGACGCGGAAGACAGCGACGAGTTCCTCGACACGGACGTGGACCTGTACGGAATCACCTTCAGCGTCGGCCGCGAGACCCAGAACATGGGCATCAACCTCGGGATCGAATACGCCTTCGGCAACGGGCACACCAGCGGATACGACAGCTATGCCGAGGACGGCCAGATCGTGGGCGGCGAGACCCCCTGCAAGAAACAGCTCATCCTCGTGTCGCTGAGCACGTCGTACTACTTCTGAGCGGCCGTTTTTCGGACTTGCACAGGGGGGGAGGGAAGTGTATGGTGCCCGCCGATTTGCTGCCGGCAAAATCCGGCGCATCTAACCTGAAAGAGAGAACCATGAAGAAAGACATCCATCCCAAGTACGAGGAAGCCACGATCACCTGCGCGTGCGGGTACGTGCTCAAGACGCGCTCCACCGTCAAGAACATGAGCGTCAACACCTGCGCCGCCTGCCACCCCTACTTCACCGGCCAGGCCAAGTTCATCGACACCGAAGGCCGCGTCGACCGCTTCAAGAAGCGCTACGCCGCCGCCGCCGCCGCGAAGAAGAAATAGCCGCATCCCTCCGCGGGCCGGCGCTTTCCCCACGGGGGAGGCTCCGGCCCGTTTGCGTACACCGCCATGGAAATCGATTCCGCCTATTTCGCACAGGCCGCCCGCCGCGTCGAGGAACTCGAACGCGAGATGTCCGCCCCCGGCGCCGCGTCGAACCCCGCCGTCTTCAAGGAACTCGTGCGCGAGCACCAGCGCCTCAGCGAGCTGGGCAAGGCCGCGGAGGAGTGGCGCCGCACGAAGGCGATGCTCGCCGAGAACGCGGAGGTCCTCGCGGACGCCGCCGGGGACCCCGAACTCGCGGAAATCGCCCGTGCGGAGAAGGAGGAGCTGGAGGCGCGCGCGGCCGCCGCGGAGCGCCGCCTGCTGGAGCGGATGCTGCCGCCGGACCCGGACGACAGCCGCAACACGATCATGGAAATCCGCGCGGGCACGGGCGGCGAGGAGGCGGCCCTCTTCGCGGGCGACCTCTACCGCATGTACGTGCACTACGCCGATTCGAAGGGCTGGAAGACGGGCGTCATCGACGCCTCCCCCTCGGAACTCGGCGGCTACAAGGAAATCGTCTTTTCGGTCGAGGGCACCGACGTCTACAAGACCCTCCGCTACGAATCCGGCGGCCACCGCGTCCAGCGCGTGCCCGAGACGGAGGCGCAGGGCCGCATCCACACCTCCGCCGCGACGGTGGCGGTGCTGCCGGCGGTCGAAGAAATCAGCGAGGTCGAAATCAAGCCGGAGGAGCTGCGGATCGACCTCTTCTGCGCGTCGGGGCCCGGCGGGCAGAAGGTCAACAAGACGGAGTCCGCCATCCGCATCACCCACCTGCCGACGGGACTGGTGGTCGCCTGCCAGGACGAGCGCAGCCAGAACCGCAACCGCGAAAAGGCCATGCGCGTGCTCGCCTCCCGCCTGCTCGACCTGCGCCGCCAGCAGGACCACGACAAGCTCGCCAGCGAGCGCAAGTCGCAGATCGGCTCCGGCGACCGGAGCGAGCGCGTGCGGACGTACAATTTTCCGCAGAACCGCCTGACGGACCACCGAATCAACCTGACGATCTACTCGCTGGACCAGGTGATGGAGGGGCATCTGGACGAGGTGATCGACGCGTTGCAGGCCAAGGACATCGAGATGCGGCTCGCCGCGCGCACGGCGCAGCAGGGGCAGGGGGAGCCGTGAAACGGCGATTGCAATCGACTGCAATCGAGCGCAATCGAGTGCAAGCGAAACCGAAAGCGAAGCCAAAGCCGAAGCCGCAACCGAAACCGGCATCGCGGGCGGGACGCCCGCGCCCCCAGCGGAAGCCGTCCGGATGGCCGGCGGCGCTGGCGACGGCGAAGGCGCGTCTCGTGGCGGCGGGCACGGAGGGGAGCGAGACGGAGAGCCAGTTGCGCTGGCTGGCGGCCCACCTGCTGCGGTGCGGGCTGCTCGACGTGGACCTGCGCTGGGACGAGGCGGCGGGGGCGGGGTTGCCGGGCACGATCTCGTTCGGCGAGAGCTGGTCGGCGGGCGTGGCACGCCTGGAGCGGGGGGAGCCGGTGCAGTACGTCATCGGCGAAACCGATTTCATGGGGATGCGGTTTTTCTGCGATGCGTGGGCGTTGATTCCGCGTCCCGAGACGGAGCTCGTCGTGGAGGCCGCCGAAGCGTTCGCGCGCGAGGCCCTCGCGGCGCCGTACGGTACCTGGCCGCGGCCCTTGCCCGTGCTGGACGTCTGCACGGGGAGCGGCTGCATAGCGTGCTCGCTGGCGGCACGGCTCGGGGACGCGGCCTCCGTCGCGGCGAGCGACATCTCCGCCGACGCGCTCGCGCTCGCCCGCAAGAACGCGACCGCCCTCGGCGTCGGGGTCGCGCTGCGCAAGGCGGATTTGTTCGAGGGCGTCGCGCCCGCGTCGGTGGCGCTCGTCACGGCGAACCCGCCCTATGTTTCGAGCGCCGACTGCGACCGCCTTCCGCGCAACGTCCGCGACTGGGAGCCGCGCCTCGCGCTCGACGGCGGGGCGGGAGGGATGGAGATCATCTCGCGGCTTGTCGCGGGGGCGGCGGATGTGCTTTTATCGGGCGGACGGCTGGTCATGGAAATCGGCGAGGACCAGGGGCCGGCCGTACGGGAGTTGCTATGCCAGGAACGAACAACCATGCGGATGCTGGAGCTTCGGCGAGACTTCGCCGGACGGGATCGCGTAGTCGTGGCGGAGCGGTTGCCCCGCTGAGCGGGCGCGGCGGCCGGCGCACGTCCATCGGCGGCGGCGGCGGCATGGCGCGAGGCGGCAACGCGGGCTACGCGTGGATCGTCGTGCTGATTGCCGTCGGTTTCGCCATCTGGCTCCAGAACCGCTGGATGAAGGAGCAGAAGCAGCGCGCCCTCGACGGCTCCCGCACCGTCTCCAACGGCTTCGCCGACAAGGCCGCCGACTGGATGCTCCGCAAGCGCGGCCTCGCCCCCGAGAAGGCGGCCGCCGGAACCACCGCCGCGACCGCGTTCGACCGCGCCGACCGCCGCATCGACTGCGTCGCCTGCGGCGGGCTCGGCGCCGTCTACGGCGACGACGGAAAAGCCCGTCCCTGCGGCATCTGCCAAGGCGTCGGCTACCGCATGATCCGCCCCTTCGACGAACTCGACCTTCCCTGCTCCGCCTGCGGCGGCATGGGCCGTATCGAGACGGAAGAGGGCTCCGCCGAAACCTGTCCCCGCTGCGATGGCCGCGGCTTCGTCCGCCCCGGGCCGTGACTCCTTGTCTCCACGCGGCCGGAAGCCCCACCTCCGGATGCACTGCCGCACAACTTCCGGAGGTGAAGCATTCCACCCACATGGTCGCGCGGAAGCGCGACCCTCCCGTACGCTCTCCACGGGGAGGGACGCGCTTCTGCGCGTCCGCGAAAGAAAAGGTGGCGACACCATGGACAGCGGCCACACTATTTCCGAAGCCGCTCCAGGAAGCCCCGTTTCCCAAGGATGCCCCCCATGAACTGGCTTCTCCTTGAACCTTCCGACGTCCCTGCTGGCAGCCCCGTCGTCCTGCGCGGCGACCAGGCCCGCCACGCGCGCGAAGTCCTGCACGCCGCCCCCGGCCAGCGCTTGCGCCTCGGCATCGTCGACGGCCCGCTCGGCCACGGCGAAGTCCTCGGAACCGACCCCGATGGCAGCATTCGGCTTCGCGCCGAATGGGAGGCGACCCCGCCGCCGCGCCCGCGCATCGACCTGTTGCTGGCGATGCCGCGGCCGAAGGTCATGCGCCGCCTCTGGCCCGTCCTCGCTTCCCTCGGCGTCGGCCGCATCTTCATCGCGAACGCCTGGAAGGTCGAACGCGGCTACTTCGACACCCCCGCCCTCGCCCCGGTCACGATCCGCGCAGGCCTCCTCGAAGGCCTCCGTCAGGCGGGCGACACTCTCCTGCCCGAAGTGACCATCCACCGCCGCCTGCGCCCGTTGCTTGAGGATGTTCTGCCCACGCTTCCTGCGTACTCCTCCCGGTGGATTGCGCATCCCGACGCCTCCGCTTCCACCTCTCCATCTGCCCTTCCGTCCTCCGGCCGCATCCTCCTTGCCATCGGCCCCGAAGGGGGGTGGATTCCCGACGAAGTCGCCCTCTTCCGGCGCCACGGTTTCGCCCCGCTGTCCCTGGGGACGCGCATCCTCCGCACCGACACCGCCTGCGCGGTCCTGCTCGGCCTCCTCCACGCCGCCGGCGCGTGAACCCGGCGGCAGGACTGGCAAGGGGAACTGTGGGTGAGAAGCAGAAGCCCTCACGTCCCCAGCGGAGATGGATGATCGCGGGAGGGTAGGGGAGGGGATTGGGAGAGGAGAAGGTAAAGTACATGCGGACGCGCAGAAGCGCGTCCCTCCCTTGGGTCGCGCTTCCGCGCGACCGTTCGGACAACGGCGCCCCGCCGTCGGCAAGCGGGTGGGACAAGACAGTCAGTCGCGCGAAACGGGAGGGTCGCGCTTCCGCGCGACCACCAACCCGGCCTATTCCCAGACGTGCGGCTGTCCGGTCGCGGCGATGACGGAGGTCCAGAGGGAGCCTTCGGGATCGACTTTCTTGCGCGAGGACGTCGCCGCCGGAATCGGGACGTGGACGTAGACGCCGTGCCAGTCGCCGATGATCAGGTCCGTCTTGCCCGCCATCGCGGCGTGGACGGCGTGCCGGGCGTAGCTGTCGCAGATGCGCGCGTCCTGGGAGTTCGCGGGGACGGAGCGGATGATGTAGGAGGGGTCGATGTACTTGAGGTTGATCGGCGTGTTCTTTTCCTTGAAGTACTCGTTGATGCGGTCCTTCAGGAAAACCCCGATGTCGAGCTTCTTGGCGTTGCTGATGCCATCCGCTTCCGTGGCCCCCATCAAGTCCTGTCCCGCTCCTTCCGCGACCACCACGACCGCGTGCCGCCGCTCCGTGATCCGCCGGTGCAGTGCCGCCATGAACCCTTTCGGGCCGTCCAGCTTGATCGGGATTTCCGGGATGAGCACGAAGTTCACCTCCTGCGAGGCGATCGTGGCGCCTGCCGCGATGAATCCGCTGTCTCGCCCCATCAGCTTGACCAGCCCGATGCCGTTGGGCGCGCCCTTGGCTTCGCAGTGCGCGCCGTCCAGGATGGTGCGGGCGGCTTCGATGGCGGTGTAGTAGCCGAACGTCTGGCGGACGTACTGGATGTCGTTGTCGATCGTCTTGGGCACGCCCACGACCGCGATCGGCAGACCGCGCTTGCGGATTTCCTCCGCGATGGAATGCGCGCCGCGCTGGGTGCCGTCGCCGCCGACGCAGATCAGGATGTTGATGTCGCGGTTGACCAGGAAATCCACCATTTCTTCCGCCGAGCGCTGCCCTCGCGAGGAGGAGAGGATGGTACCGCCGACGCGGTGGATGCCTTCGACGTCCTCGGAGCTGAGGGTGATGGGCGGCGGGGCGTTGAAGGTCAGGCCCATGTAGCCGTAGCGGATGCCGAGGACCTCGCGGACGCCGTAGTTGTGGCGGAGTTCGAGGTAGGCCGAACGGATGACGTTGTTGAGGCCGGGGCACAGGCCGCCGCAGGTCACGATGGCCGCGCGCGTGCGGGCCGGGTCGAAGAAGAGTTTCTGGCGGGGACCGGCCTTCTCGAAGAAGGTTTCGTTGTCCTCTGGGATGCCGGGGGCCAGCTCGACCTGGTAGCGGATGCGGGTCGCGTCGTACGTGAAATTGCCGATGTGGTCGCCCTCCACGTTGTTGAGCGCGAGCGGCGAGGCGTAACGGCAGTCGCCGAGGGTGGCGATGCGGGTGTCGATTGCGGGGGCCATGGTTGTCTCCTGTCGGGTTCTTCCGTTGCCCATACCGTAGCGCGTGCGGGCGCGGGGGAAAAGCAAATTCGCCGGGGGGGCGGGGAAGGAATTTTCAGGCCTTCCAGCGGACCTCGTAGCGGCCGCGGAGGGCAATCCAGGCGGCGCGGAGGAGGACGGCGTGGAGGGTCCAGACGGTGCCGAGCAGTCCGAGGAGACGCGACGGAATGCGCCGGGCGAGACGGGCGGCGGCCGCGGCAAACGCGAAACCGAGGACCATCGCGGCGAAGAACCACAGCCACGGGCCGCCGCGCGCCATCCACGCGAGGGCGCCGGAGGAGAGAACCAGCGCGGCGGTCCAGAAGGGCGTGAACAGGCGCGCCATCTTGTGGAAGAACCAGCGGGCGAAGATGGGATTCTTCCCCGGCGAAAGCAACCGCGGTTCGAGGGCAGGCAGCTGCCAGTTGCCGGCGAGGGTACGGAGCTTGCGGCGGCCTTCGCGGTCGAACCGCGCCTCCGCGACGTCCCACGCCACGGCGCCCGGCATGAAGAGGCACCGGCGTCCGGCGAGGACGGCCTGCATGGGTTGCCAGACGTCGTCGTCCAGCACGTCGGGCGGGAACGGCCGGCAGAGGCCGGCGCGGATGGCGTAGAACGCGCCGGTGGCACCGGGCACGGCCCACACGCGGCTCTCGGCGGCGCGCAGGCGCTTCTCGTAGGCCCAGTAGGACTGGGCGCCCTTCTGGACACCGCCACCGGGCGTCTCGTACACGAGTTCGCCGGAGACCACGCCGACCGTGCCGTCCGCGAACGGCTCCAGCACGCGCGACAGCGCGCCGGGGTCGATGCGCTGGCGGACGTCCATCATGACGAACACGCCGGCACCGGCCGCGGCCTCGGCCATGAGGTCGTTCAGGACGGAGGGCTTGCCGCGGCGCTCGGCGAAGGCCCGGAGGTGCACCCGCGGATCGGCCCCGGCGAGCGCGGCGAGGGTGGGGGAGGTGTCCGCGGATTCGCCGTCGAGACCGATCCAGATCCCGTCCAGCGGCTCGCGGTCGGCGAGCGCGAGCAGTTCGCGGACCTTTTCCGCGGCGCGTTCCCCTTCGCCGCGCGCGGCCATCAGGGCGACGGCGCGCCCCGTGAAAGGGGCCTTGCGGACGGGACGCGGGCGGATCCGGGCCCAGAGTTCCATCGCGAGCGGATACCCGGCGTACGTCCACGCGAGGGCCACGGCGGCGACGGCGAACAGGATGATCCAGAAGAGTTCCACGGGCCGTCCTCAGCGGAATTCCGCGGAAGGCCGCGCGGCGCGGGCTTTTCCGATCATTGGAAAAACATTTCCGGATTTTTCCAACCATTGGAAAAAAGTTTTCCAATCATTGGAAAAAACAAGCCGGATTTTCCAACCATTGGAAACTTTTTTTCCAATCATTGGAAAAATTCCGGCGGGACGGCAGAAGGCCGTCAGAGGACGAGTTTCAGGCGGAAGTGGCCAGCGGAGGCCGCGCCGGGTTCGTCGAGTTCGACTTCGACGCGGATGCTGGTTTCGCCGGGATCGGCGGTGATGGTGTCGCCGACATCCTCCCATGCGACTTCGCCGGTTTCGGGATCGCGCAGGAGCGACGGGGCGTGCTGGAGCTGGTAGGTGCGGCCGGGAACGGACTGCCACTGCACCAGCACCAGCACGGGTTCGTCGGGGGACGCCGTGCGCGGGGAGACTTCGGCAATCGGGACCTCGATGGCTTCGAAGGCCATCAGGCTGGCGTCGTTGCCGACGTCGGTGCCGGCCAGCACCTCTTCCCAGTCGGTCATGCCGTCGTCGTCGGAGTCGATTCCGGAGGCGTGCATGCGATCGAGGGCGTCGGCATAGGCGGCGTCGGCATCGCCATCGAACTTGGCCATGGGTTGCCACGCATTGAAGTCGAGGAGCATGCGGCCAGTGGCCGGGACGGGAGCGTTGGCGCTGCGGAAATAAGATGCATCGTTGGAGGTTGCGGCGTCGTAGGCTACAACCCGGAGGACGGTGTTCGTCGCCGGGCGGTCGGGAATCGTCAGGGAAAAATAGCCCTTGCCGGGACTGGCGTTGGCACCGACGTAGGTGTTCGTCAAGAGGACGGCGGGGCGACCGATGCGGCCCATGGCGAAGACATCGACGCGCGCGCGGGGGGAATAGGCAGGGCCGTCGAGCTTGCGTGCAAAGACGTCGGCGAGTGGATGGACGTTGCCGACCCTCAACGGTTCGGTGAACTGCCCACGGGTCGTCGTTGCGAATGTTGCCGCGGTCGCGAAGAGCACCGCCCAGATAGCCGAACGTGTTTTCATGACAAAATCACTTTACCGCAGGCGTCCCGATTCCACAATCCATTTTTGCCGGATTTGCGATTTTCTGCGTGCCCGCGCCCGGCGGGACATCCCGGGGATCGGCAAGGCCGCCGTCGCGGCTCGTGAGGTGGGGCGAGCTCTCCGAGCGAGCCGTATCAAGCTCTGTGTAACAAAAGCCATATCACACTACGGTGCGATAAGTTACGTACTCCACTTTGCAACATAAGATATATTATGCGACGTTGCTTGTATCCGCCTGGAGACCGGCGCCTGACCAGAGCAAGGACGAGAAAACCCACCTGCCAGCCCCCCCTCCAGTCGTGAGGACCTTACGGAGAGCCCGGCTCCGTCCGGCTGGCGGCCTGCCAGTCGGTACGGGTGTAGATGGTGCAGGTCTTCGGAACCCGCCACGGTGAAGCGCGGCGTTCATGGGCGTCCGGAATGACCATCCGTTGCAGACCGGTGCAGTTGGCAAAAGCGTCCGGCGCCGCCCGATCCAGGCTGTCCGGCAGGAAGAACTCGGTCAGACCGGTACATCCCCAGAAGGCGTCCATCCCGATCCGCAACAGTCCTTCGGAGAGTTCCACGCGGTCCAGACGGAGGCAATTCTGGAAAGCGGCAATGCCGATTTCGGTGACGGATTCCGGCACCTCCACTTCGGACAAGGCCGCCCCGAAGAAGGCCCGTTCGCCGATGGCCCGCACGCCGTCGGGAACCCGGTAGCCTCCGGTGCGCCCGCGCGGGTACAGCACCAGCACCGCGCGATCGCGGGTGAACAGAACGCCGTCATCCGCCACATACGCGCCTTCCCCCGGAGCCGTCTCCAGGGCCGTCATGGCCGTGCATCCGTCAAAAGCCCGCGGATCGATGGATTCCAGGCTTGACGGCAAGGTCGCCGATGCGAGCAAGGGACAGTCCAGAAAGGCACATTCCCGCACGGTTTCGAGGCCTTCTTGCAAAGAAATGTTACTTAGATTGACGCATTTCGAGAAAGTTTCCCGTTCCATCGTGGCGGTTTCGCCTGGCCAGATGACCGATTCAAGGCCGGATTGGCGGAAACAGGCTTCGCCGATGTGTGCGATGCCGTCCGGCAGCGCCAGCGCCTTCAGTCCGGTACATTCCGCGAAGGATTCCCGTCCCAGGCGGGCGATGCCGTCCGGCAATTCCACCTGCTCCAAGCGGGTGCAATGCAGGAAAGCGGCTTCGGCGATTTCCCTCACGCGGGGCGGGACGGCGAACGACCCGGCGCGTCCGGCCGGGCAGACGAGCAGGACGGAGCCTTCGCGGTCATAGAGGATGCCATCTTCCGTTTGGTAGCGCAGATTCCCCTGCCCCGCCACCACTGCCTGCAAGCTTTCACAACGGGCAAACGCACGCGAGCCCAGTTCCGCGGCGTCGGGAAGTTCGACACGCGCCAGCGCGTGGCACTCCGCGAACGCTTCATCGCCAATCCGGAGGAGCCCCGCCGGCAACGCGACGGATTCCAGGGAGCGGCAAGCGGCGAACGCGCGCGCGCCGATGTTCGTCACGCCATCGGGGATGACCACCGACCGCAGCGAATGGCACCCGGCAAACGCCCCGTCGGGAATGGAGGTCAGACCGGGCGGCAGGACGACGTCCAGCAGATCTCCGCAGCCGGAAAAGGCGTCCGCGCCGATTTCCTCCACGCCGCCGGGAATCGCGATGGCCGCCAGCGAGGAACAGTCCGCGAACGCGCCCGCGCCGATGCGTTCGAGTCCGTCCGGGAGGGACACCGACGCGAGGGCGCGGCACCCGGAGAATGTCCGTTCGCGGATGGTCCGGATGCCGGATGGCACCCCGGCCGACTCCAGCGACGCGCAGCCCTCGAAGGCGCGGCTGCCGAGTACCGTCACGTCCGGCGGGATGGCGATGGCCGCCAGTTGGCGGCACCCTTTGAACGCGTAGGCGCCGACCGTGGTCAGCCCGGCGGGAATCCGAACCCGTTCCAGCGAGGTGCACCCCTCGAAGGCGGAATGCGGAAGCACGCGGATGCCGTCCGGAATCGCGACTTCTTCCAGCGAAGCGCATCCGTAGAAGGCGTATGGGCCGATGCGCTCCACGGTGGACGGGATGTCCGCGGACCGCAATGCGTCGCAGCGGTAGAAAGCGGCCTCGCCGATGGCCGTCGCACGGGGAGGCATCTGCACGGCTTCCAGACGGTAACAGCCGGAGAGCACGCCCTCGGGCACCGTCTCCAACCCCGGCGGCAGGCGCACGGCGCCGAGCATGGAGCAGCTGTTGAATGCGTAGGGGCCCACCTCCCCTACCCCTTCGGGAATGTCGACCTCGGCCAGGCCGGTGCACCCCGAAAACGCGTGGTCTCCGATCGATCGCAGGCCGTCCGGCAACGCCAGCCGCTCCATGCGGATGCAACCGTAGAATGCACGCGCGCCGATGGATTCCAGCCGTTCGGGGAGCTCCGCGGCTTTCAGGCGGACGCAGCCGTAGAACGCGTCGTCCCCGATCCGGCGCAGATGCGATGGCCATTCCGCCCAGCCCAGCTGGGTGCAGCCCGCGAACGCCCCGGAGCCGATTCCGCGCACGTGGCGCGGGAATTTCACCGAAAACAGTTCGGTCCGGCCACGGAACGCGTCCGTCCCCACCGACCGCACGCGGCGACCGCCCAGCACGGCCGGAATCCGGAGGTGTCCGTCGTCCTCTTCCGGTGAGAGCTCTTCCGGTGCGATCTCCCCTGCCCCGCCGGACACGGTGGCCGGCGATGGGGGTGGCCCGGCGATTTCTTCCCATCCGGTCACTTCCGCTCCGCGCCAGTCCGTCGCGTAGGCCAGACCGTCCTCCTCCCCGTCCTGGCGGCCGCAGGCGGTCAAGAGCACGGCAAGCGCCAGCAGCGGCAGGAAGAGGAGGCCCGCGCGGACGGCGCGGACGGGTTGCCGGACGGAGTCCATCGCAACCGCCGCGAGCGTCAGAACCCGAATCCCGGCGGCAGCTGGAGGCCGGCCGTCACCGCACCCATCGCGGAATTGGCGACCTCGCCGGCCTTGGCCTGGAAGCCCTGGATGGCCGACAGGACCAGGTCTTCGAGCATCGCGACGTCATCCGCCTTGACGACGTCCGGCGAAATCTCGATTTCGGTCACCTGCCCGTCCGCGTGGCCGCGTACCGTGACCGCGCCGCCGCCGCTGCCGAATTCCACGGCGGTCGTCTTCAGGTCTTCCTGCACGCTCTGCATCTTCTTCTGCATGCTGGTGACCTGTTTCATCATCTTCATAATGTTGGGCATGGCGATTCTCCTTCTTCCGCCCGTTCCGGCGGCACTCTTTCCAGCATACGCAATCCACAACCGGAAATCAACCGCGACACCGCGGCATCCGGCGGACGGCTATTCCGCCAGCACCTGCACGTCGGACGGATCGACGTGGACGCGTACGGGCTCGCGGTTGCCGTCGCGGACCATGCGGCGGGGCCGGACCTCCAGCGCCTTGAGGACGATGCCGCCCGGCAGTTCGACATCGTGCTGCGCGGTCTCGCCGAGGTAGACGGTTCCGGAAAGGGCGCCGTCGAACACGTTGGGGGTTCCGTCCGGCATCTCCGCGTGGAGGCGCACCGCCTCGGGGCGAACCGACAGCCATACCGGTTGTCCGGCCTCCGCCGTCCCGCTCCCGTCCCCCACCCCGCCGGCCGCCAACCAGGTCCCCGCCGCCGTCTCCACTTCCACGCCGTCCCCCTTGCGGCCCGTGACGCGTCCCTCCACGAACGTCGTCTCGCCGATGAACTGCGCCACGAACCTGTTCCGCGGCCGCAGGTACACCTCGTCCGGCGCCCCCGTCTGGAGCAAACGCCCCGACTCCAGCACCGCCACGCGGTCGGCAATCGAAAGCGCCTCCTTCTGGTCGTGCGTCACGTAGATTGCCGTCAGCCCGGCCTCCTTGCAGATGCGGCGGATCTCGGTGCGCATCTCGATGCGCAATTTCGCGTCCAAATTCGACAGCGGCTCGTCCAGGAGCAGGCACTGGGGCTCGATCACCAGCGCCCGCGCCAGCGCCACGCGCTGCTGCTGGCCGCCGGAAAGCTCGTTCGGCTTGGATTGCGCGCGGTCCGCGAGGCGTACCAGCCCCAGCGCCTTCATCACGCGCGGCGCCATGTCGGCCTTGGGCACGCCGCGCATCTCCAGCCCGAAGGCCACGTTCTCGAACAGCGTCATGTGCGGCCACAGCGCGTAGCTCTGGAAGACCATCCCCATGTCCCGCTTGTGCGGCGGCAGGTGTGTCACGTCCCGGTCCCCGGCCAGGATGCGTCCGCCGTCCGGCTCGTTCAGCCCCGCGATCGCCCGCAGCAGGGTCGTCTTGCCGCAGCCGCTCGGGCCGAGCAGGAAGAAGATTTCGCCCGCCCCGATCCGTACGTCGATTCCCTTGAGGACCTCCGTCTTCCCGAACCGCTTGACCAGATTCTCGATGATGATCGGCACCGCCATGTTTCGTTCTCCTTGTTCCCGCTCCCTATACCAGAATCCCCTGCTCCCCGCACGCTCCAATTTCAGTCGCGGGACGAGATCATCGTGGCGCCTGTGGCTTCCCGGAAGTTTTCCCCCACGCAAGGTCGCGCGGAAGCGCGACCCTCCCCGGGGCGCTCGCCAAGGGGAGGGACGCGCTTCTGCGCGTCCGCGGTGGCAAATTGGCGGCACAATGGGGGCAACCACACTCTTTCTGGAACCGCTCTTATCCGACGTCACACATCGGTCCTGCCCCCGGGGTGCGCCGCGGCGGCGGGGGTGGTGCGCCAGAAGGGGTAGAAGGTGAACCACTGGCAGGGGTCGGAAAGGATGGTCTGCTCCATCAGGGCGACGAGGCGGTCCTGGATGGCGGCTTCGGTGGGGTATTCTTCGGGGGTGATGAGGGGGGCGAGGCGGATGGCGTAGGTGTCGTCGGGTTCGCGGCGGACGGCCCCGAACAGGATCGGGACGCCCAGTTTGTGCGCGAACCAGGCGGCGCCGTGGGGCAGGGTGGCCGGGCGGCCCATGAAGTCGTGGGGAAGGCCGGTGCCGGTGAAGTCGCGGTCGCCCACCATCGCCACCAGGTCGCCCCGGCGGAGGGCCCGGACGATTCCGGTGGAGGCGCGCGCCAGGGGGATGACGTCCATGCCGCGCTGCCGGCGGAAGAAGGTGTAGATGCGCTCCATCGGCGGCGAGGCGACGGGCTGGACCACGGCGTGCACCTTGAAGCCCAGCGCGGGGAAGACCGCGCCGCCCAGTTCCCAGTTGCCGTAGTGGAGGGTCAGGAGGATGCCGCCGCGGCCGGTGGCGCGGAGTTTTTCGACTTCGGAAAGGCCCGCGACGGAGACGAACCGGCGGAGGCGGTCGGGGGGCATCTCGCGGAAGCGGATGAAGTCGGCGGCGTATTTGCCGAAGTACTGGAAGGTTTTGCGCGCGCAGCCGGCGGCGTGGTCGTCGGAGGGCTGGAGGCCTTCGTGGGCCCAGACGGTGCGGAGGTTTTCTTCGACGGCGGCGCGCGCGCGCCGGTTCAGGAAGTAGGCCGCGTCGCACAGGCGCAGCCCGATCCAGTGCGCCAGGGCGCGCGGCATGGCCCGGATCACGAAGGCGAGGAAGCGGTAGAAGGCGTAGGTCATGCTAGCCGATCGGGAGCCAGCGGAAGAAGAGGGTCGCGATGGAGAAGTAGATGAGGATGCCCAGGATGTCGGCGACGGAGGTGATGAGGGGCGGTGCCGCGGTCGCCGGGTCGAGGTGCAGGCGGTCGAGCAGCATGGGGAGGGTCGTGCCCAGCAGGCTGCCCATGATGACCAGCGCGAACATGCTCGCCGCCACGACGACGCCCACCCCCAGGGAGTGGCCGAGCCACCAGCCGAGGAAGAACACGGCGGCCGACATGATGGCGCCGATGCTCACGCTCACGGCGATTTCGCGGAAGAAGATGCGCCACCAGTCGCCGGACTCGACGTCGCCCGTCGCGATGGCGCGCACGAGCAGGGTCGCGGCCTGGGAGCCGGCATTGCCGCCGCTGCCGATGAGCAGGGGCATGAAGAAGACGAGGGCGACGACTTTCTGGATGGTTTCTTCGAAGATGGAAAGCCCCATCCCGGTGAAGATATTCACGCCGACGAGGGCGAGCAGCCAGCCGATGCGCTTGTGGACGAGAAGGCGTATGGTGGCGTCCTTGAGGGAAGTCTGGAGGGGGCGGACGGAGGCCATCTTGTGGAAGTCTTCCGTGGCTTCCTCTTCGGCGACGTCGAGGATGTCGTCGATGGTCACGATGCCCAGCAGCACGCCGTCGGCGTCGACGACGGGGAGCGCGAAGAGGTCGTAGTCCTGGAAGATGCCGACCGCTTCTTCGCGGTCCTGGAGGGAGGTGAGGCTGGCGTAGTGGCCGTCGAGGAGGTCGCGGACGCGCGTCATCGGCGCGGCCAGGATCAGGCGGCGCAGGCGCAGGTCGTCGACGAGGTGGCCCTCGGCGTCGGTGATGTAGATCATCGTCATGGTTTCGGAATCCATGCCGGCGGCGCGCAGGTGGTCGAGGGTCTGGGTGACGGTCCAGTCGGGGTTGACCGTGACGTAGCGGTCGGTCATCAGGCGGCCGACGGAGCCTTCGGGGTAGCCGAGGAGGGTCAGGGCGAGCTTGCGGTCCTTGTCGTTGAGGAGCGTGAGAAGGCCCTTGACGACGCGCGCGGGGAGTTCCTCGAAGAGGGCGGTACGGTCGTCCGGGGTCAGACCCTTGAGGACATACCGGACTTCCTCCTGGGCCATGTTCTTGAGCATCCAGTTCTGGAGGTTGGGTTCGAGGAGCGAGAACACTTCGTCGGCGAGGGTGCGCGGGAGCACGCGGAAGATGAGGAGGGCGTCCTTGTCGTCGAGGGCGGCGAGGAGGTCGGTGATTTCGGGGGCCGGCTGCTTGGCGAGGAAGTCGCGGACCTCGTTGAGACGGTTGGCCTCGACGAGTTCCAGGATGTCCGGGAGGAGCAGATGGCGTAGGATCATGGTCGGTTCCCCTGTATTGGCGTACTCCGACAGAATAGCCGCCGGGAGCACCCGCGGCAAGCCGGAATGAACCGGACATTATGGCGCGGTGGGGGTGGGCGTTTTGTCGCAGGAGGCACGGGGTGGCACGTCGAAGACACTGGGAAACGGGCGGTTTTGCCGATGTTTCGCAAGTTGGCACGGAACGTGCTTGGAGAAAAGTGCCATGACAGACGAATTCACTCCATCCACCTCCCCCACCCCGCCGCCGGTGCCGCAACCGCAGCAGCGTCCCCAAGGACGCGGCCTGCTCTGGCTGATTCTCGCGTTGCAGGCGGTCATCCTCGGGTGGCTGGCCAAGAACCAATTTGACGGGACATCCCAACGCGGGGGTTCCTTTCCCTCCTCCCCCGCGGTTCCTGCCGCCGCCATTCCCCCCTCCTTGGAATGCGATCGGGATGTTCCGTCACCTTCTGCTCCCGCACCCGACGCGGACGATCCCGCCGACGTCGACGTTGCCGCCGGCGCCCCCGCCCCCGCCGCCCTCCCGCCGCCCGCGGCCTACCGCGATCCCTTCGCGCTGTTCCGCCGCTCGCCGCGGCCGTCGTTCGCCCCGCGGTCGTTTCCCCGCTGGCATGCGGACGTGCAGCGGATGATGGACGAGGCGATGGAGGCGCACGAGGCGATGCTCCAGGACTTCGGGTCGTTCTTCTCGCCCGGCCCCGAATGGGCGGCGCTGCCGGCCTCCCCCGCCGTGAACATGCGCGAGCTCGACGACGCCTACGAGCTGACCCTCGCCCGCTCCGGCCTGGCCCCCGACGACCTCGACGTACGCCTCGATGGCCGCACCCTTTCCCTCCGCTACGACCGCCGCACGGACACCGCGGACGCCAACGGCCGCCAGACCGGCCGCCAATCCGGTTCGGTGCGCATGGGCCTGCCGGGCCCCGTCGCGCCCGGCGCGGTCCCCGAGATTTCGAACGACAACGACCGCATCCGGATCCGCATCGCGAAGCCGGGCGCGCCGGCAACCCCGGCGGCCGCGACGGCCGCCCCCGCCCCAACCGCAACCCCCTAAGGAGAACCCCATGAGCAGCACCAGCAGCGGCATCACCGCCATCAACGAAAAAGTCCAGCAGGAGAGCGCCTTCGTCGCCCCCCTCCGCGCCGAACTCGAAAAAGTCGTCGTCGGCCAGCGCTACATGCTCGACCGCCTTCTCGTCGGCCTCCTCGCCAACGGCCACATCCTGCTCGAAGGCGTCCCCGGGCTGGCCAAGACCCTCGCCGTCAAGACCCTCGCCGCCGCGCTGGAGACGAGCTTCCGCCGCATCCAGTTCACGCCGGACCTGCTCCCCGCGGACCTCATCGGCACGCAGATCTACAACCCCAAGACCGGCGACTTCGGCACCCGCAAGGGCCCGGTCTTCGCGAACATCGTGCTCGCCGACGAAATCAACCGCGCGCCGGCGAAAGTCCAGTCCGCCCTCCTCGAAGCGATGGAGGAGCGCCAGGTGACGATCGGCCAGGAGACCTTCGCGCTGCCGGAGCCGTTCCTGGTCCTCGCCACGCAGAACCCGGTCGAGCAGGAAGGCACGTACCCGCTGCCCGAAGCCCAGGTGGACCGCTTCATGCTCAAGCTCAAGATCGGCTATCCCACGCTCGACGAAGAGCGCCGCATCCTCGAAGCCAACGCGCGCACGGAAGTCGTCCGCGACGTCCGCCCCGTCGTCAAGCCCGACACCATCCTCAGGGCGCGCAAGACGGTCGACGCCATCTACGTCGACGACAAGATCAAGGACTACGTCCTCTCGCTCGTCTTCGCCACCCGCAACCCGGCCGCCTACAAACTGAACGCCCTTGCCGGCAACATCCGCTACGGCGCCTCCCCGCGCGCCACCCTCGCGCTGATGCTGGCGGCGAAGGCCCACGCCTTCCTGCAAGGCCGCGGCTACGTCACCCCGCAGGACGTCAAGTCCGTCGCCCCCGACGTCCTCCGCCACCGCATCATCCCCTCCTTCGAAGCCGAAGCCGAGGAACTCACCGCCGACTCCCTCGTCTCCATCCTCCTCGACGAACTCCCCGTCCCGTAACCCGGAAAACACCCCCACCGCATCTTTTCACTTTTCTCTTTTATCTTTTCACTGAATATCCCATGCTTCCCCGCGAAACACTCCGCAAAATCCGCCGCATCGAAATCCGCACCCGCCGCGCGGTGCAGGACGTCTTTGCGGGCCGCTACCATTCGGTCTTCAAGGGCCAGGGCATGGAGTTCGAGGAAGTCCGCGAGTACCAGCCCGGCGACGACATCCGCGCGATCGACTGGAACGTCACCGCCCGCACCGGCACCCCCTTCGTGAAAAAATACCGCGAAGAGCGCGAACTGACCCTGATGCTTCTCGTCGACGTCTCCGCCTCCAACCGCTACGGCTCCGGCGCCATGACCAAGCGCGACCTGGCCGCCGAAGTCGCGGCCACGCTCGCCTTCTCGGCCATCGCCAACCAGGACCGCGTCGGACTGCTCCTCTTCGGCGACCGCGTCCAGAAGTTCGTCAAGCCGGCCAAAGGCGTCCCCCACGTCCTGCGCGTCATCTCCGACGTCCTCGAAGCCCCGGCCGCCTCCCGCGCCACCGACCTCGCCCCCGCGCTCGACTACCTCAACCGCGTCATCCGCCGCCGTTGCGTCGCCTTCCTGCTCTCCGACTTCCAGGCCCCGCCGTGCGACCGCCTGCTGCGCGTCACCGCCCGCCGCCACGACCTCGTCAGCCTGGTCGTCGGCGACCCCCGCGAACGCGAACTCGCGCCCGCCGGCATCCTCGACCTCACCGACGCCGAAACCGGCCGCCGCGTCCTCGTCGACACCACCTCCCCCGCCGTCCGCCGCGCCTACGCCGTCCGCCAGGCCGCCGCCCGCGCCGCCCTCCTCGACCGCCTCCGCACCGCCCGCAGCGACGCCATCGAACTCTGGACCGACCGCCCCTACGACCGCGAACTCGTCCGCTTCTTCCTCCGCCGCGAGGCCCGCAAATGAAACTCCTCTCCATCCTCATCTTTTCACTTTTCACTGTTCACTTTTCACTCGCCGCGCCCTCCCGGCGCCCCGCGCAGCCTTCCCTCGACGCGGCGCCCCTCCTCTCCGACGAACCCGCCCGCCTGACCGCCACCCTCTCCACCAACACCATCCGCATCGGCGATCCCATCGACCTGACCCTCACCGCCCTCCACCGCCCCGGCACCACCATCGACTTCCCGCTCGCCGGCCTCGCTCACGGAAAAGACGTCATCGTCCGCGACACCGCCGCCCCCGAGACCCACCCCGCCGACGGCGGCCTCGAGCGCACCGTCCGCCACTGCACCCTGACTTCCCTCGTCGTCAGCAACCACGTCATCGCCGAGAACGCCCCCGTCCTCATCCACCTCCCCGACGGCACCACCGCCACCCAGTCCATGCCCTTCGCGGCCTTCGAGGTCGTCAGCTCCCTTGAGGAAGGCGAAACCGAGCTCCGCCCCATGGACATGACCCCGGCCCACTGGCCCGCCCCTCCCTCCCACTGGCTCCTCATCCTCCTCGGCGTCCTCGCCGTCCTCCTCCTCGCCGCGGCCGCCCTCTGGTACTTCGCGCGCCGCGTCACCGTCGTCCTCGCCAAACCGACGCCCCCGCCCCCGCCGCACGCCACCGCCCTGGCCGCCATCGCCGCCATGCGCGCCGAAGACTGGACCGGCGGCGACAGACAGGACCCCTTCTTCGTCCGCCTCTCCGCCATCGTCCGCACCTACGTCGAAGCCCGCTTCTCCATCCGCGCCCCCGAACGCACCACCGAAGAATTCATCCGCGACGCCCTGAAATCCCCCGACCTCACCCCCGCCCACCGCCGCCGCCTCGCCGATTTCCTCGAAACCAGCGACCTCGTCAAATTCGCCTGCCACCGCCCCGGCACCCCCGAACTCCTCACCGCCCTCGACTCCGCCGAAACCTTCGTCCGCGAAACCATCCCCGCCCCGTCCGCCCCCACCCCGTCCCGCGCGGCGCCGGACACGGCGCCGTCCCCCTCCGAGAAAGGAGGCATCCCATGATCTCCCTCTCCCTTCTCTCCCAAACTAACCCACCGCCCACTTTTCAGTTGTCACTTTTCACTTTTCACTCGTCGCCGGAGGCCCAGCCATGATTTCCTTCGCAAACCCCTGGCTTCTCCTCCTGCTTCTCCTCGTCCCCCCGGCGACGTACCTCCTCCACACCCCCCGCCGCCGCGCCACCCTCCACTTCTCCGACGCCACCCCCCTGGCGGCCCTGCCGACCACCCCGCGCCTCGTCCTCCTCCGCTGGCTGCCGCCGACCCTCACCGCCCTTGCGCTCGTCCTCCTCGTACTGGCCGCCGCCCGTCCCCGCCGCGGCATCGCCGAATCCCGCGCCCGCACCGAAGGCGTGGACATCGTCCTGCTCGTCGACACCTCCACCTCCATGAACGCCGACGACCTCTCCACGCGCACCCAGCGCCTTACGCGCCTCGACGCCGCCAAGAAAGTCATCGCCCAATTCGTGCGCGACCGCACCGACGACCGCATCGGCCTGGTCGCCTTCGCGGCCATGCCCTACACCCTGGCCCCCCTCACCACCGACCACGAATGGCTCCTCCTCCAGATGGACCGCCTCCAGACCGGAATGCTCGAAGACGGCACCGCCATCGGCGACGCCATCGCCTCCGGCGTCAACCGCCTGCGCGACTCCGAAGCCAAGAGCAAAGTCCTCGTCCTGCTGACCGACGGCATCCACAACGCCGGCCAGCTCGCCCCGCGCGACGCCGCGCAGGCCGCCGCGGCCCTCGGCATCAAGATCTACTGCGTCGGCGCCGCCTCCGACCGCCCCCAGAGCGGCGGCTTCTTCGGCCTCGCCCTGCCCGCGCCGGAGATCGACGAAGACACCCTCCGCTCCGTCGCCACCGCCACCGACGCCGCCTACTTCCGCGCCACCGACGCCGCCTACTTCCGCGCCACCGACCTCGACTCCCTCGCCGCCACCTACGAAAAAATCGACGCCATGGAAAAAACCGAAATCGAACTCTCCTCCTACACCCGCCACGAAGACATCTTCGCCCTCCCGGCCCTCCTCGCCCTCCTCCTGCTGGCCGCCGAAGCCGTCCTCTCTGGCACCATCCTCGGGAGGCTCCCATGAACTGGGGCGCCCCGCACATCCTCTGGCTCCTCCTCGCCCTCCCCGTCTGGCTCTGGGCCGCCCACCGCCTCCTCCGCGCCCGCCGGCGCCGCCTCGCCGCGTGGGTCGACGAAAAAAACGCCCCCTTCCTCCTTCCCGGACGCAACCCCGCTGCCGCCGCCCGCCGCATCTGGCTGCGCACCCTCGCCCTCGCCTGCCTCATCCTCGCCCTGGCGCGCCCCCAATGGGGGTTCCACTGGGAAGAAATCACCCGCCGCGGCCTCGACCTCCTCGTCGTCCTCGACACCTCCCGCTCCATGACCGCCGCCGACATCAAACCCTCGCGTCTCCAGCAGGCCAAATGGGGCATCCACGACCTCCTGCGGGCCCTGCGCGGCGACCGCGTCGGCCTCATTCCCTTCGCCGGGTCCAGCCTGCTCCAGTGCCCTCTCACCACCGACTACGCCGCCTTCGCCATGACCCTCGACGACCTCTACTGCGGCATCATCCCCCGCGGCGGAACCGCCATCGCGCAAGCCCTGCGCACCGCCATCGACTCCTTCCCCAACGACACCACCGCCGACCGCTGCATCCTCCTCGTCACCGACGGCGAAGACCACGAAGGCGACCCCCTGTCCCTCCTCCCCGAACTCAAAGAAAAAGGCATCCGCTTGTACGCCATCGGCATCGGCACCCTCGAAGGCGAAATGATCCCCGGCGACGCCTCCACCGGCTCCGCCTACTTCAAAGACCGCAAAGGCCAGATCGTCAAGACCACCCTCCACGAAGACATCCTCCAGCAGCTCGCCACCTCCACCGGCGGCGCCTACGTCCGTTCCGCCGCCGGCGACACCGGCCTCGAGCGCGTCTTCCGCGAATCCATCGACAAACTCAAACGCACCGAAGCCGAATCCCGCACCGCCCGCATCAACGAAGAACGCTTCCAGTGGCCCCTCCTCCTCTCCCTCCTCCTCCTCCTCCTCGAATCCCTCACCCCCGACCGCTCTGTCGGAGCGCGGGCGGCCCGCCCGCTTTTCCAAAACAAATCAGCCTCTTTCATCATCATCCTCGCCACCCTCCCCCTCCTCTCCCCCGCTCCCGCTCGCGCCCAATCCCCCCGCCCCCTCTTCACCGCCGGCCTCGCCGACCTGGCCGCCTCCAACTACCCCTCCGCCGCCTCCAACTTCCTGGCCGCGGCCGAACTCGCCCCCACCAACAACCTCCCCGCGGCCCCGGCCCTCTACAACGCCGCCCTTGCGACCGCGGCCGCCGGCGACCCCGACGCCGCCTCCACCCTCCTCGCCGAATCCGCCCGTGCCATTCCCGACCTCGACGCCCAAGCCCGCGCCTACTACAACCGCGGCAACACCCTCTACGCCCTTTCCGACGCCGACCCGACCTCCACCAACGCCCCCGCCCTGATCGCCGAAGCCCTCCAATCCTACGAAAACGCCATCGCCCTCGCACCCTCCGCCCCCGACTACAAAGCCAACTACGAACTCGCCCTCCTCAAACAACAACAAATCCAGCAGCAACAGCAGCAGCAGCAACAGCAACAGAACAAAGACCAATCCCAAGACCAGCAAAACCAAGACCAATCCTCCTCCGACGACCAGCAGCAATCCCAGCAACAAGACCAGCAGCAGGAGCAACAGCAGGAGCAACAGGAGCAAGCCCAGCAACAATCCCAATCTCAATCCCAAGAGTCTCAAGAATCCCAAGAATCCCAGCAGCAATCCCAGCAGCAATCCCAAGAGCCCCCCTCCGAGCAAATGACCCCCGAAGAAGCCACCCAACTCCTCGACGCCATGCGTGCCCGCGAACAATCCCAGCGCGACCAACTCAAACCCCTCTTCGGCCGTCCCATCCCCGTCGAAAACGACTGGTGAGCCCCCATGCCCCTTTTTCCCCCCATCCCTCCTGACGGCGGGCGGTCCGCCCGCCGCCCCCCCACTTTCCCCTTCCCCCACCACCCCCAACCCACTATCCTCCCTCCCACCATGAACCCACCATCCACCACCACCACCCACCCGCACCCCACCCGCACCTCGGGGGCTCGGGGGCTCCGCCCCCGTCCCTTGCACCACCCCCTCCGCCCTCCCTCCCGCTCCCCCTCCACCCCACTCTCCACCCCCCCCTCCTCCCGTTTCCCCAACACAACCCACCGCCCACTCGTCACTCGTCACTCGTCACTCGTCACTCTCTTCCCCCTCGTCCTCCTCTCTCTTTTCACTTTTCACTTTTC